>JBFFZG010000145.1:0-12032 GCA_041568735.1 Promineifilaceae bacterium (SeqCode)
GCGGCCGGGACCGGACCACTTGCCGACGGTCGCGCCGGCGCCGGCGCCGACGCAGCCTTCGGCCGGCTGAGCGCCGTTTTCGGCGGCCAGGCAGGCGCTGTACCCCATTTCCGCGTCCGGCTGGCGCGCTCCGCCGTTGAGAAAGAGGTCGTAAATGACGGCCGCCGGCACGATCGGAATCGGTTTAATCGGGGTTGGGTGTCCAATTCCCCGCTCGTTGAAGTAGCGCATGACGCCGTCGGCGGCGGCCAGGCCAAAGGCGCTCCCCCCTGTGAACAGCACGGCATTGATGGCCGGCACGGATTTCAGCGGATCGAGCAGTGTGATTTCCCGGCTCCCGGGCGCCATACCGCGCAGGTCGGCCCCGGCCGTCGTTCCCTGGGGACAGATGAAGACGGTGCAGCCGGTGTGGTGTCGCTCGTCGGTGGCGTGACCGATTTTGAGATTGGCCAGAAAATGTGTCATTGCTCGACCTGGTTTGCCGCCAGCGGGGATCATCCCGATCAGTTTACCAGCCGCAGGGCCGGCTGACCAGCGGCCGGGGGGGAGATCGGCCGGGGATTGGGGAAACCGGCTGGCGCCGGAGATCAGCCCACTTGTCAAAAAAAAAGGCCGCCTGTTCGGCGACCTTGGAGGGCGAGTGGTGGGATTCGAACCCACGGTCTTCTGGGCCACAACCAGACGCGTTAACCGCTACGCTACACCCGCCATGTGCAAGTGAAAATTCTACCCGAATCGACCGTGGGGGTCAAAAATAACAACGAACCATTTATCGTGGTGGGGTGGGCCGCCAGCACCGGATCAGGCCAGGGACTGCACGGCCGGCCAGGGCTGCCAGGCGGCCGGGATGTTGTCCCCGTAAACGATGCGGGCGGCGCCCAGGAAGCGGCCGAGATCGGCAAGCGCCGCCCGGACTGCTTCGGCAGCGCCTGGAATGGCTTCGGCGTCTGCTTCCAGGTAGATGGCATTGACGGCCAGCTCCTGTTTCTTTCGATCCATACGCGGGTCGATCCGGCCGATCAGGCGATCGTGGTGGAGAATGGGCAGCACATAGTAGCCGTATTCCCGTTGGTTTTTTGGCACGTAAATTTCGATGCGGTAGAAAAAATCCCACATCAATTCAGTCCGATCGCGGTTGCGAATCAGGTTGTCGAACGGGGATAGAAGGGTGGTTCTGCCTTCAAAACGGCCGGACCGGATCGCGTCGAGCGTAGCCAAGTGGTCGGCATGGATGTACCAGCCGGGACCCCAGGCATCGTCCGCGACGGTGACCGGGAAGATGCGCCCCTCGTCTTGAAGACGCCGCAGGGTCTCTTTGAGATACGGGTAGCGCTTTTCGATAAAGTGGTTGCGGATGTCCTTTTCCCGGCCGATGCCCAGAGCAAGGAGCGCCTTTTGGGCCGCTTCGTAGGTAATTTCACGGGAGGTGAGGCGCGTTGCCTGGCCGTTGAGGCGATAAGGAGCCGGCAGAACCCGGTCGGCCAGGTTCCACCAGCGCTTCAACCCGTCCCGTTTGTCGACCAGGATTTCCCCCCGTGTCCAGAGGTAGTCGAGCATGTAAACGGTGCTGCGCCCGGATGACCAGCCGCCGGATTCCCAGGTGATGTTGGCCCGGTCATCGAAATCCTGCGTCAGCAGCGGCCCCTTTTTTTCGAGTTCCTCGAGAATATAGGCCTTCAACGCCTGGTTTTCCAGGACCCAGGCATGGAGCCGTCTGGATGAGGCGCTGCCGAACGTCTGGCCGTAGCGCGCCATCAGCTCCCGATGCAGGGGAAAATCCTCGGTGAGGACGAGGGAGGCGGCGTGAGCCCAATATTCGAAGAGAAAGCGCTCGTCGGAGAGCCGGTGGAGCAGCGCCGGGTCGTAGGCACCCAGCCGGCTCCAGAGGACGAGGTACTGCGTCCGTTCGACGGCGCGGATTGGATCGAGCTGCAGGCAGCGCAGCCGGCGCAGAATGGTTTTCATCGATTCCAGGTCGGGTTTGAGCCGGGGCGCGGCCAGCATCTGGGCGGCAACGGCCAGCCGGCGGGCTTCAATGATCGAGAGGGGGGTCAATTTCATGGATTCCTTGGCGAATGGGTTCTTTTTATTGGAGCGCCAGCCGGCCAGGATGGACAGCAGTTGGTCCATTATCCCATGAAACAAATGTTCTGACCAGCTCTGGAGCCGGTCGCGGCCGTTATTCCAGGTGGGGGGCGATCAGTTTTTCTTCGTTATCCCAGTGCGTGCGGGGTTGTTCGGGTTTGCTGGCTTCCCGACCCATCCAGCCGGCAAAAAACCCAAAGGCGGTCGAGGAATAGACAATCCCGCCGAGCGCCCAGACAAGCATGCCGCCGAGCTGCTGGCTCAACAGAGGATCGATCGCGTAGCCGAGGATGCGGCCGGACGGAAAGCTGTAAATCGGGACCACGGCGATCAGAAAAATGAGTCCCGGAATCTTCAGGGGGGCGGCCCCGGCGATTGTGTAACCCATGTGGGTCAGTCCGGGGAGCCGGCCGTGCAGGTGCGGTCGGGCGGCGGTGACATGCCACCAGTGCAGGAGCGCGCCGCCGATCATGGTAGCCAGGGCCAGGTCGTAAATAAATGGGGAGCGGGTGGTCAGCGCCAGCAGCGCCGGGTCGTACCACAGCCAGACGGCTGCCACGAAGGCGAACCAGCAGGCCCCTTTGGGGGTCAAATTTTTGAGGGTCGCCTGGTGCTGCGAAGCCAGCTTACTCAGGGAGAAGCGCCATGGGCCGGGGAGCCCGGCAAAGAGGATCGGCAGCGGATCGGAGCCCATGAAAGTGGCCGGAAAGAGGCTGATGGCCAGGAGGTGCTGGCCGATGCGCATGAACAAGAAGTCATTGACCAGGGCGTTGATCGGGCACATCAGGGCGAATATCAGCAGACCGAGGCTCAGGGCGAAGCGGCGCGGCTGTTGGGGGGTGACCGGCCTCTCACCGGCCGCCAGGCCGCGGCGGTACAGGACGAGGATCAGCGCGACGCCCAGCAGCAGAAGCGGCCGGAAAGTCCAGCCGGTGAGCAAAAATGGCCAATCGACAGTCATGAGGGACGGGTTTCTCTCTCCAGAAAAAACCGGCGAATCAGGATGGTCCAAGTCTAGCATAACCCCCGATAGCTGTCATTGGCGGTTCAGGAAAAACTTTGCCTGCGCTGGTTCGATTCGATCGGCAGAAGATTGAGTCGACTCACTTGACAGCGCGGGAAATAATCGGCTACAATATTATTTAGCTTGTTAGCTAAATAGAAAATTACTTGATATGGCGACAAAAGTGTACAAAGCTCTGGCCGATCCCACGAGGCGTAAAATCCTCCAGCTCCTGCGCGACCGGGACATGACCGCGGGGGAGCTATCCGATCAATTTCCGTTTGCCCGGCCGACCCTTTCGCGCCATTTTAACGTCCTGAAAAATGCCGATCTGATCCAGGGGACGAAATTGGGAAACCAGATCGTCTACCGGTTGAATGTATCCGTTCTGGAAGAAGCGCTCCTGGCGATGATGCAGGCCTTCAAAGTCGATTTGAGTGTGAGTGAAGCAGATGAAGAACCAGGCCAATCCTAATTTGAATGTCATATTGATCCTGAGCGGGATCGTCTTGGTCCTGATGCTGGGCGTGACCGCCTGGGCGTGGGACCAGATCCCGGCCGAAGCCCGCCTGCCGGTCCACTGGGGTGTCGATGGACAGCCGGACCGGTTGGGGAGCAAAGCGGAGGCCCTCCTGGTTACACCGGGAATCGGTGTGCTGGTGGTGCTGCTCCTGTACTTTATTCCACGATTCGACCCCCGCCGGGAGAACCTGGCCCAATCGATGAAGGCCTATAAGGCCGTTTGGGGGGTTCTGCTGGTTATTCTGGCCGGCATTCACACCGCGGTCATCCTGGCCGGGCTGGGCTATCCAGTTGATATGGGCGGCTTGATTTTCGGGCTGGTCGGCATCATGTTCGTCGTAATTGGAAACTTTATGGGAAAAATTCGCAGTAATTTTTTCTTCGGCATCCGCACGCCGTGGACGCTCTCAAGCGAGCTGTCCTGGAACAAAACCCACCGGCTCGGCGGCCGGCTCTTTATCGCCACCGGCCTGCTGATGGTGCTCTCGGCGTTCATCACGCCGATCGGTTTCTGGGTTTATTTCCTGATCGGGTCGCTGCTCCTTCTAATCCTGATTCTGGTTGTCTATTCCTACCAGGTCTGGCGCCAGGATCCGGCCGTGCAGCGCAAATAGAGGGGAAGGGTCAGGCTGGCTGGTAGCTGCCGGCGAATTCGAGCTGGGCGAGGGCTTCGGCGGCCGCCATCTTCCAGTTAAAGCGGCGGACATTGGCATATCCCTTTTCAATCAGCCCCTCTCGGGCTTCCCGATTGGTCAGCAGATAGTGAATGGCGCCGGTCAGCGCTCGTGTATCCTCAGGTTCGATCAGCAACGCTCCTCCGTCGCCAGCCAGCTCTGGCAAGGAGCTGGTATTGCTGGCGATGACCGGCGTGCCGCAGGCATTGGCTTCGAGCAGGGGGAAGCCGAAACCTTCATGGAGCGAGGGATAGAGCAGGAGATCGGCGCCGGCGATCAGGGGCGCTTTCCCTTCCTCGGCGATAAATCCCGTAATAAATATCCGATTTTGAATCTCGTAATCCAGGCTGCGAATCTGCTGCATGAGGGCATCGGTGCGCCAGCCCGCCTTTCCGGCCAGGATTAAATTGTGGGGGAACTGTTCGGCGATTTCGGCGAAGGATTCGACGATGCGCAGCACATTTTTGCGCGGCTGCAGGGTGCCTAAGAAGAGCAGATAGGGGTGTTTGGTCGTTCCCTTCAATGCCCGGCCGGTGCTGATTTCGCGCAAAAAACGGGGGTCGAGCGCGGGGTAGACGATTCGAATTTTTTCCGCCGGGATATCGTAAAAGTGCATGAGATCCCGCTTGGTGGCTTCCGAATCGGCCAGAATGCGGGTAGCCCGAACCGCATTATGCCGGGTGCTCCAGCGGAGGTACAGCCGCTGCTGCAGGGTGTGGGCATCGGGAAAAAAGTGGTAGCCCAGATCGTGTACGGTGGCCACGCTGGGTCGGCGGTAGGTCAGGGGGATGACATGGGCAGGCGTGAAAAAGACATCTGGCGGGTGGAGGTGGAGTTCCGCCGCCAGCCGAATGTGGGTCCAGAGCCGGGGAAAGGGAATCACCACCTGTTCGACGTAGTCGGATTCGGGAAACAGCCCGCGGGCAGGGGGGGAATTGAAATAGAGTCGGAGCCGGTGGCGACCGGCAGTCATGGGGATCAGGCTGCGGATCAGGTGGTAGGCATAAGCTTCGGTTCCGGTCGGTTGGTCGCTGGTCGTGCGACTGGCGTCAATTCCGATAAGCATAGATGGTGGTTATCCGCCTGTTCTCTGAGAAGTCCGGTCCCACATAAGACGGGGCGGGAAACGATCCCGGCGGCCGGCCGGCTACCGTCCCTCTAATTCAAGGAAATCGGCCGCCACCCATCCTTCGTCGCCCAGGAACGTGCGTACTTTGACCCAGCTCACCCCATTCTGTTCCACGCGCCCTTCGCCCTCCAGGACAGTCACAAATTCATCCTCCTGGAGAATCGTAATCTGCTCGCCGCCCGGTGTCGTGCGCAGATAGAGCCCATTACCACCGGTGCCAGTGACGAAGCCCCGGATGATTATCGGTGTCGGCGTGGCCGTTGGCACCAGGGGATCGAGCGTCGGCGTCGGGGTAATCGTCTCCAGCGCCGGCAGCTGATTGCCTTCACCCGAGCGCGCGGCCGGCGTATTGGCAATGATGACATCTCCTTCCTCGGTTGTCTGGAAGGATGAGGTCGAAACCGGGGTTCCGCCTTCATCTGAGGCGGCCTGCTGATTCTGGTAGAGCAGCATGGCGACGCTGACTATCAGCAGACCGGTACCCAGGAACATCGCGGTCGACCCCCGGCGCAGAATCGCCTCCCGTTCGAGGGTATAAACCCTGGCGCCTCCCTGCCGGATATTCGAATAGGCGTAGAGAATGGCGATCACGGCAGCGCCGGAAAGAATGATGGCGAGAATCGAGGACATGGTCTAAAACCGGTTTTCCATCCTGTAATTATGACGGAGAGATTCCCCGCCCAGACTCTATTGTAGCCTAACTTCAATCGTCCGGTCATGGCCGGCGAAATCTTTCAGGCAGGAAACGGCCGCTCCAGAGAATATGGACTGGGCCGTGGCCGCAACGCGAGCCGCCTGGCGCCAACCGATTTCTAATAATATCAGCCCGTCAGGGTGGATTTCGCCCCTGGCCTGTTCGAGGAGACGGTCAATCAGGTCGGTCCCGTGGCGGCCACCGCGCAGAGCCATTGCCGGTTCATGTTCCCGGACGGACGGCGGCAGATCCCCCCATTCCTCGTCGGTGATATAGGGCAGGTTGGCGACGATGAGATCGAAGGGGCCGGAAAAAGCGGTCAGCAAATCCCCCTGGACAAAGTGCACGGCGGCCGGGCCGTCCGGTTGGATCAGGCGCCGGAAATTGTTCCGGGCGATCGTTAGGGCTGCCGGGGACAGGTCGACGGCCGTGATATCGGCCGCCAGCCCCCATTCATCGAGTGCGCCTGCCAGGGAAACCGCGATGCAGCCGCTGCCGGTCCCCACGTCGACAATCCGAGGATAAGTTCTCGTTCGGAGAAAGGCCAGCGCCCCTTCAACGAGCCCTTCGGTTTCCGGACGGGGAATCAGCACGTCCGGCGTGACGTGGAAGCGATAGTGATAAAAGGGGGCGCTGCCCGTGACATACGGCAGGGGCTCACCGGCGGCCACCCGGGCCACACCCTGCCGAAACAGCCTGGATTGGTCAGCGGAAAGGGGCTCATCGTCGTTGGCGATCAGGTAAGATCCGGTCACCCCGAGCGTCCACTGCAGGAGGAGGTTTACCTCGTGTTGGGGCAGGTGGACGCGGCCAAAGGCGGATGCGGAGCGAATGGTTTCCATGTGCGCCAGCGGCCGGCAGTCTAAACGGGCAGCCATTCGATCAAGGGAGCGGCCACCCAGGTTGGTGGGGAAGCGTCGTATAGCTCGCTGGCATCGCTGTAGGTGATATCGCGCACGCGTCCGGTCATCGGCCCGCGGAGATAGCGAAACACCTGTCCGGCATCCCGGGCATCGCTTTTGGCTTCCATGCAGTGCTGGTTGTAGCCCCAGTAGTCCCCTCGCGCGAGAATCTCGATCCCTTTTTCGATCTCACGCCGGGCTTTCATGAGCCCTTCCTGGTCCGGATAAAAGGCCTCATCGGCCGGCGTTCCATACCCGATGCCGTGGTGGAAGGGATCGGCTGTCGAGACGATGACCGCCTCTCGCACCTCCTCGGCCAGCCGGTCGATCCCCGGCAGGGATTCGGGACGGCCGCCGGCCAGGTAGGGGTACCGCTCCAGAACACGGGGCGGGTTGTTCAGGCGGCGGCGGGCGATTTCCGCCTGCCAGAAATGGCGCCAGCTCATCAGGGCATGATCCCCCTCCCATTCCCGCCGGCCGTCGAGGCCGGGACCCTGGATGCCCCAAAACGGCTCGGCGGACGGATCCCCGCCGGCGGCTACGCGGCGCCGGGCCATTTCCATTTCGTGCGTGAAGGCATGGAGCACGCTGATCACGACCACGGTTTCGGCGCCACTGTCCAGGGCGGCGTGCACGCAGGCGGCGATCTGATGGCCGCAGTCGGCCACCCCGGCGTGGGGGAAAACCAGAACCCCACGCCGCTTCAAGGTGTCGTGCAGGTGCCAGCGCCGGTTCATATCGGCCCCCCAGTCCAGCCGCATGGCCGTACCCGCCTCCCCCATGGCTTCGTGTTCCCGCCGGTAAAGCGCCAGGATATCCTTCTGCAGCTGATCGCGATCCAGGTCGTCGTCACTCATGGGAAACCTCCTCCAGCCTGCATTTGCTGGTCCCGGGCAGCCAGACGGCCCGGAGACAGAGAAAAAAATAGCGGGATGGGATCATCCCGCTTCATTTTATCCATGGCGAGGGTCGTTTGGCCAATGGGCGGCTTATTCCTGGTCGAGCTCCTGCTCGAGCCTGGTCAGGTAGGGATCGGCCGGCTCACTCGCAGCCGGCGTGCCGGCCGCATCGCCCCCCGTCGCGGCCGCGTTTTGCCGCAGGACTCTCAGGTAGCGGGCAAAGACGAAGACGCCGGCCAGAAAGATGACGACCGGGGCGATCCAGACCAGGAGGCCAAAACCGCTGGCCGGGGGATTGGCCAGGACCCCTTCTCCGTATCGATCGGAGAAATACTCGAGAATTTGCTGTTCGGTGCGGCCGGCTGCCAGCTGATTGCGGATTTCTTCCCGCCAATCGGCGCAGACCTGGGTCGGGCAGACATCGACCGGGGTGGTGGCACACGTCGGGCAAAAAAGCTGACGGGCGACGTCATTGACGTCGTCATCGGTCACACCGCCCTCTTGGGCGGCCGCCGGCCGGCCCACTGACAGCAGAAAGAGGGCGATGAGGGGCAGGAGCCACAACCTGAGGGAGGGAAACTGCTTGATAGCCATCGTGCTTTCAGTCCCCAATCGCCAGCGAAAATCGCTTCTGTTCAGCCGCGGCGATTTTTTCATCGAGCGGATCCGGCCAGGCGGCGATCAGGGTGCCGACGATAAATACCAGCCCGCCGAGCCAGACCCAGTTGATCAGCGGATTGAGATACATGCGGATGGTAGCGCCCGTTTCAGAAACCCCTTCCCAGTTGACCAGGATCATATAGAAGTCTTCGATGAGGTTGGAGCGGGCGTCGGGAATGGTCATCCCCTGGCCATCCTGGAAGATATTCGTATGGGGGTAGAGGGTGGTCAGGAGGCGGCCGGACTGATCGTAAACCAGAACCTCCGCTTCGGCCACGCTGACGTCGAGTTCCTGGTAGAAGCGGGTTCCCCTGAATTCGATTGTATAGTTGTTGAGTGTGGCCCGGTCACCGATATTGAGAAAGACCTGGCGATCGACCTGGAAAAATTCCGTCCCGATAATGCCAAAGGCCATGACGAGAACCCCGAGATGAATGAGATACCCGCCGTAGCGGCGCTGATTGCGGACAAAGAGCTGGCGCAGAGCCGACAGCCACCCTTCCCCAGACCGGCGCACCCGGGCGCGGGCGGCGCGGACGAATTCCAGGAGCGTCAGGATGACCGAGAAGATGACGATCCAAAAACCGACCAGGGCACCCCAGCTGCGAATGCCCCAGACCAGGAGCCCCAGAACGATGACCAGGGCGACGAGAGCCGGCCACAGACTCTGCCGGCCGAGCGAGCGAAGGCTCGACCGGTACCACATCGTCAGCGGTGCCACCCCCATCAGCACCAGCAGGAGGGCGAAAAGGGGACCGGTGGCCATGTTGTAGGTTTCCGGTCCGACGCCGTATTCCTGGCCGACGAAGAATTCAGAGAGCAGGGTGAAATTGGTGAAGACGAAGACGATTAAGGAGATCGCCACGATAATAAAATTGTTAAAGAGAAAAGCGGCCTCCCGGGAAAGCAGCGACCGCAGGTAATTCTGGCTGCGCAGCGCGCTGGCCCGCCAGGTGGCCCAGAAGGTGGAAAATATCAGCATACCGGACATGAAGCCGAAAAAGACCCATTGGATATCCGATTTAGCGAAGGCGTGGACCGATTGGAGCAGACCGGTGCGGACGATCAGGGTGCCGTAGATGACCAGGAGATAAGTCGCGATGATGAGGACGATATTCCACATTTTAAACATGCCGCGTTTTTCCTGGATCATGACCGAATGCAGAAACGCGGTGCCTGTCAGCCATGGGATAAAGGCGACGTTTTCCACCGGGTCCCAGGCCCAATAGCCGCCCCAGCCAAGCACGTCATAGGCCCAGCGACCGCCCAGGATCAGGCCAAGGCTGAGAAACAGCCAGGCGGCCAGGGTCCAGCGCCTGGTGATGCGAATCCAGCCGTCGTCGAGCCGGCCGGTCATCAAGGCGGCGATGGCGAAGGTGAAGGGAACGACGAAGCCGGTATACCCCAGGTAGAGCATGGGGGGGTGGAGAATCATCAGGGGGTGGCGGAGCAGCGGGCTCAGGCCATTTCCGTCGGCGGCGACAAAGGCTGCGCGGGCGAAGGGATCCTCCGGGAAGGAGGTCAGGTAGAGAAAAAATATCTGGGTGAAGCTGCCGACGAGCAGGGCGTAAGGCATGAGCTCCCGCTCATCCGATTTTCGCAGCCAGGCGGCGGCGAGGAATCCGGCCAGAAGCACATTCCAAAGAAGAAGTGAGCCGGCCTGACCACCCCAGAGCGAGGTCACCTTGAGGAAGGTAGGTGTATTGATCGTGGTGACCTGCCGTACGTATTCGATCGAAAAATCGTTCCGCAGCAGGGCCGCGACCATAATGGCGCAGGCAATGAGGAGCAGGGGGAAGGTGACCAGGGTCGCATTGCGCGCGCTTTCGATCCAGAGACGGGCTCTGGCCCGGTCCCGGCGGCCAACCGCGATCCCGATCAGTGAGCCGACGGCTGTAAAGATGGCGAACAGCAGGGAAATTCGGATGGCGGCATGGCCCAGATCGGCAAACATCACTTATCCTTCGTTTAAGATTGTCTCTTCACCTTCATACCGGGTCGGGCATTTGAGGAGGAGCCCGTCCTTGTTGGCGACGAAGGTGCCAGGCTCACCGGCACGTCCTTCGACGAGGGCCTGTGCCTGGTTTTGCAGGAGATCGGGTTTAGGCTCGTTGTAGGCGACGATGTGAAGCCGACGGGTGGGGTTTTGTAAATCGTCGACGATATCAAATTCCAGCCGGGATTGATCAGCGCTGATCTGGGTGTATTCGATCGTTTCGCCGACAACCCACCCGGAGACCCGGACATCCCGGGTGGCTAATCGGGCTTCGTCGGCCATATATTCGTTTACGGTGAGGTAGAGCTGGGTTCCGCCGCTCTGCAGGGCGTTGTAAAGGACGAAGGAAATGGTCGCCACCAGGACAACCACAACTGCGACAATCTGCCAGATCCGCTGCGGGGGTTTATTCAGCATCAGATCATTTTCGTTGGTCCAGGTTGAGTCTGTCATCGATCACCTCCCTAAGAAATCAAGGCCTGATAGGCTGTCGTCCGGTCAATCCCTCCCATTCGCCTGGGGGCCGGGCAGGGAGAGACGAAAATATTGGAGGTATTAAACACGACCGGACGGCCGAAAATAAGTAATAAATGTAACAAATTTTTGGCCATTTGTTCACTGATCATCGATTCCGGCGGGTCTTTTGCCTCATTCTTCCAGGTCGTCAATCCGATCGGCGGTGAAATCGGTAGCGACGACTGCACGCGCCTTGGCGGCGAACGATTCTGGTACCTCCACGTAGGCGGAACCGAGCTTGCCGACGGTCAGTCCAAGGGCCCGGCCGGCGCTCTCCGCCCAATACCTGGCCGGAATCCCTTCGGCGTGGAGCCGGCCGACCAGAAGTTCGGCGTCCATCGTGCCGTATGTTTCGTAGATCTTCACCCATTTTGTGGCATTCATAGAAAATATTAACGGGGTCATCCCGTCCCGATTGAGCCCTTCATTTCTTGAGTGGCTGGCTATATCGGCCGGCCGGTGGTTCGGATAAGAACACCCCGGCGGCTTCTGAATGGCAGGCGACCTTCTTAATTATAGCGGGTCTGTTCTGAGCGGCCGGTGGGTCTAACTACCCTGCTATTATACTCGATTGGACTGACGATGTATGAATATTGAGCGAATAAAACGGCATTCCATAGAAACAGGTCAAAAACCCTAAATTTGCCCAATTGCTCTTGACACCTGTCGGGGCTTGGCGTAAACTTCTATTCGCTCTCGGGAAAGCCTGAACATCAACAACCTGTTGAAAACCGAACGAAACACACTTTCAACCAATCCGTTGAAGGCATGGGTTTGATCGGTTTTTGGATTTTCCGGGAAAAAAGCAGTGGTACGTTAACAGCTGAATAGTGGTAAGGACGCTGAAGGGCAGGCGAACTGCTGCCCTTTGAGTGGAGTACGAACCAAGAAGTAAGACGGATTGAACCTAGGCTTCTGCAAGGAAGCATAACCAATATGGAGAGTTTGATCC
>JBFFZG010000146.1:0-11942 GCA_041568735.1 Promineifilaceae bacterium (SeqCode)
CATGTCTACGACTTCCGCGGTAAGGTGCTCGGCATCTCGATCGACCGGCCGGCCGACGATCTGCGCGCCCAGGTGGCCGCCCTGGCCACCGCCACCGCCACCCACCTCGGCCTGGGCACGATCGGGCTGCTCAAGGAGGTCGAGGTCAACGACGACTTCATCGAACCCGGCTACGGCGTCATGACCGAACTGGAGCGGGAGGCGATCGAGCTGCTGGCCCAGAAAGAGGGGATTCTCCTCGACCCGGTCTACACCGGCCGGGCCATGGGCGGCCTCATCGACCTCATCCGCTGGGGCGCCTTCACCCGCACCCAGCGCATCCTCTTCTGGCATACCGGCGGCTGGCCCGCCCTCTTCGCCTACGGCGACCAGCTCGGCGACCCTTAGCCGATCCCCTGCGTGTCCGTTATAATAAACTGATCAGGCTCCGTTCGGTTCGCCCGGGCGGCCCCGCGGCACGACCGGCCGTCCCCACGCGACCACTTTTACTTTTTCCACGCTTGAAAACAGGCCAGAACCGCTGCCGGCGGTTTTGACAGAATAACACGAGGTGATCATATGGCTGTTCAGGATGTCTTCGGCGCCCGCACCCCCTTCCCCGGACGCGAAAACACGGTCTATTATCGACTGGCAAAGCTGCAGGAAGACGGCATCGCCCAAATCGACCGGCTCCCTTTTTCGATCAAAATTCTGCTGGAGGCGGTCCTCCGGAACTGCGACGACTACATTATTACCGAGGAGGACGTGCGCACGCTGGCCGGCTGGCCGGCCCGGACGGACGAGCGGCCGGAAGTCGCCTTCATGCCCGGCCGGGTGATCCTGCAGGACTTCACCGGCGTGCCGGCCGTGGTCGACCTGGCCGCCCTGCGCTCCGCCATGGCCCGCCTCGGCGGCGACCCCAAAAAAGTGAATCCGCAGGTGCCGGTCGACCTGGTCATCGACCACTCGGTGCAGGTCGACGCCTTCGGCTCGGCCGCGGCCCTCTTTATCAACGCCGAAAAAGAGTTTGTCCGCAACCGGGAACGGTATGAATTCCTCAAGTGGGGCAAAGAGGCCTTCGACAACTTCCGCGTCGTCCCCCCGGCCACCGGCATCGTCCACCAGGTCAACCTCGAATATTTGGCCCAGGTCGTCATGGGACGGGAAGAAGGGGATGGCCAGACGCTCTTCCCCGACACACTCGTCGGCACCGACTCCCACACGACGATGATCAACGGGCTCGGCGTCCTCGGCTGGGGCGTCGGCGGCATCGAAGCGGAGGCGGTCATGCTGGGCCAGCCGATCTACATGCTCACTCCCGACGTCATCGGTTTCAAGCTGACCGGCAAGCTGCCGAAAGGGTCGACCGCCACCGATCTCGTCCTGGTCGTCACCCAGATGCTGCGGCAGAAAGGAGTTGTCGGCAAGTTCGTCGAATTCTACGGCCCTGGCGTCCCCACCATGACCCTGGCCGACCGGGCCACCATCGCCAACATGGCGCCCGAATACGGGGCGACCTGCGGCTTCTTCCCCGTCGACGAGCAGACCCTGGCCTACATGAAGCTGACCGGCCGGCCGGCCGGCCAGATCGACCTCGTCGAGCGCTACTGCAAGCTCAACGGCCTCTGGTACGATCCGACCACCCCCGATTCCGAGTACACCGACACGCTCGAGCTCGACCTGTCGACCGTCCAGCCCAGCCTGGCCGGGCCGAAGCGGCCGCAGGACCGCATCCTGCTCACCGACCTGAAAAAGCGCTTCCGCGAAGTGCTCGTCGCGCCGACCGGTCCCCAGGGGCTGGGGCTCAGGGAAGACGAGCTCGACCGCACCGGCACCTTTCGGAACGGCGCCCAGATCGAAATGAAGCACGGCGATGTCGTCATCGCCGCCATCACCTCCTGCACCAACACCAGCAACCCCAGCGTCATGATCGGCGCCGGCCTCCTGGCCAGGAAGGCGGTCGAAAAAGGGCTGTCGGTCAAGCCATACGTCAAGACCAGCCTCGCCCCCGGCTCCAAGGTCGTCACCAACTACCTGGAAAAGGCCGGCCTCATGGACTACCTGGAGGCGCTCGGCTTCCACACCGTCGGCTACGGGTGCACGACCTGCATCGGCAACTCCGGCCCCCTGCCGGAATCGGTCGTCAGCGCCATCCAGGAAGGGGACCTGGTCGTCTCCTCGGTCCTCAGCGGCAACCGGAACTTCGAGGGGCGGGTCCACCCGCTGACCCGCACCAACTTCCTGGCCAGCCCGCCGCTGGTCGTCGCCTACGCCCTGGCCGGCACGACCGACATCAACCTGGCCGAGGATCCGATCGGCACCAACGCGGCCGGCGAGCCGGTCTATCTCAAAGACATCTGGCCCAGCAACGAAGAGGTCCAGGAGGTCGTCACCGCCTCGATCGACCCGGGCATGTTCGAAAAGGAATACGGCGAGGCCTACACCTCGAATGAAACCTGGAACGCCATCCCGACCAGCAGCAGCGAGCTCTATCCGTGGGATCCCGATTCGACGTACATCCAGGAGCCGCCTTTCTTCCTCGACCTGACCCCGGAAGTCCGGCCAATCGGCAACATCGAGAACGCCCGGCTCCTGGTCAAGGCGGGAGACTCGGTCACCACCGATCACATCTCGCCGGCCGGGGCGATTTCGCGCACCAGCCCGGCCGCCGCCTACCTGCTCGAGCGGGATATCGAACCGCCGCACTTCAACTCCTACGGTTCCCGGCGGGGGAACGACCAGGTCATGACCCGCGGCACCTTCGCCAACATTCGCTTCCGCAACCAGCTCGCCCCCGACACGGAAGGGGGCTGGACGACCTACCTGCCCACCGGCGAGGTGATGCAGCTCTACGACGCCTCCTTGAAATATAAGGCGGACCAGACCCCGCTCATGGTCGTGGCCGGCAAGGACTACGGCATGGGCTCCTCCCGCGACTGGGCGGCCAAGGGAACCCTGCTGCTCGGCGTGCGTCTCGTCCTGGCCCAGAGCTACGAGCGCATCCACCGCAGCAACCTGGTCGGCATGGGGGTGCTTCCCCTGCAGTTCAAGCCGGGGGAAAGTCTCGACACCTACGGCCTGGACGGGACCGAGGTCTATTCAACCCTCAACCTGACCGACGACCTCAAGCCGGGGCAGACGATCACCCTGCAGGCCCGCAAGGCCGGCGGCCGCACCGTCACCTTTGATACAATCTGCCGCATCGACACCCCGGTCGAGGTCGACTACTATCGGAACGGCGGCATCCTCCACTACGTCCTGCGAAATATGCTGAAGATGTAGATCGAGTCGGGGCGCCGCCCCATCCTGCCCCATGAACCCCGCGAGGGATCGGCCGCCGGCCGCGGTGCCGATCCCTCGCATTTTTTTCGGAGCAGCCTGAAAGCATGTCAAAATTTGAAGCCTGGGCCCTGGTCGTCATGGTCGCCAGCGCCGCGGCCGGCACGATCTGGCTGATCGCCCTCGACCTGCAGACCCGCGGCTCGATCGCGGCCGTCGGCTGGCCCCTCATCGCCGTCGTCTGGTTTATCGTTCTGCGCCGCCTCGTCCACTTCTGGCGGCGGCGCTGAGCCGGGCAGCAAACAAAAACGGCCGCCAGCCCAGCTGGCGGCCGTCTCATTTCTGGCCGTTTGCGGGTGGAATCGACCTATTTCAGGACGACAAAGACCCACGGCCGCTTGCCGGTTTCGCTGTAGAGATACCGGTTGATCCCCTCTTCCAGCAGCTTGACCAGCCGCTTCGGCCCCTTATTGGCGTGGGTCTGCACCAGCTGGGCCACCGCCTCGTTCACCCCTTTGAAGATATCCCCCTCCAGGTTGAGAAACCCGCGGGAAATATAATCCGGCTCGCCGACGACGTCTGTGCCGTTGACCTTGATCGCGGCGAAAAAGACGCCGCTTTCGGCCAGCCGCTCCCGATCGCGCAGCACCCGCCGGTTGACATCCCCCGCTCCGCTGCCGTCGACGTAGACATAGCCGCCGGGGATCCGCTCCCCGACCGAGATGCTGTTTTCGTCCAGCTCAATCGGGGTGCCGTTCTCCACCACGGCCACGTTGCTCTCCGGAATGCCCAGGGTGACGCCCATGCGGGCGTGCTGGGTCAGGTGCTTCAGCTCGCCGTGGATCGGAATGAGGAACTTCGGCCGCACCAGGTTGATCAGCAGCTTCATCTCTTCCCGGCTGGCGTGTCCCGAGACGTGCACGTGGGCGATGCTCTCGTAGAGCACATTGGCCCCCTGCTGGAAAAGCCGGTTGATGATCCGGTTGACCGTCTCCTCGTTGCCCGGGATCGCATGGGCGGAAAGGACCACGGTGTCTCCCGGCTGGATGCTGAACTGCCGGTTGTGACCGAAGGCCAGCCGGCCGACGACCGACGTCGGCTCGCCCTGGGAGCCGGTCGCCATGATGGTCACCTTGCTCGGCGGCATCTTTTTGGCCGCGTCGATGTCGACCAGCAGGTCGTCCGGGATATCCAGGTAGCCCATTTCGCGGGCCATTTTGACGTTGTCGCGCATCGAGCGGCCGACAACGGCCAGCTTGCGGCCGTTTTTGTAGGAGGCGTTGGCCACCTGCTGGATGCGCGAAATCAGCGAGGCGAAGGTGGCCACAATCACCCGGCCGGGCGCCTCGCCGATCACCTCGTCCATCGCCTCGGTAATGGCCGTTTCCGAAACGGTCCACCCCTCGCGCTCCGCGTTGGTGCTGTCGGCCAGCAGGGCCAGCACCCCGCGCTGTGAAAATTCGGCCAGCTTGGCGAAATCGGGCGGCCAGCCGTCGACCGGCGTGTGGTCGAATTTGTAGTCGCCGGAATGGACGATCAGCCCCACCGGCGTGGTGATGCCAAAGCCGACGCAGTCCGGGATGCTGTGCGCCATGTGAAAGGGCTCGACTTTGAAATACCGCCCGATGTTCAGAATGTCGCCGGCCTGGATGACGTGCCGCGTCACCCGGTTGAGCAGTTTGGCCTCGCGCAGCTTGACCTCGATCAGGCCGGCCGTCAGCGGCGTGGCATAGGTCGGCGCGTCGATCTCCTGCAGCAGGTGGGTCACCGCCCCCACGTGGTCTTCGTGCCCGTGGGTGAACAGGATCGCCTTGACCTGCTCTTTTTTGTCTTTCAGGTAGCTGTAGTCGGGAATGATGTAGTCGACTCCCAGCATGTCGTTCTCAGGGAACATGATGCCGCAGTCGATGATGATGATCTCATCGTCGTACTCGATTGCGGTCATATTTTTGCCAATTTCCCCAAGCCCGCCAATCGGTAGAATGCGTAACTTGGTCTTCATGAAACCTCCAGAATTAATGATGTCATCGTTTTAAAACCGCACTCTGCTGCGGTCAGGTGTTTGTCTTTTATCGCGGAGCGCCGGGGCGAGGCGTCTCGCGGAAAGGAAATAGGAATAAGGAAACCCGCCGGCTGCCGGCCGGTGGGATCAGCTGCGCCATCTGGCGCATAGGCCGGGACAGCAATGGCCAATCGAACAGCCGGAAGCCGCCAGGGCCTTTCTCTTGGATGCGATTGAAAATTTTCCGGGACGGTGGGCGTATTTTCGTCGGCCGTCAGGCCGTGCCGTTGGCAGAGTGGCCGTGACTCGATTTATATTCTACCACGAGGACCGTTATATTATCGTAACCCCCCCGCTCGTTGGCCAGCTCGACCAGCCGGCGCGAGGCTTCTTCTGGCTCGTGGTCGGCGATTACGGCCGCCAGCTCCTCGTCGGCCACGTGATTGGTCAGCCCGTCCGAGCAGAGCAGCAGCCAGTCGCCGGCCTCCAGGGGAACCGCAAACAGGTCGACCTGCGGCGGTTGTTCAGATCCGATACTCTGTAAAATGATGTTGCCGATATTCAGCGCCTCCGCTTCCATCCGGCTGATGATGCCTTCTTCCAGCAGCTTGGCGACCAGGCTGTGATCCCGGGTAATCTGTCGAATCTCGCCGTCCCGCCAGTGGTAGCCGCGGCTGTCGCCGACATTGGCCAGGACCGCTTCCCCGTCGGCCAGCACGGCCGCCACCAGCGTCGTCCCCATGCGCCGGTCGTCGGTGCGGCTTTCGATCAGGTGGCACAGATCCCGATGGGCCTGTTCGATCGCCTCCTGCAGACGAGGCCCCCACGCCCGATCCTGGTCGGATTCGAGATAGTGAAAAACCGTGCGTTCGCAGGTAAAGCTGCTGGCGATTTCCCCGGCATCCGCTCCCCCGACCCCATCGGCGACCACATAGACCCGACCGTTGCGCGCCTCGTCCTGAGCGGTTGCCGGCTCGTAGACGGTGACGTAATCCTCATTTTGTTCCCGGACCAGCCCGCGGTCCGACAGAAAGGCGGCACGGGTCGTGCCATTGTGTGTCATTTGCAAAATATATACCCCTTCGGGGTGTCAGGCAAGACAGGCGAACGCGGTTTGCGTCCGATCATAGGGAAATCGTCGGATTGGGGGACAAACCGCCAGAAAGCCCCGGCTTTGCCCCTCGCGGGGCGCCTGCTGGCGCGTGCGCTTCCTGACTAGAGTAGACTGGTGATAAAAAAGTACAGAACGATCAGGATCAGCAGCCCGACCAGAATGAGGGCGAGATTCGCGCCGCTGGTCTGGCGCGCCCGCCGCCGCCGGCGGGGCGGCGTGGGAGCCGCGGCCGGCGCGGCAGTGACAGCCGGCTCGGCCGCGGCAGCTGCCTCCGGCATCTCCACCTCCGGCCGGTTGTCCGGATAGGCGAAAAACTCGGTGGGCAGCTCGGCCGCTTCGGGTTCCTCGTCCATCAGGCCGGCGTCCGTTTCGGCCATTTCTGCGGCCGCTTCTTCCCGGTACCGGTCGGCGACGCGCGGATCCAGGGCCAGCGCCTTCTTGCGGAAGAGCGCCTGCCGCTCGCCTTCGACGGCCTCGCTCAGGAGATACCAGGCGTCGGCGTTGTCCGGCTCGTTCTTGGCCAGGGCGGCCGCCAGGCGGGCCGCCTGCTGGAGATCGCCGTCTTGAATCGCTTCCCAGGCAGCTTGCAGTTCGTCCATACGACTCCTCGTGTCACGCGGATGCGCTCAGACATTCACAACAGGTGGGGTTCAAGATCCCGATGCCGCGCATTTTAACACGGATTTCAGTGCAGAACGAGTGCCGGCCGCCATCAGCTCGCCTGCAGCCTGGTACAGAGGTCACAGGTCGACCAGGCCGCCGGCGGGTCGGCGATGGCGGCCGGATCCGGCGCCAGACCGGCCGCCCGCAGCAGGGCCGCCGTCCGGCAGAGCGGCAGGCCGACCACCGATGTGTAGCAGCCGCTGATTCGCGCCACCGGCCGGAACACCGGATGCTGGATGGCATACGCGCCGGCTTTATCCAGCGGATCCCCGGACGCCACGTAGGCGGCGATTTCTTCCTCGCCGTACGGCCGCATCCAGACATCCGTCGTGCAGACGTCGGCGAAGGGAGTCAGTTCCCCGCCGGCCAGCCGCAGCACGACGACCCCGGTGTGGACCTGGTGGGCCCGGCCGCGCAGCCGGCGCAGCATGGCGGCCGCTTCTTCCGGGCCGGCCGGCTTGTTCAGCATCAGCGGCCCGTCGGCCACGGTCGTGTCGGCCGCCAGGACCACGGCGGCCGTCCACCCCTCCGCCCGCAGTTCTTCCGCCAGCGCCCGCCCTTTTAAAGCGGCGCGGGCCCGCACGTTGGCCGCCGGCTCCGGGGTGGTCACCACCTCTTCGTCGACTTCGGCCGGGCGCACGGTAAACGGCAGCCCCAGCAGGGCCAGCAGCTCACGCCGCCGGGGGGATTCCGAGCCCAGGATCAGGGATGTCCGAGTCATGCGGGGGCGGGCAGGCAAGGAGGCCAGCCCGAGCTCGGGCTGGCCTCCAGAACCGATGCGCCGGGGCGCATGCGGCAGTCAGATAAGGGGGTCTTACTTGACTTCGACGCTGGCGCCGGCGTCTTCGAGCTTCTTCTTGGCGTCGGCGGCCGCTTCTTTGCTGACGGCATGCAGGACGGTGCCCAGCCCTTCGACCAGGTCCTTGGCTTCCTTCAGACCGAGGTTGGTCAGAGCACGGACTTCCTTGATGACGTTGATCTTCTTCTCGCCGGTGGCTTTCAGAATGACGTCAAATTCGATCTGCTCTTCCTCTTCCTCGACCGGGGCGGCGGCGGCCATACCCGGCATCGCCATCGCCATCGGAGCGGCAGCGCTGACGCCCCATTTCTCTTCCAGCATTTTGGTCAGTTCCGCGGCCTGCATCAGGGTCAAGCCGCTCAGTTCGTCCACCAATTTTTCTAAATCAGCCATGAGTTTTTCTCCGCTTTTTCGTATTCTAAAATCGCTTTTCAAATCAATCGCCGCGGGCCGGCAGGCCGGCCGCGGGCGTGATAAACCAGCTGCCAGGGATCAGGCCGCCGCTTCCGCGCCGGTTTCGTCCTTTTTGGCGTAGGCGTCCAGGACATTGACGACCTGGCGCACGCCGCCCGCCACCACCGAGGCCACGTTGCGGGCCGGGGCGCTGATCAGGCCGACCAGCTGGCTGCGCAGCTCATCCAGGGAGGGCATATCGGCCAGCGCTTTGACCTGCTCGCCGGTAATCAGCTCTGCGCCAAACAGCCCCCCCTTGATTTTGAGGAGCTCCTGCTTTTTGGCGTAGTTGGTCAGCGCTTTGGCCAGGTTCGGCGCTTCCCCGAGGGAGAAGCCGACCGCCACCTGCCCGTTTAAAAGATCTTCGGGAACTGGCTTGCCGGCCTGTTCCAGGGCGACCCGCAGCAGCGTGTTCTTGGTGACGTAGAGCGCCCCATCCGCCTTGCGCACTTCGCCGCGCAGCTCTTCGAGCAGCTTGACCTTCAAACCGGTGTAGTCGGTCACAAACACGGCATCGCTGCGTTCGAGGAGATCGACATAGGTCGCGACCAGCTCTTCTTTGCGTTCACGTGAAATTGCCAAGAGTATTCACCTCCTTCATCGACAGACAAAAAAAAATCCCCGAGCCAGCCGGCGCGGGGATGAGGAGTCGCGTGAATCGGTATCCGGCCAATCTGGATTCAGTCTGCGGGGGGTGCTGGTGCACGGCCGCCGCCGACTGAAAACCGATGGCCGAAGCCGGTTTTGTTCTGAGAAACTCTCCCCACCTCGGCCGGAAATTAAGCCGGAAACCGGCGCCGACTGTCTGCGGTAGATCGATCGTTCGGTTTTTAAGCGTGCCTGGGGCAGCGCGAGTGGTGATTCTACCCGCGGCCGCCGCAGATGCAAGTTTTCAAATGAAATTAAAAGTGAAATTAAAAGCCGGACTCGGACAGGTCCATCTTGACGCCGGGGCCCATCGTATTGGCCATGACGATCTTGCGGACGTACGCCCCTTTCAGCCCTTCCGGCCTGTTGCGGCGCACGGCGTCGAGGAAGGCGTTGAGATTGTCCAGCAGGTTCTCGTTAGAGAAGCTGGCCTTGCCGATCGGGGCATGGAGGTTGCCGGTCTTGTCGACCCGGAACTCGATGCGGCCGGCCTTGGCCTCGTCGATCACCCGCGGCAGGTCCTCGCCGGGGACGACCGTGCCCGCTTTGGGGTTGGGCATGAGACCGCGGGGACCGAGGATCCGGCCGAGGCGGCCGACCTGCCCCATCATCTGGGGAACGGCGACGGCGACGTCGAAGTCGGTCCACCCCCCCTGAATTTTGGCGATCGTATCGGCGTCGGCGATGTAGTCGGCGCCGGCATCGCGGGCCAGCTGCGCGTCTTCCCCTTCGGCGAAGACCAGCACCCGCACCGTCTTGCCCAGCCCGTGCGGCAGGACGACCACGTCGCGGACCATCTGATCCGCCTTGCGCGGGTCGACTCCGAGCCGCATGTGCATTTCAACCGTCGGGTCGAAGTTGGTGGTCACGGTCTCCTTGACCAGGGCCACCGCCTCTTCCCGGCTGTACAGTTTTTCATTATCGACCTTGGCCGCGGCGGCCAGGTACTTCTTGCCTCGTTTTCCCATGAAATTCTCCTCGTGGTACGGCCGGCCCGGTCATCCGGGCCTCCCACTTCAGGTTTGTTCTCAGTCCTTTACAGTCAGCCCCATGCTGCGGGCGGTGCCGGCGATGATATTGATCGCCGCGTCGATGTCATTGGCGTTCAGATCGACCATTTTCAGCTCGGCAATCTCGCGCAGCTGGGCGCGGGAGACCTTGCCCACCTTGTCGGTGTTCGGGGTCGAGGAGCCCTTGCCCACGCCGGCCGCCTTCTTGAGCAGGTCGGTCGCCGGCGGAGTCTTGAGCACCATGGTGAAGCTGCCGTCCTGGAAGACGGTCACTTCGACCGGCACGATCTGCCCGACCATGGTCGAGGTCTTGGCGTTGTATTCCTTGCAGAAACCCATCAGGTTAATGCCGTGCGGACCCAGCGCCGTACCGACGGGGGGGGCCGGGTTTGCTTTCCCGGCTGGAATCTGAATCTTGACGATCGCTTTTACTTTTTTAGCCATATTTCTCTCCCGGAGTCCAAGCGCTCCCCGTTTTTCACCGCGGAGCTCCTCCAAATTCCATGTGATTGACGACAAGCGGGAGGCGCAGTCCAGACTGACGCCTCCCGGATGATCCTGCCATTGTGAACGGCGGCACCCCGATCCGCGGGGGATCGGCCGGCCCGCCTAGATCTTTTCGACGTGTAAAAAGTCGAGCTCGACCGGCGTTTCCCGGCCGAAGAAAGAGACCAGCACGCGCACCTTGGCCCGGTCGGCGTCGATTTCCTGGACAGTGCCGATGAAATCTTTGAACGGACCGGTGCCGATGCGCACCTTTTCCCCGATCTGGAAGTCGAATTTGACCTTGGGAGCCTCGGCTTCCATCCGGTTCATGATCTTGGCCACTTCGTCCGGCCGCAGTGGGGTCGGCGTGTTCCCCATGCCGACAAACCCGGTCACGCCCGGCGTGTTGCGCACGACGTACCAGGATTCTTCGGTGAGGATCATCTGCACCAGGATGTAGCCGGGGAAGACGCGCCGTTCGACGGTCCGCCGCTTCCCATCCTTGATTTCGATTTCCTCTTCAGTCGGCACGATGACGTCGAAGATCATCCCCTGCATGCCCATCGAATCGATGCGCTGCTCGATGCTGTGGCGCACCTTGTTCTCGTAGCCGGAATAGCAGTGGACGACAAACCAGGCCCGCCCATCATCCTGCCCGTCCCCATCGATGGGAGAGAGCAGGCTCTGCGGCTTCTCTTCGACTGGCTTTTCTTCGTTATTTAGAATGTCTTCGGTCATAAGATATTTCCCCGGCCGTCGCCCAAGGCGAAACCCGGGTCTACTGCGGGTCTAAAGGCCGGCGATGAAGGCGATCAGCTGGTTGACCGCGGTCGACCAGATGAAGTCGAGCAGGCCGAGAAAAAGGGCGAAAGCGGTGGTGACGGCCAGCACAATCAGCGTCAGACGCTGCCCTTCCTCGCGGGTCGGCCAGGTCACCTTGCGCATTTCCCCGCGTGTCTCCCGCAGGTAGCGCGAGAGCCCACTTTCACTTTTCTCTTTCTTTTCGGGCGCATTCTTCTTGACTGCACCCGACCGTTTTTTCGTTTCGGCTTGATCCACTGCCATCATACCCTTCTTGAACCACATCGAGTGACGCGGCCGGCGGCCGGCTGGCGTCACTCGGTCATAACAAAAAATTAAAAATTTCGAGACAGAAAACAGGAAGGACAGGGCTCGAACCTGCAACCTGCGGTTTTGGAGACCGCTGCTCTGCCAATTGAGCTACCTTCCTAGACAATCAAATTGTCAACAGACTCGCTTTGAGCGACTTTTTAGTATAGTCGATTTCGGTCTGTTTGTCGAAGAAATCGAGAGGCGTTCACAATAGGGGGAACCCCTCCCGCTTTCTGGCTTTCATCGAATTACTGCAGGATCTTGGTGATGACCCCGGCGCCGACGGTCAGCCCACCTTCGCGAATCGCGAAGCGGCTCCCCTCTTCCAGCGCCACCGGCGTGATCAGCGTCACTTCCAGGTTCACATTGTCCCCCGGCATGACCATCTCCACACCC
>JBFFZG010000147.1:0-11910 GCA_041568735.1 Promineifilaceae bacterium (SeqCode)
CAACCGCTACCCCGACAGCCACCCCAACCGCTACCGCGACAGCCACCCCGACATTAACGCCAACAAGCACCCCAACTGCTACTGCAACGGCCGCTGCCGGTTTCCTTCATATAGGTGATTTGGATGGCAGTGAAGCTAACCTGCCCGGCGGAATTTGGAGAGCCAGCGTGGTGATTACCGTGCATGGCAGTGACCATGCACCTCTGGCCAATGCCCAGGTAAACGGCGTCTGGTCAAGAGGAGCGGGTGGAAACGGCAGTTGTGTGACGGATGTCAGCGGCCGTTGTAGCCTGATCATGAATAACATCCCCCGGCGGGTGAAATTCGTTCAATTGACAATAGAAGACGTCCTGGCCAGTAATCGAACCTACAGGCCACAAGAAAATCACGATCCCGATAACGATAGTGATGGCACGATTATCGTCGTGACCCGGTAATTTCAACAAGTCACGAAGGATAGATGTCACCCCGGCCGCTGGCGGTGTAGATCGTGGCCAGGTCGTTGAACAGAATGGCCAGCAGTTCCTGATCTTCGGTCCGCCGGGCCAGGGCAACCGCCTCTTCGACAAAGCTGATACCGCGGCTCAGATTGGCGGCACTTGTCCGCTCGATCAGGAGGTGATTCCACGGCGCCCGGGCTTCTGCGACTTCATCTCCGGCCGTTCGGGCCAGGTCGAGTGCCTGGCTGGCGACCATCAGGGCGCGGTGGTGATCGCGTGTTTCGTATAGCAACGAGGTAAATGTTCCCTCGGCATTCAGAGCAGCCACCGTCAGGTCAGTCTCCCCTCGGAATTTCCCCAGGTCGGCCAATTCCCGAAAGTGAACCGACGCTTCTTTAATCAGTTTGAGCAGCGCCAGCGAAAGGCTGAGCTGAAGGTAAAGGCGGCGGATTTGCCTGAGTTCAATGGTCGGAGCTCGACCCTCGACGAGCAGACGGCGTGCATTTTCGTAGTGGGTAACCGCGTCCTGCAGGGCAAACAGATAGCCGGCGTCATCGCCGGCCGCCAGGCTGTAGCGGAAAGCTGGTTCGTCGAACTGCTGCCGGCTGAAGAGACGATACCAACTACTCCAATCCCCCTCGGTCACCCCCAGGGTCAGCAGCAGGTGGGTCACCGAGTGCCGTGAAAAGGCAAACTCCTCCGCCAGCAGCAGGGCCACCGCTCGCTGGTAGGCCCGCTCTTGTTTGTACAAGGGCCTGTGCGCCGGTTTGCCCGGCGGGAGGAGGAACTCGCCGCTCTGCGCCGCAGCCTGGAGGAGGCGGTGGCCGGGGACGGCCGTGTTGTTTTCATTAACGGGGAAGCCGGCAGGGGCAAAACCGCCCTGCTGACCCATTTTGCCGAGCAGATCCTAGCCGATGAAGTTCCGCTGCTGCCTCTGGTCTACCAGCCGCTCAATCTAATGGTCAAGCCGTGGATTCGTCGCTATCCAACGGCCGCGGTCAAGTACCCCGGCTTCTGGAAGGATGTTGTGATCGATAGGGGGGCTGCCGGCAGAAGATAGGCCATTTTCACAAGGAGGTATGCGGAACCGGGCCGGAACGGCCGGCCAGAAGTTCGGCGGCTTTGGGCAGCGCAGCGAAGGCCCTGCGCCTCTTTTCCGATCCGGCGTGATCGAGGATAAAACGGACGATTTCGGTGCCCACTTCTTGGTAGCGGGCGGCTGCGGCCGAATTGCCCCGGTCCGCCGCCAGGCGGCTCAGCTCATAGAGGATACGCCAGGCGACCTGGCGCTCCCCGATATCCCGAGCGATGCGGTGTCCCTCTTCCAGCGCGGTGACAGCGGCTTCGGTCTGGCCGCGGGCCTGAGCCAATCGGGCCCGCATCAGGCAGACTTCGACCATGTGGCCCCGGTAGTTAAGACGCTCGAGCACCCCGGCGTAGACGGCACAGGCAGCCTCGGCCGCCGTCAGATCGCCGTCGGCCAGGGCCACCTCGATCTGGGCCTGGGGAACGATCCAGAAGGACAGGGCCCCCGGCATCGTGAAATTGGGGTCGAAGCTGGCTGTGCTTTCGTCGATGGCGGCCCGGGCGGCGGCCCGATCCCCCCGCCGCAGGTGGAGCCGGGCCAGCAGGGCATGGGTGGCGGGGCGGGCGAACCGGGGGACGACGTCGTGCAGAAGGAGCGCTTTCTGACAGGCGTCAATGCCTTCGTCATCGCCGCCGAAGTAGAAGTAGATCATGGCCTGCACCTGGTAGGCGACGACGAGCAGAAAGCGGTAGGAAAAGGACTCCTCCATGGCCAGAAGGGCTTCCAGGCCGGCCAGGGCGGCGGCGATATCGCCCTGCTTGGCCTGAACGGTCGCCAGATTGAGAGTCAGCATGGGAAAGTTGCGAAGCCCGCCGATGGGGTCGGTGACCCGGCGCCCTTCCTCGAAATAAGCGGCGGCAGCCGCCAGCCGGCCGCTGTCTCGATTGAGCATGCCCAGGAAATTATAGGTGTTGCCGAGCATTGACGGGTTGTGCAGCCGGCGGAGGATGGCCTCTGCTTCGACCAGGTTGGCGCTGGCCGCTTCCAGCCGGCCGCTGGCGGCGTAGATGGTGGCCAGGTCATTGAGCAGGATGGCCAGCAGCTCCTGGTCTCCGGCCCGCCGGGCCAGGGCGACCGCTTCCTCCCCAAAGGCGATGCCGTGGCTTGGATCGGCGGCGCTCGTCCGCTCGATCAGGAGGTGGTTCCACAATGCCCGCGCTTCGGCGACTTCATCCTTTGCAGCCCGGGCCAGGTCGAGCGCCTGGCCGGAGACTGCCCGGGCGCGCTGGAGATCGTGTGTTTCGTATAGCAAGGCTGTAATCATTCCCTCGGCATTCAAAGCGGCCACCGTCAGGGCGGTTTCCCCGCGGCGGTGTCCCAGGTCGGCCAGCTCCCGGTAGCGAACCACCGCCTCTTTAAACCGGTTGAGCAGCTCCAGCGAACGGCCGAGCTGGAGGTAGAGGCGGCGAATCTGCCCGACCTCGGCGGCCGGCGCCCGGCCCTCGGTGAACAGACGGCGCGCGTTTTCGTAGTGGGTGACCGCATCCTGCAGGGCAAATAGATAGCCGGCAGCATCGCCGGCGGCCAGACTGTAGGAGAAAGCCGGTTCGTCCAACCCGGCGGCCAGTGCGTGATTGGCCATTTCGCCGAGGTAGGAAGTTGGATTCTCGCCGTAAAGCCCTTCCAGCGACCGCAGGGCCAGCGCATGCAGGGTCTGGCGGCGCGCCCGCAGCTGCATCCGGTAGGCCGCATCGCGCAGCAGGGCGTGGCGGAAGATGTAGCGAATTTCGCTGACGGCCGACCAGATCGCTTCCCGTTCGGCTCCCGCGACCCTGGCCGGGAGGTCGGCGTCGTGCTGGAGCATCTCGGAAAGAAGGCGAATTTCGAATTCACGACCCAGAACAGCCGCCGTCTGCACGACGTCGCGGATCTCCTGGGTCAGTCGATCGAGCCGGGCGATGAGGACGGCGTGCACGTCGCGCGGGAGGAAAGCCGGTGTCAAGGCTTGATAATCCCAGCCGGCCGGTGTCGTTTCCAGCTGGTTTTCTTCCCGCAGGTGGCGCAGGATCTGCTCGGCAAAAAAGGGATTGCCCTCGGCGCGGCTGCTGATCAAGTCGAGCAGGCGGGGAGCGGCCGGTCCGTCGAGGTGTGCCTGTGCCAGGCGGCCCAGATCTTCAAGGACCAGGCCGGTCAGCTCAATATCGAGCCGCCGGATGCCGGAAGGGGCCGGCGAAGCGCCTTCGGGGCGAGTCGTGGCCAGAACGACGAGGGGGAATTCGGCCAGCTTCCGCAGGAAGCGGGGAAAAAAAGCCCAGGAATCCTCGTCGATCCAATGGATGTCCTCCCAGAAAAACAGGACCGGCTGCCGTTGGCACTCGGCGATCAGCAGCGTTTCGATCGCACTGAGAGTCATTTCCTGCCGGCTGCGCGCGTCGAGCCGGGCGAAAGAGGAGTCGGGCCAATACAGGCCGGCGAGGGCGCCGAGAAAGGATCGCAGGCGTTCGATCGCTTCGGCCAGCTCCGGATCGCCGGTGCGGTCTATCAGCTCATCCAGCTTCCGGTTGAAGGCCCGTTTGTTGCGCGCTTCGACCGTCGTGCCTGAAATGGCGAAATACTGTCTGAGCCAGTAGCGGAATGGGTTGAGGGAATGGCGCAGAATTTCATCGGTCTGCGCGACAAACAGGGAAAAGGGGGGCCGGTCGGGATTTTCGTTGATCCGGGACAGGTATTCATGAACCAGCCGGCTCTTGCCGATGCCCGGTTCTCCCCGAATCAGGCACAGGCCGGCAAAACGGCCGTTGAAAATGGGGGCGGTAAACTTCTCGAGAGCGGCGATTTCGCTTTCCCGGCCGAACACCGTGCCGGAATAAAAAGCCTCCGCCTGATCTTTTTTTTCCAGAAGAACAAAGACCTTTTGAGGCAGGGAGAAGCCCTTGAAAGGCTGCTCTCCCAGGTAATCCAGCTCGAAACGGGTATGGGCTTTTTCCGCCGCGAACTCGTCAAGCCAGATCTCTCCCCGGGGAGCACCGGCCATGAAGCGGGCGGCCAGGTTGACGCCACGGCCATAGCAGGTGTACTCCCCATGAAGTGTCGACCCGATGGTGCCGGCATGGGCGATGCGGTAGGTGACACCGGCTTTGATGGGAACGACCGTCTGTGACTGCAGGTCGAGGATAAACTGCAAGGCCCGCTGGACGTCATTTTCATGAGCCGTTGGGGCTCCCCAGAAGAGGAGCAGATGGGCTCCCTTATCGCCGAAGTCGAGCCGGTTGAGCAGCCCTCCGAAGCGATCCTGGAGGTCAAACACGGTCTGCATGAAAGGGGTCAACTGTTCTTCGCTCTCCAGGGAGGGCAGGCTGATGAATACGTTGACCACCTGGCGGAATTCCCCGATCGCACCGGCTCGCGTGAGCGCAGCCGGGAAAAAACGGCCGGCCAGCTCATTGTGGTCTGGGGCCGGGTTGAACAGACGGGCGGCCGGCAGGGATGCCGTCACGGCCAGGACCCGCTGGAAGGCTCCCACAGCCTCGGTTGTCAGGCCGGAGGCCAGCTGGTCGACGAAGGCGCTGTCGAGGACGAGGTCGCCGGGAGCGGCGGCTTTCTCGGCAGCGGCCGCCCCGGTGATGGCCGTCCCCTGAAAATAGTAAGTGGCCCTCCGGCCGCCGGCCGCGGAGATAATACCCCAGGCCACCTTCCCGGCCGCGCCGCCGACTTTGGCGGTAATGTGAAAAGAGCCGTAAGGGGTTTCCCTTTTGGGATCTCGCTTCATTTCGGTCTGGATAGCACGGGCGGCCGCCAGGGCGTCAATGGGGGAGTCGGGAAAGAGAGCGGAAAAGGCGTCCCCGGAAAAATGGGTGATGAACCCGCCGTGCCCGTAAACGGCGTGGACCAGGGGATCGAAAACGCTGTTCATGACGCCGGCCAGGATTTCAGCCCCGTGCTGGCCGTGCTGCATCAGCTCGTCGGTCAGGGCGCTGAAGCCGCTGATATCGACAAAGAGAGCGGCGGCTGTCAAACGGCCGTAGTTTTCTCTGGCCGCCATGCGCTCGAGGATGAAAGGGGGGACGAGTCGGGTCATGCTGTCAGTCGGCGGGAATGACAACGCGAGCGGGTGTCCAAATGTACTTGAAAGAACCCGTGGAAAAGTTGCTTGAATAATAGCATAGATCTGGCTGAAATTCGGGACTCCGGCACAACACCGGACTGAGAAAAAATGGTCGCACGCTCACAGGGAAGTTGGCACGAGCGGAGGTGGGAGCCTTAATTTCCCGGAAACTCGAAGTTTCCGGGAAAATATGGGGGTTTGCTTCCCAGCATACGCGCCTTTGCCCCGATAAACCTTCCGTCTTTTTGCGACTTTTTTCACGGGTCGCCCGCGAAGGGGAACCACATGTTGCCAGGGGTCTTCCCCTGCTTCTGCGGGGCGCCAACGACCCGATCGTTGCCCGGTAATCCAGGGATCAAGCCGGCCGGCCAACTTCCCAAAAGAAAGGGACTTTGTCTCTGGTTCCCGGGATGGTCGATCTGGCAAACTGAAAGCTGATCGTGCGCAAAGTCGATTCCATCAATCGTGAAAAAAGTCTCGGCAGAATGGCGAATGATGAGGATCCGCATCGGTTTGCGCCGCAGACGGCCTGGAACCGGTTGGCCTGGAGAGTGAAGGGAAAGGTTGAAATTAGGGGAGGCGTACATGCCCTGACAGACAATGATTGGGGAGACAATGGAGGAGGATTGGGAGGTGATCTGGCTGTTTCTTCAGAACCTTCCGCCCCCCGCAGATGGCATGGGCTGATACCTGGTCGCGGCGCCATCCCTCGCGCCTGAAAAGGAGGACGCAGCGGATCCAGGTGGTTGCAGGAGGTTTTTCATGCAGGATCAACGATCGTTACAGCGCCTGGCGGCAGGCTCGGCGATCCTTGCCGGCGTGCTGGGTATCGTTTCCATCACCCTGGTCTTGATCGGAGTCAGGGGCAACCTGGATCTGATGTCCAATCAAGCCGCTCTGATCACCCTGGGAAGTGAGGCGGCCGTCTTTTTCCGCTGGGGAGAGTTTCTTAGCCTGTTTGCCTTTTACCTGCTTTTCATTCCGGTGGCCTTTTATCTCTGGACCTGGCTCAAGGCTGACCGCCCGTCGCTGGTCGCTCTGCTGACGCTGTGCGGCCTGGCCGGGATTCTTATCGGCTTGATCGGCGCTTCCCTTCGCACCGGTGTCCTCCCCGCGATGATGAGCGCCTATCCTCAGACCGGCGAGGGAGAACGCCGGATGATCGAACTGATCTTCAAAGGGTTTACCGATTTGATCTTCCAGGGCATTGCACCTCTGGAGGGATTCTTCACCGGGGTCTGGTGGCTGGGCATCGGCCTCATTTTGCGGGACCGTCGGCGGGCGCTCGGTATTCTGACCGCCTTTTTAGGCGTCGCGCTTCTGGGCTCATCCATCGGATCCTACCTGCAGCTGGCCATGCTGAAAAGCCTGGATCAGGCCTATTTTTTCTTGCCTTTCTGGGTGATCTGGCTCGGTCTGGTCATTGGCCGTCGGCAGGAAAAATGGATGATGGATCGGCGGCCGGCTGCAGCCGGCTGACCGCCAGCCCGGCCGTTCGGCCGGTTGTGATTTGTCCGTTGGAGAGAGGTGTCATAAGGAGACAAGACTATGAAAAAGATGCTTTTGATTGCGGCCATCCTGCTTCTGGCTGCCTTTCTGCCGTCCTTCACGGCCGAAAGTGCAAAAACAACCGTCGTCTACACCTGGACCCTAGCCGATCTTGGCCAGGGCCTCTGGGGAGGAGGACCCCTTTACAGCGATGGGTCAACTGCAGGCAACCTTCCCATTTCGGTGAATAACGGACAGCTCATCCTTCACCTGCAGCCCACATCCTGGTCAGAACCTTTTCCAGGGTTCATCAATCTGTGCTTCGATGTGCGCATGATTAAGGGTACCCCTCCCATTCCCGATGATTCATTCTGCTTCGGTGACTTAGGCCTTCTTCTGCCTGTAACTGGACGAGGAATGCCGCTCATCATTCCGAATCTGGAGAACCCCGATATAAACCTTCTCATTCGGATCACTCCCGTGCAGTAATCGTCGTCGGCCTCGACTGGAGGAGGATCGGTGTTGGCCGATCCTCCTCTTTACTCTTCGGCTGAAACCCCCAAATGGGATCTTTTCCATGTATAATAATTGGGAGCTTGATTTGAGGAAGGATTTGAATCAGAGAGACCCCTGACCCGGTCGATCAAATGAGCCGCTCCTGCGGCTTTTCGGTGTGATCATGACACCCCGAAGCGCACGCTGGATCGCCTGGACACTGGTCGCCATTTACTTCATCCTGGCGGCTGCCGGGCTCTTCCTCCAGTTCTTAACCGACACCACTCCCGCCGATACCACGGTTCCTTTTTCGTTTTTTATTTTCGCCGCCGTTATGGTGGGTATCTGGCCCATTCTCGGCGCTTTCATTGTGACTCACCACCCGCATCATGCGGTGGGCTGGCTGCTTTTCGCCACCTTTCCTATCGTGGCCGTCGATTTCTTCACGATCGGCTATACCGCCTATGTCTCCCGGTTTTACCCCGGCGAACTGGTGATTCCTGGCCTGGTTTATCTCTGGCTCAACTGGAGCGGCCAGCCCTTTGCCATCGTCACCCTGTCCCTCATGAACCTGCTTTTCCCAACCGGCCGCCTCCTGAGCCCGCGCTGGCGGGGTTTCGCCTGGAGCGGCCCTCTCCTTTTACCGGTTTATTTGCTTCTCAATGCGCTTGAACCGGGAGTTTTAGGGTTGTTCCCATCCCTGGACAACCCATTTGCCGCCGATCAAACGATCTGGAACGGCTTAATTCCGATTTATTACAGTATCCTGGGGATCCTGATCCTCTACTACCTGGGTTCCACCTGTTCTCTCTACCTGCGGCTGCACCGCAGTCGCGGAGACGAGCGACAGCAAATTAAATGGCTGGTGCTACCGGCCACGCTCTTCCTGGCAGCCACCCTTTTCGCCCTGTTTGCCGACCTGGATCCCTCCGGCCTTTATTTGTCTATCACGATGGTCCTGACATTGACCAGTTTGCCGGCCATGATCGTGGCTGTTACTTTTGCTATTTTCAAATACCGCCTGTACGACATCGACCTGATCTTCAACCGAACGCTGGTATACGGTTCGCTTTCCGCCGCCGTCGCTCTGCTCTACATCGTCGTGGTCGGGCTGACCGGTTTGATCTTTCAGACCGATCGCAACCTGGCCGCCCTCCTCCTGGCCACTGCCCCGGTCATCCTCATGGTCAAACCCCTGCACGCCCGCATCCAGAGGCAGGCGGATCGACTCATCGCCCGACCCCCGCCGAGGCGCCAATCTCAGAAACGCCCTTTTCGGGCCTGGACACTGGACCTCCCTGCGCGTATTTCCGGCCGATTGGAGCCCGATGCCGCGGCCGTGTCCAGGCTCACCCTGCGGACGCGAACACTCAGGCGGCTGGCCTATCCGCTCGGGATTGCGGCCGGTCTCCTGTCCTTCCTTGCTTTGGGCCCCTGGTTTTTCCTCACCCTGATTTCATCAGGCAGTTCGGCTCTTCTCTCCTCAGACCTCTTCTTCCCACTTTTCACAGCCGTCCACGGCGGTGTGGGGATGATGATCGCCAGGCGGCGTCCCCGCCATCCCCTCGGCTGGCTGCTGCTGGCCGCCGGCTGGATTTACCCCCTCAACCTGGCGCTAACCGTTTACGCTGAAATGAGCGCCAGGCTGGCCCAGGCCACTTCCCATACCGTGGCACATCTCGAAAATGGCCTCTGGATTCCGGCCGTTCTCCTACCGACGCTTTCTGTTTCGCTCCTGTTTCCTGGTGATCGCCGGCCGCCGAGCCGCCCACGTCCTCTGCCGCAGCCGGCCTTTCTTGGACTTATTGGCGCCTTCGTCATCCTGATGGTCCTCGCCCTTTCAGGCACCCCCGGATCGCCATCTCTTCCAGGGCGGATCCATGAGATCATCGCCCTGTTCCACCAGCCAGTGCTGCTGGGCCTTGGCCTGGCAGTGGGGATCGGCACCTTCATCCTGCGATTTCGCCGGGCTACGGGATTCGAGCGGCGGCAGTTGAAATGGCCCGCGTATGCCTTCAGCCTGGGCTTCCTGGTCGTCCTGGCCGGGCTCCTCATCTGGCTTCTGCGGCCGGATCATCCGCACTCCGACGAACTCGCCCGTTTCCTGGTCCATCTCTCGGCGGCCGGATTGACGACGGCGGCCGGCATCGCCCTCCTGGGATCCCACAACGTCGATATTGACCTGGTGATTAATCGGACAGTGGTTTTCGGTCTCATGGGAGCAACGATCATTATCATTTACGTCCTGGCCGTGGGCTGGTTGGGATCGCTGCTGCCGACCGAGGGAAATCTCATTCTCTCCCTGGCGGCGACCGGCCTCATTGCCGTGCTGTTCCAACCCATGCGCGCCCGGCTCCAGCGGGGGGTCAACCGGCTCCTCTTCGGCGAGCGGGATGATCCATTTGAAGCGCTGGCCCGGCTGGGACGCCGGCTCGAAAGCTTGTTTTACCCGGAATTAGTCTATCCGGTCATCGTGGAAACGATCGCCCAGACGCTGAAGCTTCCCTACGTCGCCCTGAGGGTTAAGCGCGGCGAAAAATTGGAACCCGTTGGGGAAATCGGTCGAGCTGACCGGGAAACGGTGGCCTATCCCCTGCTTGATCGGGGCGAGGTAGTCGGGGAACTCCTGGCGGGCCGCCGCGGACCGGATGAACCGTTCACCCCGGCCGACGAGCGGCTGCTGCGAAATTTTGCCCGACAGGCCGGGACGGCCGTTCACGCCGCCCAGCTCACGGCGGACCTCCAGCGCTCACGCCACCAGCTGGTAACCGCCCGGGAAGAAGAGCGACTGCGGCTGCGGCGGGATCTGCACGATGGCCTGGGACCGGTGCTGGCTTCGATCATCTGGCGGGCAGACTCCGCCCGCGGTCTGCTGCAGACCGATCCGGCTGAAGCATCCCGGCTCCTGGCTCGCAGTATCGAGCAGGCGCAGGGAGCCCTGGCCGACATCCGCCGGCTCGTCTACGGGCTGCGCCCCCCGGCCCTCGATGAATTGGGACTGGTCGGAGCGCTGGAACAGTCAGTCCGCGAGGTCCATCCCACCATCGTCCGGATCGAGGCGACCGGCGACCTGCCGCCGCTGCCCGCTGCCGTCGAAGTGGCCACCTACCGCATCGTCCAGGAAGCGATAAAAAATGCGGTGACCCATGGAAAGGCCCGTCACTGCCAGGTCTTGCTCGCGCCTCAAGGTGGCAGCCTGCAGGTGGCCATCTGGGATGATGGGCGGGGACTGCCAGAAATCATCCATACCGGAGTCGGCCTCATTTCGATGCGCGAGCGGGCTGAGGAATTGGGTGGGGTTCTGGCCATTCATCCCCGACCGGCCGGGGGTGTGGCGGTTGAGGTGCGGCTGCCGCTGCCGCCGGCTGGAGATGGCGACCATGAATAATCACGCAATCGAGCTCCTCATCGTCGATGATTCCGAAGCGGCCCGTGGTGGCTTGAAATCGCTCCTGAAAGCGATCCCTGGACTCGAACTCGTCGGGGAGGCGGCCGGGGGTAAAGAGGCCGTTCGCCTGGCGGAAGCGCTCCAGCCCGATGTGATCCTGATGGATCTTCAGATGCCCGACATGAACGGGCTCGAAGCGACACGAGAAATAGTCCGCACCAGCCCCCATATCGCCGTGCTGGTCCTGACGATGTACGATGATGACGATTCGGTGTTCGCTGCCATGCAGGCCGGCGCGAGGGGCTATTTGCTCAAAGGGGCCACCAAAACCGACATGGCGCGGGCCATTCGGGATGTGGCGGCCGGAGCCGCTATTTTCAGCCCGGCCATCGCCCGCCGCATGATGACCTATTTCCGCCAGATTCGCCAGCGGCCCACGGCCCACGCCTTCCCCGAGCTGACGCCGCGTGAGCAGGAAGTCCTGGGGCTGCTGGCGCAGCAGTATGCGAATCGGGAAATCGCGGAAGCGCTCTCGCTGAGTTTAAAAACCGTGCGCAACTACATTTCCAATATTTTTACCAAGCTCCAGGTGGCCGATCGGGCGGGTGCGATCCTCAAAGCCAGGGATGCGGGCTTCAAATGAGAAGGGCCCTTCGCTTATGGCGGGTAGGGGGAAGTCGAAGGACTCGAGTGATCAGATAGCATTCAGCTGCCAATCATAGGTGCTGAAATCCAGGCGCAGGCGATCTCCACGATTGACGGCAAATCGACGGCGATCGTCGTCGGGTAGATGCTCGATCAGAAATGCGATAAGGCCGGATCGGCCGCCGAAATCCCCTTCGTACCAGCGAAAAATCTGCGAAATGGCGAGCCCCTCTGCGTCTGGATGGATTGCCGTCGTGGCGTCGACAAAACTGCGCGCGGCCAGGTCGAGCTGATGATCGAGCTTCCGCGCACCATAGGCCCG
>JBFFZG010000148.1:0-11867 GCA_041568735.1 Promineifilaceae bacterium (SeqCode)
AAACCAAGGCCCGGATGGACGACGTGCGGGTCAAGATCGAACAGGCAACCCGCCGCTCTGATTACGAAGAGGCGGCGCGCCTACAGTACGGCAGTCTGGTTGAACTCGAGCGCACGCTCGACAAACAGGAAGAGTGGCTGCGCGAGATCCAGCAGGACGGCGCCTTGTTAAAAGAAGAAGTCGACGCCGAAGACATCGCCGACATCGTCTCCAACTGGACCGGCATTCCGGTTTCGCGCATGCTGGAAAGCGAGGTTGAGAAGCTGCTGCACATGGAAGAGCGGCTGCACACCCGTGTCATCGGCCAGCAGGAGGCGATCGAGGCGGTCGCCAACGCCATCCGGCGCTCGCGGGCCGGCCTGCAGGATCCGAAGCGGCCGATCGGCTCATTTATCTTCCTCGGTCCAACCGGTGTGGGGAAAACGGAGCTGGCCCGGGCGCTGGCCGAATTCCTGTTCGACGAGGAAGAGGCGATGGTCCGCATCGACATGAGCGAATACCAGGAGCGGCATACCGTCAGCCGGCTGGTCGGGGCGCCGCCGGGGTATATCGGCTACGACGAAGGGGGTCAGCTGACGGAGGCGGTCCGCCGCCGGCCGTACAGCGTCGTCCTCTTCGACGAAATCGAGAAGGCCCATGGGGATGTATTCAATACCCTTCTCCAGGTGCTGGATGACGGCCGGCTGACCGACAGCCACGGCCGCACGGTCAACTTCAAGAACACAGTGGTCATCATGACCTCCAATGTCGGCTCGCAGCACCTGCTCGGCGACACCTACGACCCGGACGCGGCGCTGGCGGCCCTGCGCCGTCACTTCCGGCCGGAATTCTTAAACCGGATTGACGACATCATCGTCTTCCACCCGCTCAGCCGGGAAGATCTGGCGGAGATCGTGGAAATCCAGGCCGACCATCTGCGGCGGCTGCTGGCCGATCGACAGATCGATCTGCAGCTCACGCCGGCGGCCAAGGCATGGATCGGGAGCGAGGGGTATGACCCGGCGTTCGGCGCCCGACCGCTGAAGCGGACCCTGCAGCGGCTGGTCAGCGATCCGCTGGCCCGGTCGATCCTGGAAGGGGAATTTGGCGGCGGTGATCGGATTGTCGTCGACGTGGATCCGGCCGGAAACGGCCTGGTTTTTGCGGCCGCTGCCGGCGAAAAGCCGGTAGCCGAACCGGCCTGAACCGGCCGGCGAAAACGCGGAGCGGGAGGTGGTGATCCATCTCCCGTTTTTATTAGGGACCGGCTTTCCCGGCTCCATTCGCGGCCGGAGCGGATGGGGGAGCCAGCGGCAGGATGATGGTGAACGTCGAGCCGGGGAGCCGCTCCCGGTCTTCCCCCTCGGATTCGACCCAGATCCGCCCCCCGTGAGCTTCGATGACCCCGCGGGCGATGGTCAGGCCGAGCCCCGGCCCGGCTCCCAGGAATTTCGTGCCGCTCGTCGAGTAGAGCTGGGTGTCCCCCAGCCGAAAAAATTTATCGAAAATCAGCTGCTGGTAGGCTTGGGCGATGCCAATCCCGGTGTCGGTAATGGCGATCTCCAGCGCTGGCGGTCCATCCGCGTGCGAAATCTGCCGGCAGCGGATGGTAATCCCGCCGCGGTCGGGGGTGTATTTCACGCCGTTGCTCAGGATGTTGGTGAAGGCCTGGACCAGGCGCTTGAAGTCGCCGAGTATCGGGGGCAGGCCGGGCTCAAAGTCGGTCGTCACCTGGAGCTGCCTTTCTCGAATCGCCTGGCTCAGGGGCTCGAGGGCCAGCCGCAGGATCGTTTCGATGTGAGTTTCGGTCGGATTGATTTTCATTTCGTCGACGTCGATCTGGCTGGCGTCGAGCATGGCGGAAATGAGCTGCTCCAGCATGCCGCTGGCCCGCTCGATCTGGCCGATGATCTGGCGGGTCTGCTCCCGCGTCAGGGCATTTTCCTCGTTGAGCGAAGTCAGAATGTCGGTGTAGCCCTTGATCTGCGTCAGCGGGGTGCGCAGCTCATGGGAGGCGACGGTGATGAAATCGGATTTGACCCTGTCGAGCGTTTCCAGCCGGTCATTTTGCCGGCGGAGGTCGAGGTTGAGGTGGCGGACCCGCTCGTTCTGGGTGCCCACTTCCCGGTAGAGACGGGCATTTTCGAGGGCGACGGCTGTCTGATCGGCCAGCAGCTGGATCAGGTCGAGCTCGTCGGTGCGGTAGGTGAGGCCGGATTGTTTGGGTCCCAGGGCGATAAAGCCCTCCAGGGTGCCGCCGCTGCGGATGGGGGCGTAGAGCTCCATGTCCAGGGTCGGCAGCCAGGGGGTGATTTCCCGGCGCAGCGGCTGGAGGGCGGGATTGAATTCGATTTCGAACTGCAGGAGCGGCTGGTGGATGGTGCGCAGAGTTTCGAGGAAGCGGCTGTCCGCCGGGAGGTAGCGGGTTTCCCGGTCGATCAGCCCGGCGGCCGGAATCGGTTCGACGGCGATCTGCTCAGCGGCCGGGGCGACGAGCATCAAGGCCCCGTGGCTGAGTCCAAACAGGCTGTCGAGTTTTTCGAAGATGACGGCCGACAGCTGCTCGATTTCAAGCGTGCTCCCAATTGATTGCGTGTAGTCACGAATGACGGCATTCGCATCCAGCCCGCGGCCGAGCAGCACGGGAAAGAGTGTCCGCTCGAGCCGGCGGTAGACCCGCAGAAATAGCAAAAAGATGAGGGCTGTGGCTCCACCGAGGAGCAGGGCGGCCGCGGCCGGGCTGAAGCCGGCCGCCAGGCCAAAGGCCAGATAGTAGATGCCGGCCGCCGGCAGGGCGATCAGCAGGAGGAGAAAGAAGCGGGCCAGGGCGCGTCGGAAGCGGGTGCGGAGATCGACCCGCACGATTGTGACGGCTGCGTAGGCCAGGCCGCAGGCGCCGGCCAGACGCAGGCCATAACCGGCCAGGCGGAGGAGATCCGGTTGGGCCAGGGAGAGGAGGTCGCCGGCCAGGGTCAGGAGCAGGGCGATCGACCAGAAGAGGGTGCGGTTGGCGTGCCAGGGAAAACGGGTCTGGCGGGTGCTGAGGAGGCTCCAGCCGTAGGCGGCCAGGGATAAAATGAACCAGAGAATGAAGCCGCCGCCCTGCCCGGCGGTGGACGCCAGGCGCCAGAAGGGGGGGATCGCGAACGGCAGCGCTCCGGGCCAGATGGCCAGGAGCACCGTGAGGGCGGCCCAGAGCGGCAGCCACCAGCGGGGAAGGGGCCGTTCGAGGTAGTGAGCCGTGGCCTGTGTTCGGCTGAGGGCCCCCAGCACCAGGAGGCCGGCCGGCCAGATGGTCAGGCTGCCGTCAGCGGCGACGAGCCGCTCGCTGGCCAGCTGCCAGCCGGCCGATAAGCCGAGAAAAATGAGGGTCCAGAGGACAAGGCGGTTCAGTGCCGGCCGGCGCAGAAAGACGAGCACCAGCAAGACGGCATAGAGGACGGCCAGAATCGGTGCGAGCGCCGGTGGAGATTGCCAAAAATTACTCATGCGTTCATCAGCTGCCAGGCGGCGATTTTATCCCCCCCTCCGGCCGGTGCCAAAAGAGAGCGGACCACCCGCCTTTTTTCCTGCAAATCCCGATTGCTTACGTTATTTATCATGTAATGTGACCAATGGCTCCGCAGCCGCGAAATGACCCGGATGGCAAAATTAAAATTTTTCAAAGTTTTTCAAATTTTACCAATAACCTCTTGCAATCCCCTTTTTCTTGTGCTATAGTTTTCGTGTGTAGGCTCCCTCTGAGGTGGTAGGTTTAGCGCCCGCTAAATCACCACCTCCTTTTTTTTGCCCGGAATTTGAAAAAAAAAGCCGTCATTTGACGGCTTTTTTTTGGTGCGGAGAGGACAGGATTCGAACCTGCGAGGGCGTAAACCCAACGCGATTTCCAGTCGCGCGCACTAGACCAACTATGCGACCTCTCCATCGAATGTGCGGTCGAAATTATAACCTTGGGGGGTAATTTTGCAAAGGTCGCTGCGCCTTTTTTACCGGATGCTGATCCGGTTGACGGCCGCGGCAAAATCCACTACGCTCCTGGCAATGATTTATCTCCGTTCGCTGGTAGTGCGGCCGTGGCCGGAGCGGCTGAACGGCCGCTTTCCCTTTTTTCTCCCCTTGATTCAGGGGCTCGACGGGCTCGAATTCCGGCAGCCGGTCACCTTTTTTGTCGGGGAAAACGGCACCGGTAAGTCGACCCTCCTGGAAGCGCTGGCCTGCGCCATCGATTCGATCACCGTCGGCGCCGAGCCGGTGCGCACCGATCAGACCCTGGCCGATGTCCGCGCGCTCAGCCAGTACCTGAAGCTGGTCTGGGCACCCCGCACGCGCAAGGGATTCTTTCTGAGGGCGGAGGATTTCTTCGGCTATGCCCGGCGGCAGGCGCAGATCCAGGCGGAAATGCGGGCGGAGCTCGATCGGGTCGACGAGGAGTACCGGGATCGATCGGATTTCGCACGCGGGCTGGCCCGCATGCCCTTTTCCCGGGAACTGTCCGACATGCGCGGCCGGTACGGGGATGGGCTCGACAGTATTTCGCACGGGGAAGCCTTCCTGAAGCTGTTTGAGTCCCGTTTTAATCCCGGTGGGCTCTATTTGCTCGACGAGCCGGAAGCCCCTCTTTCCCCCCTGCGCCAGCTCGCATTTCTGGCTTCCCTCAAGCAGATGATCGCCCTCGACAGCCAGTTTATCATCGCCACCCATTCTCCCCTCATTCTGGCCTTCCCCGATGCGGATATCATTCAATTCGACAACGGGCGGCTGTCCCGGGTGGCCTACGAGGAGCTCGAACACGTGCGGCTGACGCGTGATTTTCTGCAGAATCCAGCGGCTTTCTTACGCCATCTCTAATCCGACCCCTCAGCGATAAAGCCGGGAGATATCACTGCGCAGGCCAATAAAAATCGGGTGGAGGCAGCTGATAATGGCGGCCATGCGCCGGGCGGCCGCCTCCTGGTAGGCCGTGTCGAGCTCGCCAGCCGGAAAGCGCTCGTAGATTTTTGTCCAGCCGCGATCCCACATTTCCGCTTCGATTGAATCGCCCAGACTGTCGCGAATCTCGAATAAATGGCGGCGAAAGCCCATCAGGAGATAGCGGTTGAGCTCCTGGTCCCTGGCCTCGCAGTGAAAGGCCAGCTCCAGGTCCTGATGGCCGGCCACCCGGCTGACCTCGTAGTGGAGCCGCTGCTCCCCGTAGTGCATTTGTATGATCCAGCGAAAGGGCTGATGCACGGTGAAGCCCTGGAGCCGGACGGGCAGATGGGGTCGAACGGCGTCGGGAAACGTGCGGATGAAATCAAAGTATTTCATTCGGCCGGAACCTGCCCTCGATCGACGCCGGAAGAGTCCCAACCGGAGCGCAGGTGGAGATCCCGCTGAGGGAAGGGAATTTCGATGCCGGCCGTCTCCAGCGCCTTCCAGATCATAAAGTAAAGATCACTGCGAATTTTGAAGAGCTCACGCGGCTGGCGGATCCAGAACGAGAGGCGAAAGTCGAGCGAGGACTCGCCGAAGCCGTTAAAAAAGACGTAGGGGGCGGGATCCTTTTCCACCTTGCCGTGCTGCCTGGCCGTGTGAAGCAGGATGTCGCGCACCAGCTGCGGGTCGCTCTCGTAGCTCACCCCGAGGTCGAGATTGATGCGTACGAGCGAATCCTCGCGGGTGTAGGTGGTGACATTCGAGGTGAGGAACTGCTGGTTGGGCACGACGATGTCGATATTGTCATTGGTGCGTACGACGGCCGAGCGAATGCTCAGCCGCTCGACCCGGCCGAGGATCCCGTTGACTTCGATCACATCTCCCGGCCGCAGCGACTGCTCAAAGAGCAGCACAATACCGCTCAGAAAATTGGCGACAATCTGCTGCAGGCCGAAGCCGATGCCGACCGATAGGCCGCCGCCGATGAACGCCAGCGAGGCCGCGCTCAGGCCGAAGGAGCGGGCGGCCGTGAAGATTCCGATGCTGATAATCAGATAGCCCATTACGGTGGCGATCGAATGGGTGCGGGCGGAGTCGGATGTGCGCTGGAGCAAAATGCGGGTCAGCACATCCTGCACGATCCAGGAGGCAACGATCGAGATATAGAGAATCAAGGCGGCGTAAAAAATCTGGCCGACCGTCAGGGAATCTTCGCCGAATGAGGTCACCTGGATCTGGCCGAGGAGGGAGAGGTCGATGAAATTGTCGACGATGCGGGAGAAGACGAACCAGATCAGCAGGGGCAGCAGCACCCGGTAGTGATACGGCCGCACGGCCGCCCGGCTGCCATAGGCGTAGAGGATGCCGACCAGAATTTCATACCCGAGAATCACGAAGGCGAAGGGAATGGCTCCTTCGATCAGCCGGGCGGGCAGACCCAGCCCTTCGAAAGCGGGCACAGCCGCCACCAGCCCCAGGATAAAGAGGATGGAAAAGAGAATCTGGTCGATGATGATGCGCAGCGGCTGGGGCAGCCAGCGGCCTCCCGGACCGGAGGCACGGCGGCGCAGGCGGGCGCGCAGCCGATTGATCGCCCAGCGGGCGACCCAGCTCAGGACGAAGACGGCCGTGATAGCCAGCAGCTGGTTGATCAGCCGCGGCCGCTCCAGCAGAATGACAAGGGTTTCAATCTGCTGCCAGATCAAGTTCGAGGGGGAGGGGATTTCGTTCATGGGGTCTGGTTGGCCGGCGGGCAGTCGCCGTTCTGACCGGCTGCCGACACTTCATCCGGTCTGACCTGCCGCCGAAAAGCGCAGAGCGCTTCCGCCGGGTCGCTGATTCCACTGAGGACACTGGTGTAGATGTTGCCGCCGGCCGTCAGCACTGCCGGCGTCATCAGGTCGGGCGGCAGCACCACGGCCGTCCGGCTCTGCAGGATAAATGTCGAAATTTCTGGAAAGAGGCGCTGGTTGATGAGCACCCGGCGGTTGGCGGGGATCCGGCTCGTTTTGCGCATGGTGCTGGCATTCTGCTCGACGTTTGTCAGAAAGCGGGCGACATCGAGGGCCAGTTCGAACTGCCGCGATGAGGAGGACCGATTGAAGAAAATCGCCTCCGTCGTCAGGAGAGGGGAAGCGGCCCCGCCGGGTCCGCCGGGCAGAAGGGCAACCCCGATCTGCTCGCGGGGCCAGGTGGCCAGCAGGCGGGGAAACAGCTCCGGACCATCCACCAGATAACCGAGCAGCCCTTCGATGAAGAGCTCCTGCAGCGCGGACTGATCCCGGCTGAGGGCGAATCCGGGGTTGATTTGATTTTTCTGCAGCCAGAGCAGCCAGGCGCTGAATGCCAGCTGTTCGGGGTTGATCCGACCTTCCTCAGCCATGAAACGGCCGCCGAAAGCGCCAATGCCCCAGAAGCCACCCTCGAAGCCGATCGGCAGACCGGCGGACAGTTCCCCGGCCACCTGATTCTCCAGCGCCTCCAGATTGGCCGTGCCCCCATCGACCAGGGAGCGATTGAAGTAGAGAACCTGGGTCTGCATGGAGAGGGGAAGACCGTAAATCTCCCCGTCGAGAGTGATCGAATCGACGGCCGGGCGGTAAAACTGGAGGGTCAGGATATCGGCCGGGATCGGCTGGATCAGGTCGCCGGCCGCCCAGCCGGCCGCGGCCCGACTGCTGCTGATAATGAGATCCGGTCCGAGGCCAAGAGACGCCGCCTCCGCAAAACGGGAGCCGATTTCATCTGGCGACAAACGAACGGCGACGATGTGGGCGCCAGGATGGATCTGCTCGTACTGGGCGAGGGCCTGATTGAGAACCGCGGTATCGGTTTCCGACCAGGCGTGCCAGAGGAGAACCCGCCCACTCACGCCCGCCGCCGGCCCTTGACCCGTGGCAGCAATCCACCAGCCGGTCAGCAGCAAAAGGGCGGCCGCACCGACCGCCCAGGCCAGCCACGGCTTTTTGGGCGCTCCGGTGCCTGGGGGAGAGGGAGATTCAGTCATGGCCGGATGAGCGGACAGCCACCACTGGCCACCCAAAAAAAAATGAGGGGAATTGGCCAGCGCCCACCGGCCGCGATGTTCTCGTCAGGCGGCCGGCTGGCCGTTCTCTAGTCGGTCTTTTCACCAGTGATTTCGATCTGATAGCCATCGGGATCGCGCAGATAGGCGGATCGTCCCCAGTAGTAATCGGCAGGGTTCCGTTCGATCGCCAACCCGGCCCGCCGCAGATCGTCCGCGGCGGCGTCGACGTCCTCGACGGCAAAGGCGATGTGATTGACAGGCGGCAGCGTGTGCTCGTCATCCGCTTCATAGGTTTCGTGCAGAAAGAGCCTGACCTCCCCGAGCATGAATACCACCCCGCCGGGCCAGGCGGCGGCCGGCTCCTGGCCGAGGAACTGCCGGTAAAAGGCGGTCATTTCGGCGACCTGATCGGTGAAAAAGGCGATTTCGGTTAGCTTTTTGGCCAAACGGCACCTCCTGAAAACAGCCCATCGTGGGTGGGAGGCGATCTGGCGGCCGCCTCCCACGCCATCGCTTGGGGATTTATCCGATAACGACCGGCGTCACAGCCAGGGAGGCGAGGAGCTGATTGAAGGCGGCCACTTCCGTGGCCAGCACCTCGGCGAAATTCCCCAGCTGTTCATCCGCTTCGGCCGACAGTTTGTCTGTGACCTGGTGGGCCTGCCGGGTCGGCCGGGCATCGGCGCTGCCGACAACCGGTGTGACCATGCCGAGCTTTTCGATCAACTGCAGTTCGATATTCAGCGAATCTCCTTCGCGGAAATCGACGGCGATGAGTGCCTTCTCGACGGTTTCCAGCCGTTCTTTCGCTCGGGTGGCGTGCTCTTTGACCTTTTCGATCTCCGCGTGCTCTTTCAGGCGCTCGACATAGCCATCCAGCTGACTCTTGATGTCGCGGATCTGGTTGATGGCGGCGATCATTTCGTTGAGCTTGCCGTTAATCTTCATCTGCAGGGCCAACTGCTCCTCCAGGTCCTCCTTTGAAACCGGGACGCGGGGATCGAGGACGAGATCGAAGGAGGCCGTGGCCGACCAGTCGCCGACCGTCAGCCTGACCTGGTAGCTGCCCGGCAGGGCCAGGGGGCCCTGAACCCGGCTGTGGACCTCGCTCCCCTTGACTTTTTCCCCTTCCTTATGGTGCATATCCCAGATGAACCGGTTCATACCGGCCTCGATCGGGAGGTAAACTCCCTCGCGATCTTCCTTCTTTTCCGGTATGACACTCTTGTATTCCCGGATGACGGCCCCGGATTGATCGAGGATGGCCAGCTTGACTTCCCCTTCCGGCTTTTCGGAAAGATAGTAGTGAATGACCACACCGCGGGGAGGATCTTCCCCGGCATCGAGATATTTGCGCTCGATCTCTCCCCGCTCATTCTTGGACTGGGTGAAGGTGGCATGCTGGCCGAGCGTCACGTGGTAGTTTTTCCCGGCCTCGCTGCCCATCCAATCGGAGAACAGGGGCTTGGGAGCCCGGATGGCCGTCCGCGGGTCCAGGAGGAAATGACCTTCTGAGATTTTGTCCTCGGTGAGCTGGTGGAGCGGGGTGAGGTCGTCGAGGATCCAGAAGGAGCGGCCGTGGGTGGCCACGACAAGATCATTTTCCTTGATTACCATATCGTAGATTGGAGTGACGGGCAGATTGAGCTGGAAGGGCTGCCAGTGATCGCCGCCGTCAAAGGAAATATGGAGCCCGGTTTCCATGCCGCAGTAGAGCAGGCCGCGCCGGCCGGGATCTTCGCGGACGATGCGGACGAAGTCATCCTCGGGCAGCCCCTCGACCACGCGGCTCCAGGTCTGGCCGTAATCCGTGGTCCGGTAAATATAAGGGGCGTAGTCACCCATTTTGTGGCGGGCGGCGGTCAGGTAGACCGTGGCGGCATCGTGCGGCGACTGTTCGATGCTCGTCACCTGGGTGAATTTTTCCATCGCTTTCGGGGTGACATTGTCCCAGCTCCGGCCGTTATCCCGCGACAGGTGGACCAGCCCGTCGTCAGATCCGGCCCAGAACACTCCCGGTTCATGGATCGATTCCATGAAAGAGAAAATCGTGGCATACATCTCCGCCCCGGCCGTGTCGTGGGTCAGGGGCTTCCCGGAGACCTCCAGGGTGGCCGGATCGGCATAGGTGAGGTCGGGGCTGATTTCCTCCCAGCTCTGCCCGCCGTCGGTGGTGCGAAAGACGTGGTTGCCCGTGGCGTAGAGCACGTTGCTGTCGTGAGGCGAAAAGAGGATCGGGAAGGTCCACTGGAAGCGGTAGCGGGCATCGGCCGGGCGGAACGGCTCTTCCGGCCAGATGTTGACCAGCTGAATCTGCTCGTGCCGTCGATCCCACTTCTGCAGGGCATCCCCGCCCCCGGGGGAGCTGCCGATGGCGCCGACGTAGACGATGTTGGGATCGTCAGGATGCGGGGCGATATAGCCGCTCTCCCCGGTGCCGGCGGGATAGCAGTTGGCCCAGGAGATCGCCCCGCTGCCAGTGCGGCTGGGCACGGCGATGCTGGAATTGTCCTGCTGGGTGCCGTAGACGTGGTAGGGTACCTGGTTGTCGACATTTACGTGGTAAAACTGGGCGGTCATCTGGTTGTAGATGCTGGACCAGGAGCGGCCGCCGTTAAATGTCACCCAGGCCCCGCCGTCGTCAGCGCCAATCATCCGCTCGGGGTTGTTGGGATCGATCCAGAGATCGTGGTTGTCCCCATGGGGGGTTGTGAACTGGTTGAAGGTCTTGCCGCCGTCGACTGAGAAAAAGGCGGTTGAGTTCAAGGCATAGACCGTATTGGCGTCGGTCGGATGGGCTATGATGTGGCAGTAGTACCACGGCCGCCAGATCAGACGGGTATTGTCCGACGTATGCTCCCAGGTTTGCCCGTAGTCATCGGAGCGGTAGACGCCGCGGGTCCGCTCCTTGGCCTCGATGATGGCCCAGACCCGCCCCGCCTGGGCTGGGGAGATGGTGACCCCGCTCTTGCCGATGATCCCGGCCGGCATCCCCTTGTTTCCGGTTATATTTTCCCAGGTATCGCCTCCGTCCATCGACCGCCATAAACCGCTGTCCGGACCGCCGCTGTCGATGCTCCAGAAGGTGCGGCGAGTCTGCCAGATGCTGGCGAACAGGATCCGCGGATTATTCGGATCCATGGCGATATCGACCGCCCCGGCGCCATCGCTGACGAAGAGAATTTTCTCCCAGGATTTGCCCCCGTCCTTCGAGCGAAAAACACCCCGCTCTTCATTGTTTTTAAAGGCATGGCCGAGGGCGGCGACGTAGACCAGGTCGGGATTGTCGGGATGGACCCGGATTTTGCCGATGTGGCGGGAATCCCCCAGACCGATGTGGCTCCAGGAGCGGCCGGCGTCGGTTGATTTATAAACCCCATCGCCGTGAGAAACGTCGATGCGAATGGTCGTTTCCCCGGTGCCGGCGTAGATCACATTCGGATCGGACGGGGCGACAGCCAGTGCGCCGACGGCGCTCGTCTTGAAAAACCCATCGGAAACACATTCCCAGTACAGGCCGCCGTCGTCGGTTTTCCAGACACCACCGGCGCAGGCACCGAAGTAAAAAACGGCCGGATTGACGGGGTCCGCCGCCACCGCAACCACCCGGCCGCCCCGGGTCGGGCCGATACAGCGATAGCGAAGACTCTGAAAGTAGCGCGGGTCGACAGTCATGAACGGTTCCTCCTTGAAGGTGCTCGAATGTATGAGGTGAAAAACGCAGCCGGTTTAGCCCATCGCGTTCTCTTTTTCAAAACAGGAAGGGAATAAAAAGCCGGGTCCGGCTTTTGTACAGAGCAAAATTGGGATAGCGGGCCAGGGATTGGTCTTTGCGCCGCATGTTGGGCCACCAGACGAAGGCGATAAAAAGGGCAATGACCAGGATGGGCAGCCAGTGGAGCGCCAGCAGACCAAAGCCGAGGTAGATGAGCAGCTCCCCGAAATA
>JBFFZG010000149.1:0-11744 GCA_041568735.1 Promineifilaceae bacterium (SeqCode)
CAGCGTCAGCAGGCCGAGAACCAGCTGCAGCAGGCGGGTCGGCGAGACGGGGGTGGCCCGTCCGAGCGGGGCCGCGGCCTCCCCGTTTTCGGCCGGCGGACTCTCCGGGGCGGCGCTGATCTCGGCGGCGGCCGTCGGCTCCGCGGTCGGGGCGACCCGAGCGGCCAGCGTCGTCGCCGTCGGCCGCGGCGAAAGCGCTTTTTCCGTCGCCTCCGGGGCGGTCTGCCCGGTCACGCCCGAGTCAGCCTGGGCCAGGGCGCCGGCAGTCGCGGGCGGGGTGGCCGTGGCGCCAGGGGCGGCCATTTCCATTTCCGCGCTGACCTCGGCTTCGCCGCCGCTCGCCGCGCCGGCCGACTCTTCCACCGCGGCTTCCATCTCGGCCGGGGCGGCCATCGCTTCCATCGCCTCTTCCGCGCTGTCTTCGGCGGCCATCTCGGCCGCGGCCGGCGCTTCGGCCAGGATCTCGGCCGCCGGTTCTTCGGCCGGGGCCGCCTCCGAGAAGACCGCCGCGCTGTCCTGCGGGGCGGGGGCGGCGGCCGGCATGCCGGCCGCGCCGGGGAACAAATTGAGCGTCAGCGACACGGCGAACAGCAGGGTGGCGACCAGGGTGGCCGTGCGCAGCCGGGGATAGAGAACGGCGGCGCGGGCGGGCTGCGGTTTGCCGTAGACGGCCGGATCGAGCACAAAGCTGCGCGGGGCCTTCAGGCGCGGCGCCTGGCTCAGCAGCCGCTTGATCTGCCGCTGACCCTCGACCTCCGCCCGCAGATCGGCATCCTGGCGCAGCGCCGCCTCAAACCGCTCCCGTTCCCGGGCCGGCAGCGCCTCATCCAGGTAGGCGGTAATCGCCTCCTGCCGTTTCTCCTCCGCGCTCTTGCGCATGTTTCTCAGCCAATCAAACATCGGGTTAATCAGTTAAAAGATAAAAGATAAAAGTTGAAAGTTCCGAGTTCCGAGTTCCGAGTACTGATTTCACTTTCGACTTTTCACTTTCGACTTTCCACTCGGTACTCGGTACTCGGTACTCGGTACTCAGTACTCTTCTCGCTATTCCTTCAACGATATTTATCCGGTAAAAGTTCCATGACCCCGCGCAGGCAGTCGCGCAGGCGGGCGCGGGCCCGGCTGAGGCGGGATTTGACGGTGCCCAGGGTGGTCGAGGCGATCTCGGCCGCCGTCTCGTAATCATACCCCTCGACATCGCACAGCACGGCCACCACCCGCTGCTCTTCCGGCAGCGCGTCGAGGCAGCCCTGGATCGCTTCAAACAATTCGGAGCTCTCCTGCTGTTCTTCCGGCCGCTGCCCGTCGCTCATCAGCCAGCGAGAGGATTCGTTTTCCTCTTCGATTTCGTCGAGCGACGAACGAGGGCGGCGCTTGTGGTATTTCAGCATGTCGTAGCACTGGTTGGTGACGATGCGCAGCAGCCAGGCCTTGAAATTACCTTCGGAAAAAGAGTTGAGCTTCTGATAGGCCTTGATGAAGGCCTCCTGGGCGGCGTCGGCCGCCCCATCCGCCTCGCCCATGATGCGGTAGGCCACGCTGAACGCCAGGTCCTGGTAGTGCAAGACCAGCGTATTGAAGGCGTGCACGTCGCCGTCCTGCGCCTGGCGGATGAGATAGGGCTCGTCCATATAGAAGATTTTAAGGGAGGAGATAACCCGGAGCAAGCGGGAAAGGTTTTCTTAACCGGCCGCCGCTCAGGGAAGCGGCTGCTCCCAGATCGCGGCATCGCCGCCGTCGAGGCGGGGCAGCCGGATGCCGCTCTGCGGATCGTAAAGGCCAACGGCGAGGCGATAAACCCCCGGCCGCAGGGGTTCGGACGGGATCACGACGTGGGGATCGACGATCTGGTCCCCCGGCCGCCACCAGCTCGTGGGCAGATCCCCGGCCAGCGGCGGGGCGTCGCCGCTGCCGACCAGCCGGCCGGCCGGGTCGAGGAGCTGGACGAAGACGGTGTAATCGGCCCCTGGCGCGGCGCCGGCTGCCCAGTAGAGCGTCACTTCCGGCCGCTCCAGCGAGCCGGCGACGGTGGCGCCGGCCAGGCGGATCCCCTCGGCGAAAGCAATGTCGAGGGCCGTGGCCGGCGTGAAGGGAAGCGTCTCCCCGCCCTCGACGCGGGCGCTGCCGGCGATGACCAGGGAAAGCGGCCGGCCGTCGGGTCCCCAAACGGCCATCTCCGCCTCGGGTAGGGCCAGGTTGGCCGCGCCGACCCGGATCTGGGCCCGGATCGGCGTCAGCGCCCGGGCGGAAGGGACGACCTGGTAGTCATCCCGGTAGATTTCGCCGGGCTGCCAGCGGTCGGTCGGCCACATCCCCCGGCCGGGATAGCGGTTGACCCGGCCGATCGACTCGAGGCCGGCCCCGAGCAGATCGACCGCCGTCAGCAGCCGGGCCGTGGTCGCCCGAGGCAGCTGCCAGTAGAGGGAAAGCCGGACCGGCCGGTGATCATTGCCCGCCTCGGCCGTCTGCGCGGGGGCGTCGACTCCCACCAGCCACAGCTCGTTGCCGGCCCCGTCGACGAAGCGGTAGGGGCCAAAGCGGTGCGCAGCGGGCACCTCGACCGGCTCGGGAAAGGCGTAGGCCCGGTCGATCCCGCCGGCGATCAGGGCGGCCAGCAGGGCCAGTCCCAGCACCAGCGCGGCGGCCAGCCGGCCGGGGTCGAGCCGCGGCAGGCGGGCAAACCAGCGCCAGAACCCGGCCGCCCAGAGGGCATTGATGCTGCCCAGGGCGGGAAAGATCAGCCGCCCCTGGAAGGCGGGCGAGATGATATTCCAGCGAATCAGGAGCAGTAAGAGGACCGCGATCCAGACAGCTGGGAGCCACAGCGGGCCGGCCGGCCGTTCCCCTTTCGGGCGGAGGGCCAGTCCCGCCAGCCCGGCGGCCAGTAGAAAATTGCACAGCCAGTAAAACCCCTGCGGCGCCGCCACGTTGACCCCCCCGAAGAGCCCCCAGTAGCTGCGGAAAAAGGTGCCGAATTCGGCCGGCCAATCGACCCCAAAGAGCGTCGGGTTGTCCCGGGTGCCCTGGACGGCCACGAAGACGTTGAGCCCGGTCGGATCGCCGTAAAGCTCCCAGCTGCGCCAGAGCCACCAGCCGGAGAGGAGCAGCGCCGTCAGCAGGATTGCCATCCCGCCGCCTAAGAGCACGGCCGGCTCCCGCCGGCGCCAGGCCTGGAGGGCGGTGACGAGGCCGGCCAGGGCCAGCAGGGCGGCCAGGCTCAGCTTGGTCAGCAGACCCAGGCCGCAGACGAGGCCGAGCGGCAGGGCGTGGTGCAGCAGGAGGCGGCGCCAGTCCAGCGGCCGGTCCCCGTCGAGCTCCTGCCAGAGCCGGACGAGCAGGGTAAGGCCGGCCGTTCCCAGCAAGATCGACAGTGAATCGTTGTTCACGGCCGCGCTGACGAAGAGAAACATCGGGTTGACGGCCGTCAGCCCGGCTGCCAGCAGGCCGACCGGCGGCCCGAACAGAGTGCGGCCGAGCCGCTCGATGAACCAGAGCGTGCCCGCTCCCAGCGCCAGGGAAGCCAGGCGAATGAGATAGACCGCCAGGATCGTCCCCCGCCAGGGCCAGGCTTCCCGCGCCGGCTGGTGCAGGATCAGATTCTTGTTGTGGAGCTGGTTGGGATTGCCGACGTAGGCGTGCGGGTTGACATCGTGAATTTCGTCGAGATCCCCCGTGTCGATCCAGGCGGTCAGGCCGGCCATGAGCAGGTAGTAGAGCGGCGGCTGCGCTCCTTCCTGCAGCCATTTCCCCGGATCGGCCGGGTCGAGCACGACCAGCCGGCCGGTAGTCTGGATGAACTGGACCACCGGGTAGTGCTTGTACTCGTCCGATGCCTCGAGCGGTGGGGTCACCAGGGCGTACACCACCCCCAGCAGCAGGTAGGCGAGGATGATCAGGAGGAGCAGCGGCCGGCCGGCGGCCGGTCGATCTGATTTTAGAAGGGGCGTCATCGGAAACGGATTGTAAGGGGGGGGCATATCCGGAGCAACCCGGCCGATGCGGCCTCCCGGGCCGACCCGCCCTTTGCCGGGTGGCGTGAAACATGCGCTATACTTCCGCCCTATGAATCGCCGGAACCATGCGCCCCAGCGGGGAGATCGGCTCCTGCTGGCGGCCTGTCTGCTCCTCTTTTTCTGGCTCCAGATCGACCGCATCGAGGCGTTCGGCTTCTGGGTCGACGAGGCGCTGACCCCGCTGCGGGCCGAACTGGGGCTGGGTGACCTCCTGCGCAACGTCGTGTATGTCCAGGATGCGGTCTCGATCGACACGCATCCGCCGCTCTACTATTTAATCATGCACGCCACGATGGGGCTGTGGGGGCGCAGCGATTTCGCCCTGCGCTTCCCCTCGGTGCTGTTCAACCTGCTCCTGCTGCCGGTCCTCTTCCAGCTCGGCCGCCGGCTGTTCGGCCGGCGGGCCGGCCGGATCGCGGCGGTGTTGACGGCCGTCAACCCGCTGTTCATCTGGTACGGTCAGGAAGCGCGCATGTACACCCTGCTCCTGCTCCTGGGCGCCCTGGCCGCCTACGTTTTGTGGCGCGCCCTGACCGAGCCGGCCGGGCTCTTCCGCTGGCTGGCGCTCTACGCGCTCCTGGCGGGCATGATGGTTTATACCCATTACGTGACGGTGTTTTTGGTCGCCGGCCAGGGGTTGTTCTGGGTCTGGCTGCTCTGGCGGCGCGGCCACGGCCGGCTGCTGCTCCTCCTGGGTGGCCTGGCCGCGGCCGCCGCCATCCCGCTCGTCCCCTACACCATTCCCCGCCTTTTCACCGGGGCCGAAACCGGCTACACCTATCTGCCGCCCTGGGTCATGCTGCGGGACATGGTCACCGGGTTTGGCATGGGGGTAACCCCACCGCTGCCGGCCGGGCTGGCCGACGCGCTCTGGTGGGGGCTGGCGCTGAGCGCCGGCGGCGGCGCTTACCTCCTGGTCCGGCGGGAGCCGTGGCTGAAGACCGCCTTCGTGCTCGTCTACCTGCTGGCCGTCATCGCCGGCATCGCCCTCGTCTCCCCCCTGAAGCCGATGTACCAGGGGGTGCGCCATATCATGCTGGGCAGTCCGGCCTTCATTTTACTGCTGGCGTTCGCCGCTAGCCGCCTGGCGCGCCGGCCCCTGCGCCTGCAGGCCGTCCTCGGCGGCGCGGCCGGTCTGGTCGCCCTGGCGGCCGCACTCGGCGGCGTCTACCGGCTCAAAACCGACCCCCTGGTGGCCAAGGACCAGTTTCGCGAGGCGGTGCGCCACATCGAAGCCCGGGCCGGCGGCCGGGACGCGGTCGTCTACAACGACGCCATTTCCATGATGATCCACACCCACTACGCCGAGCGTGATGATCTGCGGGTCGTCGCCCTGCCGGTCTACCCGCTGCCGGCCGGCCCGGAGACGGCGGCCGCCCTGGAGGGGCTGGCCGAGGAGGTCGACCGGATCTGGTTCCTCCCCGGGCTGCCCAACGACGGCCGGGACAGGGGGGAACTCGTGCGGGGCTGGTTCCGGGAAAACCTCGTTCGCGTGCGGCAGACGCCCTTCTTTTCGCGGGGGACGCTGCTGCAGGTCGAACTCTACGACACCGGCCGGATCGTCAATCCAGAGACGGCGCCGGCCGTTCCCCTGGAGCTGGCCCCGCCGGACTGGCCGGCGCTGGCCGGGCTTACCGTGCGGGAGATCACCGGCGGCCGGCTCTGGCTCGACCTCTACGTGCGCGCCACCATCCCCCTGGCAGGGCGCGATCTGCGTCTCTCGCTCGTCGGTCCCGACGGCTACGAATGGGCCTCGGTCGAGCGTCCTCTGTGGCAGGGGGATCCGCTGGCGCTCGGGCCGGATGACATCGCCCGCCTCCCCCTCGACCTCGATCTGCCCGGCGGGCTGGCGCCGGGCCGCTACCGGCTGACGCTGCGACGGGGCAGCGACGGTGGGCAGCCGTTTGATCCTCTCGATTTGACGGCGGTCGATCTGGCGGCCTCGCCGGAGCCGGAGCCGGCCGCGGCCGCCGCGTTCGAAAATGGGCTGCTTTTAAGTGAAGTGGAGGTGATCGGGCGCGAAGTGCGGCCGGGGCACGTCCTTCCGGTTTTCCCGGTCTGGTGGACCGATCGGACGCGGCCGCTGCCCCCCCTGCAGGTCGACCTGCAGGTCGCCGGCGCCGGCGGCCGGACGATTTACGAAACCACCCGTCAGCTGGGGGTCGACTGGCTGACCGAATGGCCGGCCGGGACCCGGCTGCGCCAGCTGGTGGCGGTGACGATTCCACCGGAGGCCGCGCCCGGCCTTTATGCGCTCCGCTGGCGGCTCCGCGAAGGGGAAACGGCTTGGGCGGGGCGCGCGGGCTGGTGGCCCTTCGCCGGCGAATGGGTTCAGGCCGGCCAGGTCGAGGTCAAGGGCTGGCCGCTGATCACCACCCCGCCGCCGGTCCAGACCCGCAGCGGCGCCCGGTTTGGCGAGGAAGTCAGCCTTTACGGCTATGATCTGGAACAAACGGAGGAAACGCTGGCCGTCGACCTGGTCTGGCAGGCGAACGCCGCCCCGCCGGTCGGCTACTACGCCTTTGTCCACCTGGTCGACGTGGAAACCGGCATCATCGCCCGGCAGCGGGACTGGATCCCGGCTGAGGGGCTGCGGCCGGCGGCCGGCTGGCGCCCCGGCGAGTTTATTCGCGATCCCCACCGGCTCGACCTGCGCGGCCTGCCGGCCGGATCGTACCGGGTCGTCGCCGGCCTGTTTGATCCGGTGACTTTTGATCGCCCGCTGGTGACCCTCGACGGCCGGGAGCAGCCCGACCGGCAGCTCCTGCTGGGGCAGATTGACTTGAAATAGAGCCGCCCACCCCCCGATGACACGACCGCTGACCGTCCTCCTCGCCCTGTATCTCCTGCTCGCCCTGGCCTTCGGGGCGATCAATCCACTCTTCGAGGTGCCGGACGAGCAGGTCCACTTTTTCACCGCGCTTTTCATCGCCGAGGAGGGGCGGCTGCCCGCCGTGCCCCAGCCCCCCTACGCCATGCCGTTCGTGCCCACCCGGCCGGCTGAATGGCTCGGCCAGGAAGCGGCCCAGCCGCCGCTCTACTACCTGCTGTCGAGCCTCGTGCTGCGCCTGTTTGACACGGCCGGTGTGCGCGACACGATCGTCTACAATCCCTTTGTGCGGCTGGGGGATGCCGGGGCGCCGGCCAACCGGAACGCCTTCGTGCACGGGCCGTGGGAGGCCTTTCCCTGGCGAGGCTATGCGGCCGCCGCGCACGCCCTGCGGGCCCTGTCGGCATTGATGGGGCTCGGCACCCTCTGGCTGATCGACCGCACGGCCCGCAGCCTGTGGCCGGAGCGCGGTCTCCGCCGGCTGCTGGCTGTCGCCCTGGCCGCCTTTCTCCCCCAGTATATTTTTCTGCACAGCAGCATCACCAACGACGCCCTGATCATCCTGCTGGCCACGGCCGTTCTCGCCGAACTGGCGGCGCTGGAGCTGGCGCCGGGCCGGGCGGCCGGGCTGCAGAACGGCCGCTATCTGCGGCTGGGGCTGCTCGTGGGGCTGGCCGCCCTTACCAAAAACCAGGGGGTGCTGCTGCTGGCCTTCACCGCCGGGGTGGTCGTCCTCCGCGGCCTCGGCCGGCGCCGGCCGGTCGACATCGGGCGCCGGCTGGCCCTGATTGTCCTGCCGGTCCTGCTCCTGGCCGGCTGGCTCTGGTGGCGCAACTGGCAGCTCTACGGCGATCCGACCGCGGCCAACCAGTTCGTGGCCATCGCCGGGGGAGATCGCGGATACACCCTCTGGCAGGTCCTGGGAGAGCTGAACGGCTTCTGGGTCTCCCTCTTCGCCCTGTTCGGCTGGTTCAATGTGCGTGCGCCCGAGGCGGCCTACTGGGGCTGGGGGCTGCTGGTTGGGGCGGCCGTGCTGGGCGGCCTGGCGGCTGCGCCCTGGCGGGGCGGCGGGCGCGGGTGGGCGCGGCTCACCGCGCCGGCCGTCCTGCTGGCCGGCTGGGTGCTGCTGGTCCTGGCCGCGCTCGTCTCCTTCGCCATGCGCACCCCGGCCATGCAGGGGCGGCTGCTCCTGCCGGCCGTCCTGCCGCTGGCCCTGGGGATGGCTTTCGGCCTGGCGCACTGGGTGCCCGTTCTCCGCCGCCTGGGGCTGCGGCCGCTGCTGGCTCCGGTCGTCCTGCTGGCCGCGCCCGGCTTTTTGACGGCCGTCTACGCCCTTGCCGTGACGATTCCCGGCGCCTACGCTCCGCCGGAGCGGCTGGAAAGCCTGGCCGGCCGGCCGCCCGCGTTTCCGCTCGAGCTTCCCCTGGGGGAGCACGCCCGGCTGCGCGGCTACGATCTCTCGGCCGCATCAGTTGAACGGGGCGGCCGGCTGACCGTCACGCTTTACTGGGAAAGCATTGGCGCGACGGCGGAAAACCGGTTTGTCGCCCTGCAGCTGGTCACGGCTGCGGGCGAGCGGCTGGCCGGGGTCGACACCTTCTCCGGCCGGGGGCTCTATCCGACCGGTCTCTGGCGGCCGGGTGAGCTCGTCGTCGACCCGGTGGTGGTGGAAATCCCGACCGGCCACCCGGCCGCCGGAGATGGCTGCGGGCCGCTGGGGCTGGGACTGGACGTGGGGCTGATGGCCGCGGACGGCGGAGCAGGCGTCCGCATCGGCCGGCTGCGGCTGGCGCCGGATCCGGTCGCGGTGGACTGCGCGCGCGGCAGCGAGGCCGGGGATCTCCTGGGGAGCGCCTTCCGCCTGAACCAGGTCGACCTGCCGCGGCGCGCCGGCCGGCCGGGGGAAACGCTGCCCCTGCGGCTGACCTGGGAGGCGCTGGCGCCGCCCGCGGCTGATGTCACCGTCTTTTTACAGCTGTTGGACGAAAACGGGGAGATCGCGGCCCAGTTCGACGCCCCGCCGGGCGGAGATCTGCTGCCGACCAGCCTGTGGGCGGCCGGCGATGTGGTCGTCGACGAGCGGCAGATCGTGCTGCCGGCCGATCGGCCGGCCGGCCGCTACCGGCTGATCGCCGGCCTGTACCGGGCGGACGGCTCCCGGCTGCCGGCGGTCGACAGAGCCGGCCGGCCCCATCCCGACGACGCCATTTTACTGGCCGAGATTGAACTGCGTTAAAAAAAACCGGGTTTCGTCGAAACCCGGCTGGCTGCCTACTCGATTTTCCAGATCGTCCCGTCCGACCGGTCTTCGAGCACCACGCCGAGGGCTTTGAGCTGATCCCGGATCCGGTCGGAGATGGCCCAGTCCTTGTTGGCCCGCGCCTGGTTGCGCATCTCAATCAGGAGCTCGATCAGCCCGTTTTCCCGCTCGGCGCTGCCGCCGGCTTCCCGTCCTTCTTCTGGGACGAGACCCAGGACGTCGCCGCCGAGCTGCCGGTAGAGGGCCAGAATACCGGTCAGGGAGTCCCGGCTGAGCGGCGGCTCGCCGTTGAGCCAGCCGTTGACCGTGCGGGTGAAATCCTGCAGGACGGCGATGGCGGCCGGGGTGTTGAAATCGTCGTTCATTTTTTCTTCGAACGCGGATCGGGTCTGATCGAGGACAGCCTGCACCGCCGCCGGCATTTCCCCGGCCGGCGCCCGGCCCAGCTGCTGGCGCAGGAGGGCGACGGCTCCATTGATCCGCTGCCACCCTTTGGCGGCCGCGTCCATCGCCTCGTCGGAAAAGTCGATCGGGCTGCTGTAGTGACTGGAGAGGATAAACGTGCGGACCGCTTCCGGCTTCCAGCCCCGCTCGTAGAGCGCCTCGTTGATGGTCAGGGTGTTGCCGAGGCTCTTGCTCATCTTGACCCCGTCGAGGGTCAGGGATCCGGTCAGCATCCAGAAGCGGGCGAACGCGGCGCCGTTGGCCGCTTCGCTCTGGGCGATTTCGCATTCGTTGTGGGGGAAGAGGTTGTCCCGGCCGCCGCCGTGGATGTCGAAAGTCTGCCCGAGGTATTTATTGGCCATGGCCGAGCACTCGATGTGCCAGCCGGGGAAACCGACGCTCCAGGGGCTGCTCCAGCGCAGGAGGTGGTTGGGTTCGGCCTCTTTCCACAGGGCGAAGTCGGCCGGATTGCGCTTGTCGCTGTGGACGGCGATGCGGGCCCCTTCTTCCTGCTCCTCGATCCGCCGGCCGCTGAGTTTCCCGTAGTCTTCTTTTTTCAGGACGTCGAAATAGACCGATCCGTTGGCGACGTAGGCATACTCCTTATCGATCAGGGTCTGGATCATATCGATCTGTTCGGGAATATGGCCGCTGGCCCGCGGGCTGATATCCGGCCGGACTACTCCCAGCGCGTCCATGTTTTCGAAATAGAGGCGGGTGTAGGTCTCGACGATCTGCATCGGCGACACGGAGTCCTGGCGGGCTTTTTTCTGGATTTTATCTTCCCCTTCCTCGGCATCGCCCACGAGATGGCCGACGTCGGTGATGTTCTGCACGTACAGCACATCGTAGCCGAGGTGGCGCAGGTAGCGGACGACGACATCAAAAGCGACGTAGGTTTTGGCGTGGCCGATGTGCGGGTAATCGTAGACCGTCGGCCCGCAGACGTACAGGTTGACTTTCCCGGTATGCAGGGGCTCAAAGATTTCTTTCTGTCGCGTTAAAACATTCGTAATTTTGAGAGACATCCGTGATCTCCGGATTGAAACGGTGTCGATTGGGTTCGAGCGGCAAATTCAGGCGCATCGGGTGGATGCCCCGCAGGCATTCAGAAGAGGGTTAGCAACATCGTCGCACGAGTCGAAGAATGGCCATAACCCTATTTTCCGCGCCCCAGGGGAATTGGCAAATCGGCCGATCAATCGTTTACCCGGCCGGCCGCTGAAGGTATGTTAAAATGAAAATCATGGACGGTGAAAAATGGCGGCCTGCGGCTCGCGCGAGCCGGCGCCGTGGGGAGAAGTGGGGATGACGGAACGGATTTTAACCCTGCACCCGGCCGGGAAAACCGGGGTGAACATCAGCCGGGACAAGTACGACCGGGTGCGGGCGGCGATCCTGGCGGCCGTTCGGGAGCGGGGCACCCTTCCTTTCGGTGAGCTGGCCGGCCGGGTGGGGGAAACGCTCGGCGACGGGTTTGACGGGTCGATCGGGTGGTACACGACGACCGTCAAGCTCGACCTGGAAGCGCGCGGTGAGATCGAGCGCGTTCCGCACGTCTCCCCACAGCAGCTGCGGCTGGCCGGGCAGGCCAGAAACCGCTGAATAGAAATGAAATGAAATGAAAGGGTCCCTGCCATGAATGATCTCACGAAAAAACTGCGGCTGGTCGAAGAAAACAGCCGCTACTGCCTGCTCAACCCGCCGGCCGGCTTTTTTGACCGGCTCGATCTGCCGGCTGGAACGGCCGTGCACAGCGACCTGGTCGTCGGAGCCGAGGTAATGCAGGTCTTCGTGCAGCGCCGGGACGAAGTGGAGGCGCTCGCGCCCCGCCTCCAGGCGGCGGTCGGGCCGGGGACGATCCTGTGGGTCACCTATCCCAAGCAGACGGCCGCCTTTGAATCCGACCTGAACCGGGACCGGCTCTGGGCGCTTCTGCAGCCGTTCGGGCTGCGTCCGGTAGCCATGGTCGCCGTCGACGGGACCTGGTCGGCGATGCGTTTTAAAAAGGAAAGCTGAGCGGCCGCGGTGAAAAATGAGCGGCGGCCGCGGCTCCGGCCCATGCAGGTAAGGGAGCGCCCTGCGGCGGCGTCGAGAGAATACCGAAATCAAGCCGGCCGGTCTCCGGTCTCAAACCCGGGCCGGCCTTCGATCTCCGGAACTTTCCTCCTCCCTCCTCGCTCCCGGCCGGGGCGGC
>JBFFZG010000150.1:0-11740 GCA_041568735.1 Promineifilaceae bacterium (SeqCode)
CACTTTCCACTTTAAACTTCTCCTCGGAACTCGGAACTCGGAACTCGGAACTAAAAAAAGCCCGCCCGCGGGCTTTTTTTACGGCTCCACGAGAGTAAGGCTGAGGGCCTCGGTCAGCGGCCGAAGCAGGGGGTGCAGATTGCGGCCGGGGCAGGCGGTGAAACCCGGCTGAAAGTCCCGGTGGCCGCCCAGCCGGTTGATGGCGTAGGTTTCCTTGAGATGGGCCGCCACGAGGGTCAGGGTGTCGACCTGGGCTTGGATGGGTGGGGCGATCTCGAAGTTGCCGAGCAGGCAGATGCCGACATACCCGGTGTTGAAGCCCCCGGTGTGGGCGCCGCGCACGTGCGGAGGGCGCCCCTCGTAGAGCTGGCCCAGGCCGTCGATGAGAAAGTGGTAGCCGATATCGGCAAAGCGCGCCGTGGTCATGTGCATGGCCTGCACCATTTGCGGGCCATCCATGAATTCGAGAGCGGAGTGGTGCACGATCACCGTGTGGAGCTGGGCGGCCAGGGGGTCCGGGTAGATCATCCAGCCGTTGGGATTGGTCAGCGGATCGTAGAGTCCGGATTCCCCCTCCAGCACCCAGCGCCTGGGTGCGGCGCCCCAGCCCGGCCGGGTGATCACGGAGAGGGAGCCGAGCGGCCGCCTGTTCCCGTTCCCTATCGACTGGCCGTCGATGGCAGGGATCGGGTCCGCCGTGGCGCTGATCGGCGGCAGGTGGTGGGCGGCCAGCACCCGGTCGGGTGAGGCCGGCAGGAGCCAGACGAGAATGGTCTGCCCGGTCTTGAAATGGGAAGCTTTGGTCCGCTGCCCTTCCAGATTCAGAAAAATCGTGCCCGGCTCCAGGAGCAGCTGCCGCTCGCCGACGATCCCCGCCAGGATCAGCTCCTGCCCGGAGATGTGGGCGATGCGGCCGGCCAGGTCGGGAAAACCGGCCGCTTCTCGATCAAATGCCGGACGGCCGCCGACCTGCCCCGGCGAGACGGTCGGCGCGCAGGCGGACGACAGGCCTAAAGCCAGGGCAGCCGCCGCCGCGCCGCCGAGAAACTGGCGCCGGCTGAGGGGATGCACCGTCGTTCTGAGGCAGACCTCGCACATGGGCAGACTGTATCAGAACTCCCCGAAAGTTGAAAAGAAATCAGCTTTTCTTCAGCTCGACCTCATCAGGCCGTTCCAATCAGGAAGACGGATCCCCCTCAGGATCGAGAATGGCGTTGTCGATCAGGCGGGTGGTGCCGATGAAGACGGCAAGGGAAACCAGGGTTTTACCTTCGATTCGGGTCACTTCATCGAGCGTCTCGAGGTCGGCCACGCTGACATAGTCGATCCGCGCCAGCGGTTCGGCGGCGAGGCGATCGACGATGGCCTGGCGCAGCCGGCCGGCGTCCCGCAGCCCATCGCGCACGGCGGCCGCGCCGCCAGAAAGCGATTGATTCAGGCTGAGGGCCGCCTCGTATTCTGCCGGCGACAGATAGGCATTCCGCGAGCTGAGAGCCAGCCCCCGCTCATCTCGAACGGTGGGACAGACCACCAGCGACAGGTTAAAATTGAGATCCTGAACCATGCGGCCCAGGACGACCGTCTGCTGGGCGTCCTTTTGCCCGAAATAGGCTACCTGGGGCTGGAGAATGTTGAAAAGTTTGGCCACAATGAGGGTGACACCGGCAAAATGGGACGGCCGAGATCGCCCCTCTAATTTTTGCGTGAGTTCGCGGACTTCGACGGCGGTCTGAAAGCCGGTCGGGTACATCGTGCGGTCATCCGGCGTGAAGACGAGGTCGACTCCCTCGGCCGCCAGCAGGTCGAGATCGCGCGCCAGGGGACGCGGATAGCTGGACAGATCTTCGCCGGCACCGAATTGGGTCGGGTTGACGTAGATCGTCACGGCCACCCGGTCGGTTTCGGCTCTCGCCCGGCGGATGAGAGAGAGATGCCCTTCGTGGAGGGCGCCCATGGTCGGCACAAGGCCCCAGCGCGGCCGGGGGTCCTGCCAGCGAAAGGCGCGCGTTTCGTCGATCGATGGAGTGACAAACATGGATTTTGACGCCCTCCTCGGAGCCGTTCGTTCAGGTTATTATTGCGCTGCAGGCATCGATTTTTTTCGCTGGGCGGTCTTTATTACCCCCGGTTTTTGATGGATTGGTAAAATTCGATGCCGGGTTTTGACCCAGTATCGATTATATTAATAAAAAAAAGGGCATCCAAGCCGGCATCCCATCCAGACGATGGGTGCCCTGGAAGCCAGAGGAGGAAGGCGTTGCATGGAATCTGACCAGTGGCTGGTCCTGTTTATCCTGGCAGCTGCAGTCATTTTATTTATCATCGATCGCATTCGCGTTGATATCGTCGCCCTGCTGACGCTGGTTTCCCTGGTATTGACCGGGCTGCTGACCCCGGCCCAGGCTTTTTCAGGGTTCGCCAGCCCCGCGGTCGTGACGGTCTGGGCGGTTTTTATTATCAGCGGAGCCCTCTACCGCAGTGGAGTGGCCGACCTGCTGGCCGAATTTATCCTGCGGCGAGCCGGCAGCAGCCCCCGGCGTCTCATGCTGATCATCATGGTTGTGGTCGGCTTCCTTTCGGCCTTTATGAATAATATCGGGGCGGTAGCCATCCTGATGCCGGCCGTAATCGCCATCTGCCGCCAGGTAAAAATTTCCCCGTCGAAGATGCTGATGCCGATGGCTTTCGCCGCTCTCCTGGGCGGCAATATGACGCTGATCGGCACCCCGCCGAATATTCTGGCGGCCGATATTCTCGATCGCTACAGTGCTATCGAGACCTTCCAGTTTTTTGATTATTTCCCGGTTGGCATTGTCTCTCTCGTGGCCGGCATTATCTACATGGTCTTTTTCGGCTGGAAAATTCTGCCCGATCGGGAGCCGATGGCCAGCCACTTCCCGGTTCGCGAATATGTCACCGAGGCGCGCGTTCGAGACGATTCGCCCTGGGTCGATAAAAGCGTCGTCGAGACCGAAGCCAGCGACCGGTTCGACATCAATATTCTGCAGATCCGGCACAAAGGACAGGAAATCGAGCCGGAAACGAACTACCGGCTCTGCGAAGGGGATGTCCTGCTGATGGAAGGGCATCTGAATGACATTGTGGAGGTCAGCCGGCGGGCGCGCCTGCGCCTCCTGCAGGATTGGGGGCACGACGACAACGAGCATCCGCAGAACCTGGCCCTGGCGGAAATCGCCCTGACCCCGGCCTCTCGCCGGGAAGGGCAGACGCTCAAGGACATGGATTTTCGCAACCGGTATGGGCTGTCCGTACTGGCCATCCGGCACAAAGGGCGGGAATACACATCTTACCTGGGAGAAGTACCGCTGACGCTTGGGGATGAACTGCTCGTGCAGGGGCCGAAGGATCGCATCCTGGTGCTCCACGAAAACCCGAATTTCCTCGTCCTCGACACCTCTCCCCTCGACCTGAAGCGGACGGAAAAAATCCCCCTGGTCCTCGGCATCCTCGTCATTGTGCTGAGCGCCATCACCGCCCGCTGGATCGATCCGGCGACCGCTCTCCTTGTCGGCGCTTTGGCCATGGTGCTGACCGGCGTTCTGACCATGGAAGATGCCTACCGGGCGATTGACTGGCAGGCGGTTTTTCTAATCGCCGGCCTGCTGCCGCTTGGGGCGGCCATGGAAGCGACCGGGACCGCCCGTTTCCTGGCCATGGAGATCATCCTCCTGCTCGGCGGCTGGGGTAATCTGGCGGTCCTGGGCGGCCTGTTTATATTGACTTCGATTCTGACCAGTTTTATTTCCAACGCGGCCACGACCGTCCTCATGGTCCCGATCGCCATCAGCGCCGCCCTTTCCCTCGAGGTCGATCCCCGGCCGCTGGTCATGGCGACCGTGCTGGCCGCCTCGACCTCTTTCATGACCCCGGTCGGCCATCAGGTCAATGTCATCATCCTGGGACCGGGGGATTACCGCTTCGGCGATTACACGAGGGTCGGCATCGGCCTGACCTTCATGGTGTTTCTGGTCACGATCTTCTTCCTGCCGCTGGTCTGGCCGTTTTAGGTCGACCGGCCGGTTCGACGAGCGGGGTGGGGGGGAAGCCTTAGATGACCCGGGTCAGCGTGAGCTCGAAATCCTTCTCGGCCCGGCCGATTTTTTCCGCGGAGCCGAGTACCACGATCTGCCCTTCTTTTTTGATCGCGTCCAGCACGTCGGCAAAGCGCAGAAAATCGGCCACCCCCGTGGAAAGCACCTCATCGCGCCGGGCCTGCCGGTAATCGTCGGTGATGCCGTGCAGGTAGTGGATCAGCGCGGTGTAGCCTTTGGCATCGGGCAGCTGGTAGCTGTCCATGTTACCGATCACGCCGATGATGGCCTTTTCGATGTTCTCCTGGGTCCAGGGGACGCTGCGCAGATAGGCGGCCGTGTTGTCGTAAACCGCCAGCGTCTTTTCCAGGTTTGGATCCCGATAGGAAACGAAGCCGATCAGACCGGCGTAGGCGTTGTAGGGCATGAACGCTCCATAAGCCCCCCCCTTCATCCGCACCTGCTCCCACAGGTAGCCGGTGCGCAGCATGTTGGAAATGACATGGATTGAGCCGTGCGATTCAAAGCCCAGCTCGTGGATGTTGGCTCCCTTGCCGACATAGTTGACCTGGGCCGGCATCGTGAAGCCTTCATTCCGGCGCCGTCGTTCCGGAGACCATATCTGAAGCGTTTCATCGCCGGCCGGCAGGGCGGCGATGAACGACTCAATCTGCGGCCGGATCTGGTTGAAGTTATCCGCATCCAGCGTGATGTCGCAGATCATATGGCCCCGCCTGATGAGCCGCCGCCGAATTTCCTCCAGCCGGCTCAGGACGGCCGGCCAGTTTGTCTCCACTTCGGCGGCCAGCCGGCGCAGGAAAAAGAGGTAGTCGAGCCCGTTCATCTGCTCGGAAATCCAGCCGGCTTCGGAGAACATCGCTTTGAGGCGGCCGATGACGACGCTGTGGCCGCCGGGGATCAGGCCGGATTCCTCGCCGGCCTTTTCTTCCAGGACCATCTGCCTGAACCGCTCCCGATTATCCAGGCGAACGGTCAGGAGGACATCTCGCATGATGGCCAGCATCTCTCCGGTCTGGGCCAACGTGGCCTTGCCTTTCAGAAACAGCCAGGCCAGCGCCTCCGGTGCATCGTGCCGATCGGCAATGTAGTGTGAGGCGCCGATGCCGCCGCTGTGCCGGCCGATCCGCTGGGACAATTTAACATAATCCTCTGTTTCAGTGCCGATTTCCGTCAGCGCATAGCTGAATAGGGGGACATACGGCAGCAGCTCCTGCGGCAGCACCCGCAGATTAAAGCCCACCCGAAAATAAACGATGCCGTTCGTGAAGAGATCGTGGAAGAGAATTTCGGTTTCCTGAAAACCGTCGCGGGCGAGCGGGTAGGTTCTAACCTTCGGCTCGAGATCGTCCAGGCTCAAGGTTGGGAGTTTGGCCAGGTCGGCCGGATCATCCGGCGTCTCCTGCCGCTTTTTAATGGCGAGGCTGTTGGCCCGAATCGCCTCCAGCTCGGCCGGCGACAGGCGCGCCCTGGTTTCAGCCAGGCGGCGTTCCTCCTCGGCCCGCTGCTCCTGGGCCAGGGTGGTGTTCGGCTCCAGGATGACTGTCGCCCGGTGGGGGTTCTGCAGGAGATATTCTTCAATCAGCCCTTCGAAAAAGCCGCCGGCCGCTGCCGCGTCTTTGACCGCCGCCAGCGGCTTTTCGTAGCGCAGCCCTTCGAGTGGATCGCCATCATAGAGCCAGCGGCCGAGGATGGAGAACATATAGACGAGCCCACGCGGGTAGCTGCCGGTGTTGGCCTCGCGCAGGCGGAACTCCACCGTATTAAGAGAGGCGGCAACGGTCTCCGGATCAATGCCGCCGCGGGCCAGGCCGGTCAGCGTGTCGATGATCAGGGCTTCCACGCGCTCGAGATTTTCTTTTTGAATCCCTTTCATCCCGGCCGTGAAGGTGCCCTGGCGGGTATAGGTCAGCGAAAAACCGCCGCCAATCGTGTCTTCCCCGAGTCCGGATTCCATGAGTGCCCGCTGCAGGGGAGAGCCGACCGTTCCGGAAAGGATGTGGGATAAGATCGAAAGCCCCATGCCGGTTTTGACATCCTCAATCTCCGGCAGAAGCCAGTTCAGGGTCAGGTAATAACGCCCGTTTTCCACCGGTTCTTCGGAGGGATCGACTGAATAGGGGAGAACGGCCCGCCGCCCCTCGCTGCGCAGCGGATACACCGGGATTTCTGAGGCGACCGGCCGCGCCTCAAACTCCGAGAGGTAGCGGTCGAGAAGGCGCAGTCGTTCTTCCGGATCGTCATCCCCATAAAAATAAATCAGGGCATTGGATGGATGGTAATAGGTCTCGTGGAACGCCTTGAACGCTTCATAGGTCAGGGTTGGAATCACCCGGGGATCGCCGCCCGAATCGACCCCGTAGGGGTGGTCCGGATCGAACAGGGCTTCCCGGCTGTACTTGCCCATCAGCCCGTCCGGAGATGAATACGCTCCCTTCATTTCATTGAACACGACCCCTTTGTACTGCAGGGGGTCATCTGCGGTTTCCAGGTCGTAATGCCAGCCCTCGTAGTCGAGGTGCTGGGGTGTGAGCAGTGGATGGAAGACTCCGTCGAGGTAGACGTCGATCAAATTGTAGAAGTCCTTCAGGTTGGTGCTCGCCACCGGGTAGGAGGTTTTGTCGGGAAAGGTCATCGCGTTTAAAAAGGTGTTGAGCGACCCTTTGACCATCTCGATGAACGGCTCCTTGACCGGAAATTTGCGCGAACCGGCCAGGACGACGTGCTCCATGATGTGGGGCAGGCCGTTGGCGGTGGTCACCGGCGTGCGAAAGGTGATGCCGAAAACTTTGTTCTCGTCCTGATTGGTGAGGGATAATAACGACGCGCCGCTTTTGGTATGCCGGTAGAGGCGGGCGTGGCTGTCGATTTCGGGAACCGATTCTTCGTGTAGTAAAACGAAGCCATGAGCAGATGACATGACTACTATCTCCTTTAGGCGGATTAGAGAAAAAATTGTACCACAGGGAGGCCGATCTCTTGATAGGAGCTCGATAAAAATTGCCGGATTTTCGGCAGCGGCCGGGTGGAAATGAGCGGGAGTCCTCTCACACGGGAAGCGCTGCAGGACGTCATCGACCTCTGCCTGTGGACCGGGCAGCTGCTCCTTCAGTACGGCGCCGAAACGGCGATCGTCGAAGAAACGATGCACCGGCTTGCCACCGGCCTGGGGGCCGATTGGGTCGACATCCTGGTGTCCCACAGTGCCCTGGTGGTGACGACCACGAGCGGCGATGAATTTCGCACCAAAACCCGGCGGGTGGTCCGTTTTGGCGGTGTCAACATGACTATCCTGGCCTCGATCAATCGGCTCAGCCGGCAGGCCTCGGCGGGTGTGATCGATCGATTCCGCCTGCGGGAGCAGCTCGAGGTAATCGAGGCCTATTCAAAACCCTATCCGCTCTGGCTGATCCCCCTGGCGGTCGGGCTGGCCTGCGCCGCCTTTGCCCGGCTGTTCGGCGGTGACCTGGTCGACATGGGGGTAACCCTGGTGGCGGCCGCGTCGGCGATGGGCGTGCGCCTGCTCGCTATGCGCCGCTTCTTGAATCCCTACCTGACGACGGCGGCGGCGGCCCTCACCGCCGGCACCGTGGCCGGTTACGCCTTTTCACAGAGTTGGGGGATGCACCCCGCCCTGCCTTTCGCCGCATCGGTCCTGCTGCTGGTGCCGGGGGTGCCGCTGATCAATTCGATAGAGGATCTGCTGAAGGGGTATGTCGTGACGGGGGTGGCCCGCGGCACGACCGGCTTTCTCGTGACGATGAGCATTGCGGCCGGCCTGGCGCTGCCGCTGGGTCTCTTCGGGGTCGATCGCATGCTGACCACGATCTCCCGGCTGCCAACCACCTGGGAGGATGCCCTCTGGGCGGCCACGGCTGCTCTTGGATTCGCCGTTCTTTTCAGCGTGCCGCGCCAGTATCTCATCGCCTGCGCCCTGACCGGAGCGCTCGGGCACGCGTTCCGCTATGCACTGATCGGCAGCGGCCTTCCCATCCTGGGTGGCCTGGAGATCGCTTCGTTTTTCGGCGCCGCGGCCGTCGGCTTCACCGCCGTCGGCCTGGCCCGCTGGTTGAAGGTCCCGGCCATCATTTTTTCCGTATGTGGCATCATCCCCATGATCCCGGGCACGATCGCTTTTGGGGCGATGCTGGGGGTTCTGCAGCTCGGGAATATTCTGCCGCCACCGGCCGGCACCGACCTCGTCGACCTGCTCGCCGCCGCCAGCGTGAATGCCATCAAGACCGGGCTGATCCTCAGTGCCCTGGCGCTTGGTATCTCCAGTCCCACCCTGATTTTTCGCCGCAGCCGGCCGGTTGTCTGACCGCCATGGCGGTTTTATTAATCATGAAATGATTGACATTTTCCCCCGTTCTCGTTTAATCTTTGATTAACGTAATATTCACGTTGGGTTAGGGAGTCTGTCGCTCGACCAGGTTTAATCCCTTGTCGACACGGGTATCGCGCCGTCTGGGTTTGGCCCGTGTGCCGCCGGCGGATTGATGCCCTTGCCTGTTCACAAGAGAAGAGCTTTCTACATACAAAGGAGACCCAGATGATGGCAGACATTCGACGTTTGAACCATTGGCAGCTGCACAGGCGCATCGGGCAGATGCTGGTCATTTTGCTGCTGGGCGGACTCCTCTTATCCTCCGCCCGCACGGCCGCCGCCCAGGCCATTCCCACTTTCACTATCACGGCCGTCGACAAAGATAAAACCGTTACCATCGAAACGCGCAACTTCCCCCCCAATCAGAAATTCACCGTCACGATGGGGCAGATGGGCACCAGGGGGGTGAACGGGTTTGTGGCCGGCACCTATGACTCTGGAGCCGGCGGCCGGCAAACGGCGACCTTCACGATCCCGGCCCAGCTGAAGGGGCATGCCCGGATCGCCATCCGCCTGCAGACCGCCCACCTCAACCCGTACTTTGCCTTCAACTGGTTCCACAACGCCAGCACTTCCGGCGGCCAGACCGGCGACCCGCCCCCGACCCAACCACCGCCGGCACCCGGCTACAGCGGCATTCCGACCTTTTTGGTCACGGCCGTGAAAAAAGGGCAGACGGTGACGATTACCACAAAAAACTTCCCGGCCAACCAGAATTTTGCGGTGACGATGGGCGCCTTTAGCACCCGGGGTGTGAACGGCGTTTCCGCCGGCAGCTGGAACTCGGGCCAGGGCGGCACCCAGTCGGTCGTCTTTAACATTCCCGCCCAGGTAAGCGGCCAGGGCCGCATCGCCATTCGCCTCCAGACCGCCCACGCCAACCCATTTTTCGCCTACAACTGGTTCTACAATGCCAGCACACCCTGATGTGACCTGACCGCTTCGCGTGGACCAGGCTCGCAGCCTGGTCCTTCCAATAGAAAACACCGGACCGGCTCCCTGGAGAGCCGGTCTTTTTTTTCCCACCGGCCGCTGTACAATCGCTGCCAAAAAAGGAGCGACCCAATGCGGATCGTGACCCACTTCCCCCATGAAATCGTCGAACTGGAAAATGAATGGATTGTCCTGGCGGACGGCACCCGCCTCGCCGCCCGCATCTGGATGCCCCGCGAGGCCCGGGAGCGGCCGGTGCCGGCCCTTCTTGAATATCTCCCGTACCGGAAAAACGACGGGACGGCCGTGCGGGATTCCATCCGCCACCCGTACCTGGCCGGTCACGGCTACGCCGCCGTCCGGGTCGACATGCGCGGCAGCGGGGACAGCGACGGCATTCTGCTCGACGAATACCTGCCCCAGGAGCAGGCGGACGCCCTGGAAATCCTCGAATGGATCGCCGCCCAGTCCTGGTGCACCGGCAAAATCGGCATGTTTGGCAAATCCTGGGGTGGCTTCAACGCTCTTCAGATCGCGGCCCACCGGCCGCCGGCTTTGAAGGCGATCATAACCATCGCTTCGACCGATGACCGCTACGCCGACGATGTGCACTACATGGGGGGCTGCCTCCTCGCCTACGATATGCTGCCCTGGGCCTCGATTATGCTGACCGCGAACGCCACGCCGCCAGATCCGCGCTGGGTGGGGGAGCGCTGGCGTGAAATGTGGCTCCGGCGCATCGAAGAAACCCCGGCCTATATCGAGTCCTGGATGACGCACCAGCGGCGCAGCGATTACTGGAAGCAGGGATCGGTCTGCGAAGATTGGGGAGCGATCGACATTCCCGTTTACGCCGTTGGCGGCTGGGCTGACGGCTACACCAATGCCATTCCCCGCCTGCTGGCCGGGCTGCGCGGTCCCCGCAAGGGGCTCATCGGCCCCTGGGCCCACAATTTTCCGGAAGAGGGGGTGCCGGGACCGGCAATCGGCTTTCTCCAGGAAAGCCTGCGCTGGTGGGACACCTGGCTGAAAGGGATCGACACCGGCATCATGGACGAACCGATGCTGGCGAGCTGGCTGCAGGAAAGCGATCCCCCGCGGACGTTTTACCCGGATCGGCGCGGCCGCTGGGTGGCGGATCCCGCCTGGCCTTCTTCCAACGTGAAGCCGGAAACGCGCCATTTGGGCGATGGCGGCCGGCTGATGGCCGAGGCCTCAGCGCTGAGATTCCCGCCGGCCACGGCCGGCGTCCTCTCGTCCGGGTACGACACCCAGGCCTGGTGCCCTTACGGCCTGCCGGGCAATTTCGCCCCCGATCAGCGGGCGACCGACGGGCAGTGGCTCACCTTTACCATGCCGCCGGCCGATCAACCGGCCGACTACCTCGGCTTCCCCCGCGTTCGCCTGCAGCTGATGGTCGACCGGCCGCAGGCCCAGGTCGCGGCGCGCCTCTGCGATGTCGGCCCGGACGGCAGCTCCACCCTGGTCAGCTACGGCGTCTTAAATCTGACTCACCGGAACGGGCACGAATTACCCGAACCGGTGCCGGTCAAAGAACCGGTGCCGGTCGAATTCGACCTGAACGCCATCGGCTATACTCTGCTGCCCGGCCATGCTTGGCGCCTGTCCCTGTCCCCATCCTACTGGCCGATGGTCTGGCCGTCTCCAGAGGAGGTCATGCTGACCGTTCTGGCCGGCAGCCTGGAGCTGCCCCGGCGGGAGACCGGGGAAGCGCTGCCGCCGCCGGCGTTCCTGCCCCCGGAATGTGCCCCCCCGATAAAAACGGAGGTGATCCGCACCGGGAAAGTCACCAAGAACTGGTGCCGGGATCTTATCACCGGCCGGGCCGTCCTCGAGGCGATCTACGATGAAGGGCGGCTCCGGTTCGCAGAAAGCGGCCTGGAAATCGAAGACTGGCGGCTCGATCGGTTCACCATCCTCGACGGGGATCCGCTGACGGCCGCTGTCGACTGTGAGGGCCGACTCGCCTACCGGCGGGAGGATTGGGCGGTCCGGGTGGAAACGACCAGCCGGATGACGGCCGATCGCACTCATTTTTACCTGACCAACCGGCTCGAGGCGTTTGAGGGGGAGGTTCGGGTGGCGGCCCGCAGCTGGGAGCGAAAAATCCCGCGCGATGGCGTGTAAGGGGGCTGGCGGGTTCCCCAAGAGAAAAAGGGCCGGCCGGCCCTTTTTCTCTTGGTATCCAGCGATCGTCATTCGAGCGCTTTGAGGAGCTCGTTGGCCTCTTCAACGGTGATTTTCCCTTCGCCGAGCATTTCCAGAATTTTCATGCGCGCCCGGTCGACGGCGGGGCGATTTGGGGCAGCGGGGGCGTTCGGGGGGGTGG
>JBFFZG010000151.1:0-11653 GCA_041568735.1 Promineifilaceae bacterium (SeqCode)
AGACGTAGCAGCCGCGCCGCTCCCGGTCCGGGCCGAAGTCGAGTGCGGCCCAGGCCGAGCCGGCCGCCCAGCCCCCGTGCGGGCCGCTGGTGTAATACCAGGGGATCCCCGGCTCCCAGGGCAGGGCCAGCGGCGGCTGGCGCAGATCGGCCGGCAGCAGCGGCTCGTAAGTCAGGGCGAAGGGGCTGCCGAAGAGGCGCTCGTAGGTGGCCGGAAAGCCGCCGGCGCCGGTTTCGGCCAGCCAGCCGGCGTAGGTAGCGCCGGTGTGGCCGGCCAGCCAGTTCTGCACCCCGGCCGTGCCGTCGTTGATCGTCGGGGCGAAGGCGACCCGCGTGCCGTCGTCGACGACGGTGTTGACCCAACCCCCCTCCGCCCGGCCGTAGTAGCCCCCGTTGGCCCGGTTGGCCGCCCAGCCCAGCTGGGTGTAGAGTCCTTCAAAGCCATTGCGCACGTAGCCCATCGGGTAGGGATCGGCGGCCCCGGCCGGTGGCCGGGTCACCCAGCCGGCCCGGTGCTCGAGCATGGCCAGCAGCAGCCGTGGATTGACGCTGTAGCGGAGGGCGACCAGCTCGACGATGGCCGGCCCGTCCATTTCCCGGTCTTCCACCGTTTCCCGGTAGGAGCCCAGCGCCCCCTGTGGATAATAGGTGGATAAGTAGGCGCGCACCCGAAAATCGGCCGCCCGGGGGCCGTAAACCAGCTCGCTGTCCGGAATCAGCTTCAAGTCAGGTCCCACCAGGGTAGGGGCGGCCGGCACGCGCAGCACCTGGCCCACGAAGACCAGATCGCCGTTCTGGATCTGGTTGAGCGCCGCCAGCTCCGCGACCGTACTGCCGTAGCGGCCGGCGATAGCCGCCAGCGTCTCGCCGGCGGTGACGACATGCTCGCCGAATCCGGCAGCGTTCTGGCCGGTGTGCGGCGGATCGGGAGTCGGCTGGCCGCTGTAGGCCGGCCGGGTCGGCTGGATCAGCGGGGTGGGCGGCAGGACGGTCGGCAGGGCGGCAGCCGGGGCGGCCGGCTGGTTAGTTTCCGGGACGGCGGCCGGCGCGGCCGCGGATTCGCTCCCCCCACCAAACTCCGGGCTGGTTGGCGGCAGGACGATCAGGGGCTGCTCGGTCATCGGTCCACCGCAGCTGGCCAGCAGCCAGACCGCCAGGAGCAGCAGAGTCAGGGGCCAGAAGTGTTTCATAAGTGGAATTGTATCCCACTCAGAGGGGGGGCTAAAATGGGGATGAGCAGAAGATAAGGCCGGCGCCGTGAGGAGCTGTCCGGTAATAAGGGCGCCCGGTTAACAGCGCCCGCCGCACTCATCGCTTAAACTGAACGACCATGCAGCCAACCTACGTCCAGCGCCTCCGCGTCACCTTCCGCAAGTTCGGACCGACCCGCTACATCGGCCATCTCGACGTCGCCCGCACCTGGGAGCGGGCGCTCAACCGGGCCAAAATCCCGATGGCCTACTCGCAGGGGTTCAACAAGCGGCCGAAAATGCAGTTTGCCACGGCCACGTCCCTCGGGATCACCAGCGACTGCGAGCTGGTCGATCTCTGGCTGACCGAGACGCTGGATCCGGCCGCCGCCCACGAGCAGATGATGAGCCGCATGGCCCCCGGCATCGAGGTCACCGCGGTGCGCGAGGTGCCGCTGAACGGGGCGGCCCTGCAGACCCTGACCCGCTGGACGACCTACCTGGCCCGCTTCCCGGCGGAAACGGACGAGGCCGGCCTGCGGGCCGCGGTGGCCACCCTGCTGGCCGCCGACAGCCTGCCTCGGGTGCGCGAAACGAAAAAACGGAAAAAGCGCTACGACCTGCGCCCGCTCATCGGCGATCTCCGGGTCGGCCGCACGGCCGGCGGCGACCTGACGCTGACGATGGTGCTGGCGCTGCAGGAGCTGGCCACCGGCCGGCCGGACGAGCTGCTGCTGGAGCTGGGCTTCGATCCGCTCGATATTCCCCTGCACCGGACGACCCTCGAGCTGGCGGAGGAAGCCGCTGTCTGAGCGGGCCGGTCGGGCGCGCCGGCTGCTCGGGCTGCTGCTCTGCGGGGGGCTGCTGGCCTGCACCCTGCCGGCCGCACCCGCAGCCGAGCCGGTTCCCATTCCCATTCCCACCCTGCTTCCACCGGCCGCGCCGCCGCCGGCCGCCGCCACGGAGAACCCGCCGTCCCCGACCCCGATTGTGCCCGACACCGGCTGGCTGCCCGTGGCCCCCGGCCTGGAAAAGCGGGTCGTGCAGATCTACGAGGCCGGCCGGGCCGAGCCGGTCGAGGCGGCGGTCGTGCTGCGGGTCGACCCGGCCGTTTACCGATTTGAGGTCGGCTACCGCCCCGGCCAGCCGCAGACCCTGCGCGAATGGGCCCTCGAGAGCGGCGGCGAGATCGTCATCAACGGCGGTTTTTTCACCCCGGAGTGGACCGCCACCGGGCTGATCATCGCCGGCGGGGAGGCGAGCGGGCGCAGCTACGGGGATTTTGCCGGCATGGTGGCCATCCGCGACGGCCGCCCCGAGATTCGCTGGCTGGGAGCCGCCCCCTATGACCCGGCCGAGCCGCTCGACGGGGCGCTGCAGGCTTTCCCACTGCTGATCCGCCCGGGCGGGGTGCCGGGCATCAATGCCGACCTGGAGCGGGACACCCCCGACCGGCGGACGGCCGTCGCCGTGGACCGGAGCGACCGCTTCCTGCTGATCATCACCCCGCGCGGCGGCCTGACCCTGCACGCCTTCAGCCGCTTCCTGGCCGGCGCCGACTTCGATCTCGAGATCGCCCTCAACCTGGACGGCGGCACGTCGAGCGGCCTGCTCTGGCGCGAGGGGGATCAGATGACCGGGATTCCCGCCTTCACGCCGCTGCCGGCGGTTCTGATCGCCATCCGCCGCTGAGCAGGCGCGGCCGGTCTGCCCTCGGCCAGGATTCAGTAGAACTACGTATTGTGAAACCTCATCCGGGCATGCTACTATTTTCGCGAAAATAGGAGTTCGGTACTAACACCCCGGCCTCGCTTCTATCGGCCGCCGTCCCCCTTCCGGGCCCGCGGCCGGGCACATTGACCCCCATTTTTTTAGGAGATGAGAAATAACCATGCTGCAGGAATTTAAAGCGTTTATCCAGCGCGGAAACGTGATGGATCTGGCCGTTGCGGTCATCATCGGTGCGGCGTTCAGCGCCATCGTCGGTTCTTTTGTCAACGACATTATCACCCCGATTCTGGGCCTGTTCACCGGTGGGGTTGACTTTTCCAACCTGTTTGTCAGCCTCGACGGCAGCAGCTACGCCACCCTGGCGGCCGCCCAGGAAGCCGGCGCGGCGACCCTGAACTACGGCCTCTTTATCAACGCCGTGATCAACTTCCTGGTCATCGCCTTCGTCATCTTCATGCTCGTGCGGACGGTGTCCAACATGCAGAAGAAAGAGGAAGAGGCCCCCGCGGCTCCGCCCGAACCGTCGGCCGAGGAAAAACTCCTGGCCGAGATCCGGGATCTGCTCAAGAAATAACCATCCCCCTCTCCGATCCACACCAGGGATGAAAAGAAGACCGGCCCCCAAACCGGTCTTCTTTTTTTCATTTTCTTTTTTTCATGCCAGCCCAATCACACACCTACCGTTCCCCGTTCCCTGTTCCCTGTTCCCCGCTCTCTTCTATCCTCCCCAACAAAAACCTTCTCTCAATCTGATTCTCCGTCAATTCCAGCGCATTTTCATAGGCCTGCCGGGCCTCGGCCGGCCAGCCGGCGCGGCGGTAGAGGTCGGCCCGGGCGGCGTGGAAGAGATAGTAATCCTGGAGCTCTTCCGCCAGGTCGTCGAGCAGGGCCAGCCCGGCCAGCGGCCCTTCGGCCATGGCCACGGCTACCGCCCGGTTGAGGGCGACGACCGGCCCGGGACGCAGCCGCAGCAGGGAGGTATAGAGGGCGGCGATCTGGCGCCAGTCGGTTGCGGCGGCCGCCGGCGACTGGGCGTGCAGGGCGCTGATGGCCGCCTGGATCTGGTAGGGACCCGGCCGGCGCAGCGACAGGGCGCGGTCGAGGATGGCCACCCCTTCGTCGATCTGGGCCCGGTTCCAGAGGGAGCGGTCCTGGGCCTCGAGCAGGATCAGGTCACCGGCCGGCCCGACCCGGGCCCGGCGGCGGGAGTCGTGCAGCAGCATCAGGGCCAGCAGCCCCCAGCTCTCGGCATCCTCCTCGAGGGAGGTCTCCCGGACCAGCAGCTCGTTGAGGACCCGCGCCAATCGGATCGCCTCTTCGCAGAGGTCGGCGCGGATCAAGTCCACGCCGGCCGTGGCGGCGTACCCCTCGTTGAAAATGAGGTAGAGGACGGCCAGCACCGCTTCCAGCCGCTCCGGCAGCAGGTCGCGCGGGGGCACCCGGTAGGGAATGCCGGCCTGCTTGATTTTGCGCTTGGCCCGCACCAGCCGCTGGGCCATCGTTTCCTTCGAGACGAGAAAGGCCCGGGCCACCTCGACGGTGTTCAGCCCACCCAGCGTGCTCAGCGTCAGGGCGACCTGCCCCTCGACGTTGAGGGCCGGATGGCAGCAGGTGAAGATCAGCTTTAACCTTTCATCGGGAATCTCGTCCATGTCGTCCCCCGGTCCCGGCCGTTTTTCGAGCGCGGCCCGGGTTTCCAGCAGGGCGGTTTTCTGGCGCAGGTTGGTGGCCCGGCGCAGCCGGTCGATCGCCTTGTGCCGTGCGGTGGTGGTCAGCCAGGCTCCCGGGTTGTCCGGCAATCCTTTTTTCGGCCACTGCTCGAGGGCGGCAACCAGAGCCTCCTGCAGGGCGTCCTCGGCCAGGTCGAAATCCCGCAGGGATCCGATCAATGTGGCCAGGACGCGGCCGGATTCCTCGCGAAAGGTGCGCTCGATGATCTGTTGGATGGCCGGGGAGGAGGTCAACGCGTCGCCGGGTGGGTCCGGCCGGCGCCCGGGCAGACGCCGGCCGGCGGTCTGTCCGTTTATTCAAAAACCCAGAGCGGGCGGATTTCGACCGAACCTCTGCGCACGTCGGGAATCTTGGCCGCCCACTTGATCGCCTCGTCCAGGTTTTCACAGTCGAGGATGTAAAAACCGCCGAGCTGTTCTTTCGTCTCGGCGAAGGGGCCGTCCGAGGTCAGCGTTTTGCCGTCCCGCACGCGCACAGTCGTGGCCGCGCCGGTGGGGTGCAGGGCGTCTCCGCCGAGAATCGGGATCCCGGCAGCGTTGAGTTCGTCGCCGAAGGCATAGTACTCGGCCATCATGGCCTGGCTTTCGGCCTCGGTCGCCTGCAGGCTGGCCGCCTCGTCGTGGTAGATCAAGAAGGCGTATTTCATGGTTCGATCTCCTTTTTCTGCTTCGTCGATGGGGAACATTCTAACAGGACGACGAACGAGATTGCCCGAAATCGACCATTCTTTCACGAAAGAGGCTCAACTGACCCCCCGGACGAAAAAAACAGCCCTGCCGATGGGATCGACAGGGCTGCTGGCTGGATCTGTCCGGTCTTTTCCGAACAGTTTTGGACAGAAATGTACGTTAAAGACCGGTAAAACAGGTGAAATCCGATGAGGACATCTCGGATCGTCCAGCCCTGGCAAACTTTGTCTTCGAATGGCGCGGGAAAGGATGTCCCGTCCAGAAATTGAGCCGGGTGCCGTCGCCCGCTTCGCCGGCGCCATCGACCGGGTTTTTCTCTTTCCCCATATCCAGGGGCTGTTCGTTTGCGGGCATTTTCAAGAGGGAGCCGCTGGACGTCTGGACTTCCACGAGGCGGGCCTTCAGCGACGCGATTTGCGCCTCCCGCCGGGTCAGGTCGGCCTGCAGCGCCAGCAGCCGCCCTTTCATCCGGTAGCGCTCGGCTTCCAGCGAGATGGTTTTCGCCTCGAGTTCGGCGACCTTCTGCCGCAGCGCCAGCTCCAGCTCCCGGTTTTGCCGGTGCTGTGGTGACCAGAAACTGGTCACCCAGACACCGAGCGCCACCCCGAGGGATAGGCCGAAAAATAAGATAATCCACTCCATTTCGATTGGTTCTCCTCATTCCTACGCCGGCGGCTGGACCGGACCGGCCGATAAAATCAGATCAGGCAATCAAGGGGCGGGCCACACCCGTCCGCTCGAGGGATTGTTGGAATAATCGAGACAATCCGATGTTTATGGTCTTCACTCTATCATGGCCAAAGTATTGAAGTAATCCGTATTGTTACGGATCTGGCGCCACCGGCCGGCGCGGGCCATCCCGGATCGGCTGAGTCGATGAGCGAATTCGATCCGGCCGGCCGTTCCCGCGTATAATCGGGGGGTGTTCCGCTTGAATTCTGTTGCTCCCGTCCCCATATGCCGATGACTCACCTCGCTGAACTCCTCGCCGGCCTGCGCCGCAATGCCGATTTCATGAGCCAGGTGGTCGCCTGGGAGCGCATCCCAGCCCGGCCGGCCCGCCACGCCCCCCTGCCGGCGGGGATTGGCTTGCCCATGCGCCGCCTGCTCGAGCAGCAGGGGCTGGCGCCGCTCTTCACCCACCAGGCCGCGGCCGTGGCGGCCGTTCTCGAGGGGGAAAACGTGGTCGTCGCCACCCGCACCGCTTCGGGCAAATCCCTCTGCTACACCATCCCCGTACTCGACAGCCTCAGCCGGGCGCCGCAGGGGCGGGCGCTCTACCTCTTCCCGACCAAGGCGCTGGCCCAGGACCAGCTGGCCGCCACGTCGGCGCTGATCGCGGCCGGCGAGCTGCCGGTGACCGTGGCCAGCTACGACGGGGACACCCCCCGCGGCCACCGCGCCCGGATCCGGAAAGAGAGCCAGATCCTCATCAGCAACCCGGATATGCTGCACGCCGGTATTCTGCCCTATCACACCCAGTGGCGGCCGTTTTTCCAGAATCTGCGCTGGGTGGTCGTCGACGAGATTCACGCCTACCGCGGCGTCTTCGGCAGCCACGTGGCCAACGTGCTGCGCCGCCTGCGCCGCCTGTGCGCCTTCTACGGCAGCGATCCCCAGTTCATCTGCGCCTCGGCCACCATCGCCAACCCGCGGGAGCACGCCGAGAAGCTGGTCGAACGGCCGGTGCGGCTCATCGACGAGCGGCAGAACGGGGCGCCGCAGGGGGAAAAACAGTTCATCCTTTTCAATCCACCGCTGATCGACCAGGAGCTGGGTTTGCGGCGCAGCGCGATCCTGGTGGCCAAAGAAGCCGCCTCGGCTTTTATCCAGCACGGGGTGCAGACGGCCGTCTTTGCCCGCACCCGGCAGTCGGTCGAGCTGCTGCTCGGCTACCTGCAGGATGATCTCGCCTACGCCGAGCTCGATCCGGCGGCCGTGGCCGGCTACCGGGGGGGCTACCTGCCCAACGAACGGCGCGAAATCGAGCAGAATCTGCGTTCGGGTGCGCTGCGCGGGGTGGTGGCGACCAACGCCCTGGAGCTGGGGATTGACGTCGGCGAGCTCGACGCCGTCATTCTGACCGGCTATCCCGGCTCGATCGCCTCCGTCTGGCAGCAGGCGGGGCGGGCCGGCCGGCGGGCCGGCCAGGCGGCCGCCCTGATGGTGGCCAGCAACAGCCCGCTCGACCAGTACATCGCCCATCATCCCCGCTACCTCTTCGGCAACAGCCCGGAAAACGCCCTTATCAACCCGGACAACCTGCGCCTGCTCGTCAAGCACCTGGGCTGCGCCGCCTTCGAACTGCCGTTCCGGCCGGATGAAAACTTCGGCACCTTCGAAGCGGTCGGCGACCTGCTGGAGGCGATGCGGGAAATGGGGCTGCTGCACGAGACCGGCCAGACGTATCATTGGCTTGGCGACGGCGAGGTGCCGGCTCACCGGGTCTCCTTGCGCACTTCGGGCAGCGATACGGTCGTGATTCAGACGGCCGGCCCGGGCCCCCGGGTAATCGGAGAGATCGACCTGGAGAGCGCCCCGCACATGGTCTACGAAGGGGCGATTTACCTCCACCAGGCCGACAGCTTCCAGGTCGAATCGTTTGACTGGGACGGCCGGCTGGCGCTGGTCCGCCCCCTGCCCGTCGACTACTACACGAGGGCGACGGTCTCGAGCGAAATCCGCTCATTCGACGCCGAAGAAGAAGATCTGTCGGATGAACGGCTCCTGCGGGCCCACGGGGAAGTGGTCGTGGTCACCCGGGCGATCGGCTACCGCAAAATCAAGCGGTATTCCCACGAAACGCTCGGTTTCGGGGAGATCGATCTGCCGGAGCTGGTGCTCGACACCAACGGCTACTGGCTGATCTTCGGCGAAGCGCTGACCGAAGCGCTTTACGACGCCGGCGTGCTGCTCCGTCCCAACGACTACGGCCCCAACTGGCAGCGGCAGCGGCGGCTGGCGCTCGAACGGGATGGGTTTGCCTGCCGCACCTGCGGGGCAAACGCCGCCGACATCATGCTGCACGTGCACCACATTCGCCCGTTCCGGGAATACGGCTATGTGCCGGGCGAAAACGAAAACTACCGGCAGGCCAACGTCGTCGACAACCTGGTCTCCCTCTGCCCGAGCTGCCACCGTCTGGCCGAACAGGGGCAGCAGGCCCGCTCCGCCCTGGGCGGGCTGGCCTACGCCCTGCGCAACCTGGCCCCCCTCTTTTTGATGTGCGATCCGAGCGACATCGAGGTCACGGCTGAGGCCCGGCACCCGCTCTCCGGCCTGCCGACCGTCGTCATCTACGAGCGGGTGCCGGCCGGGGTTGGCTTCAGCCAGCGTCTTTTCGAACTGCACGACGAGCTGCTGGCGGCCGCGGCCGAGCTCATTCGGGACTGCACCTGCCGCGACGGCTGTCCGGCCTGCGTCGGCCCGCCGGGCGAGATCGGACCGGATACGAAGGCGATGACCGGGCGGATGCTGGGTTTGCTGCGGGGTTGGGGGAGTTAGGAGCTGGGAGTTGGGAGTTGGGGTGTCATGCGTTTTATTGATGCGAGGTTGGTAAACTTTGTCCACTATGGCAGGTTTCATTCCTTTTGATGTCTATGGGGAAGGGGAGGACGCCGTCCTTTTTTCTCCAGCCAACGGCTATCCCCCGGGGGCTTACCGCCAGTTTATCGACCATCTGACCCCGCGCTTCCGGGTGCTGGGGGTGCGCCACCGGGCGCTGTGGCCGGGGAGCCGGCCGGAAGACCTGGCCGGCTGGCAGGATGTGGCCGACGATACGCTGGCTCTTCTGCGCCAGCGCAACATCCGAAAGATCTCGGCTATTGGCCATTCGCTGGGGGCGGTGGCCAACATGCTGGCCGCCATCAAAGAACCGGAGCGCTTCGAGAAGCTGGTGCTCATCGAACCGGTCTTTCTGCCGCCGGCGCTGGGCGCGCTGAACCGGCTGGCGCCCGACCGGCTGAAGCGAAAAAGCCCGCTGGTGGCCGTCGCCCTGAACCGCCGCTATGAATGGGACAGCCCGGAGGAGGCCTTCGCCCATTTTCGCCAGAAATCGGTTTTCGCCCGCTGGCCGGATGAATCGCTGTGGGATTTTATCCATTGCGGTCTGGAGGAAATTCCGGGGCGGGCGCCGGCTGTCACCCTCGCCTATCCGCGCGAATGGGAGGCCCGGATCTATGCAACGGTCCCCTACATCTGGTCAGACCTGCCCCGGGTCGACCGGCCGCTGCTGGGCATTCGCGGCGAACATTCGGACACCATTGTCGATTCGGCCTGGAAAAAGTGGGGGAAGATGCGGCCGCAGGACCGGCTCGTCATGCTCGAAGAGGCCGGCCACATGATTCCCATGGAGAAGCCGGCCGAGCTGGCCCGCCTCGTGCTCGATTACCTCGAGGCGTCGGCGGCCGGGAAGGAAACCGACCACGATCCGGCAGCGGAGGCAAAATCGCTGGACGTATAACGAGTGGACCAGGGGGGAAGCTGACCGCACCTGGCCGAGGTGGTCGACGGCCGGCCAGGGACAGCGTCCACCACGGCGTTAACCGCGCCACCGAACACCGCAGACAGATGACGCCGGGGCTTTTCCAGCTGGACGCGGCGACCCGGCCGAACAACTCCCTCCGTTTCTGCCTCGAACCAATCTGACCCGTTGATACGGCGGTGGTGTGCGTTCAGGGGAAAAAGAATAATCCCCAAAATATTTCATTCTATATCTTATTTTTAGTAGTCTGTAGTAGGGGCTGTTGATATGTGGACAACGGCGAAAGACCCGCACATAGGGTGCCGCAGCCTGCTTTTGATCCCCCATGTGCGGGGGATGGGATCTCCAGTCCGGCCGCCGGGTGTGGATAACCGACGGGATAACTTTTAGGACTATTTTCCCAATTAAGGTGACATAATGATTTTTGTGTGCCCTTCACCCCCATATATGTGCCCTTCCCAGAAAAAAATCGTACATCTACGGTAATAAATCGTTTGACGGCTCGTTATGTCACCAGGGGACTTGTGGAAAGTTATCCACCAAAACAGGGTGTTTTCCACAGTTTTCACCCGGTTATCCACAGTTTTATGTCTATTTATGGCCCTGCCATGCAGCGCCTCCCTCTTTCGTCAAGGGAAAAATGCGTGAAAGTCGCGTGATAAATTCCCATATGTGGGGGTTGGCCGGTCGGTGACCAAATCGGCAAACCTGTTAAAATCAAGGAGAATTTTCGGCCGCCGGCTTCCGCAAAAGCCGGGGAATCGTCCGCCGGAATTGACCACGGGAAACGCTATGAACCGCTCCGGGAAAGAGACCCGACCAACTTTTCAGCCCACCCGGCCGCTGCCGCCGGCGGCAGCCCGCACCGCCATCGCCCTTTTTATCCCCCCGGTCATTGGCGCCATCCTGGCGACGGTGGCCCAGAATCTGCTCGGCGCCCAGAGCAGCACCCTGGCTCTCCCCTCCGTTTTTCTCGGCGGCATCGGCCTGGCCAGCATCTACCTGGGGATGAACTGGTATGGGGCGGCCGGCTTGGGGCTGCGCGGCGCCCGCCCCTTTTTCGCCGGCGCCGGTTTCGCCTTCCTGGGCTGGATCGCCGTGCTGACCGCCCGCTTTTTCCTGGGGGCGATCGACGAGTCCCGGTTCCTGCAGCAGCCGCTGCTCCCTTCTTTTATCTACCTGCTCTTTTTTGAGGCGTTCGCCCTGCAGCTCTGGACCTTCGGCCTGCTCTTCCGCGGCGCGGCCGATTGGCGCGGGCCGCTCACCGCCGCCATCGTGGGCGGGCTGACCTTTGCCGCCGCCGGTTTTCTCGTCTTCCAGGAATCGTTCCAGTCGACCTGGCAGGCCGCCGTCTATTTTTTCTTCTGGGGGCTTTTCTACGGCATCGTTCGGCTGCGCACGGGCAGCCTGATCGGCGTGGTGCTCATCCAGGCCACGCAGAGTCTGACCGCCTGGTTCCTGCTGCCGCCGATCCGGCCGGTGACGGCCGCCTCGCTGAATCCGCTTTTCTATATTTATCTGTCCGCCTGGTACCTGCTGCTGCTCTGGCGTTTGTGGCCCAAAGAAGAGAGCGATTATCGTGTCTGACCTGCGGGTGGGGCTGTCGCCGGCGCTGCGCAGCTGGACGGCATCCCTGGCCCTGACCGGCTGGCCGGCGCGCGAGCAGGCGGAAAAACCCCATGCCGTGCACGGCCAGGCCCGGCTGCTGCGGAAATTTTTCGCCGGCCGCGGGGCGGCCGCGCACCCGCTGATCGGCCGCATCGACGGCCGGCTCACCGCCGGGGAGCCGCTGGTGCGCATCGGCCAGCAGATCCTGGCCGATGCGCGCGC
>JBFFZG010000152.1:0-11630 GCA_041568735.1 Promineifilaceae bacterium (SeqCode)
CTGGCGGCCGGGCGCGGCCCGGAGCGGCCGGCCGGCCCGCTGAACCGCCTGCGCCGTTCGCTGCGGCGCTTTCCACCGGTGGCGGCCGACGGGGTTGAGGTGCTGGCGGCCGGCCGGCACGAGCTTCCCCTGCCGCGCGGCCTCGAGGTCGTGCCGAGTCCCGGCCACACGGCCGGCCATCTGGCCTTCTTCCACCGGCCGACCGGCGTGCTCTTTGCCGGGGACGCCTTGAATACCCGGCGAGGCGGGTTAAAATGGACATTAAAACAGCCGGCTGACGAACAGCAGGCTTACCGGTCGGCCGTCACCCTCCTCCGGCTGGCCCCGGCGGTCTTTGCCGGCGGCCACGGACGGCCCATCGACCGGATATCGTTTGACGCGCTGTTAAACACTCAGGAAATCTGGCTGCGGAGGCAGCAGTTAGGAGATTAATTCATGTCACAACGATCCGCCTTTGATTTAGAACTGGCGAAACTCGATGAGGACGTTCTCAAGCTGGGCAAACTCTGTGAGGAGGCGATTGGATCGGCGATGCAGGCCCTCCACGATCGGGATTTAGAGCTGGCCGATCAGGTGTCCCGCGGTGATGAGGAAATTAATCATCTCCGCTACGATCTGGAAGAGCGCTGCTACCGGATCCTGGCGACCCAGCAGCCGGCGGCCAAAGATCTGCGCCACGTGATCGCCGTGATCCACATCGCCGGGGAGCTGGAACGCATCGGGGATTACGCCGACGGGATCGCCAGACTGCTCGGCCGCATGGGGGAAGATCCGGATATCGGCCCGCTGCGCCAGCTGCCCAAGATGGCCCGGCGGGTGCAGAAGATGATCCGCAAGAGCCTGGAAGCTTTTATTGAACGAGATGCCATCAAGGCGGAGCTGGCCATGGAGCGGGACGATAAGATCGACCGGCAGTACGGCAAGTTTTCCGCCGCCATTTTCGAAGGAGTTGAAGACATCGACGACAGCTTCGACATGATGGTGCCGACCTACCTGCTCTGGATGGCCCACAACCTCGAGCGGATTGGCGACCGGGTGACCAATATCTGCGAGCGGGTCATCTACATGGTGACCGGCAAATTCGTCGAAGTCGACTGAGCGGATGGACCTGATGGGAACACTGCGCGTCTTATCCGCGGCCGACGTGACCGCCGCCCTCCCGATGCGGGATGCGATCGCCGGCATGAAGCGAGCCTATGCCCTTTTTTCGAGCGGGGCGGCCGTCGTGCCGCTGCGGGCCCGCCTGGACGTGGCCCCGCAGGAGGGGATCGCTCTGTTTATGCCGGCCTTCGTGACCGGCCAGGATGAGCTGGCGGTGAAGGCCGTAACCGTTTTCCCGCGCAATGCCGGCCGGGGTGAGCCGGTTGTCTACGCCAGCGTGCTCGTGCTGGACGACCAGACCGGCCGGCCGGCCGCTCTCCTCGAAGGGACCAGCCTGACCGCCATCCGCACCGGGGCCGGGGCGGGGGCGGCGACCGATCTGCTGGCCCGGCCGGAGAGCCGGGTGCTGGCCATGCTGGGCAGCGGCGTCCAGGCCCGGGCCGGCCTGGAAGCGGTCTGCACGGTGCGTCCCATCGACGAGGTGCGGATCTTCAGCCCCAACCGCGCCCACGCCGAAGCGATGGCGGCCGCGATGGCCGGCCGGGGGCCGATTCCCGACCGGACTGCCGTCGTCGACAGCCCGGCCGCGGCTGTGCGGGGAGCCGACATTATCTACGCGGCGACCACCTCGCTCACGCCAGTCTTTGACAGCCGGGATCTCCAGCCGGGGGCGCACATCAACGGGGTCGGCTCCTTCACTCCGCACATGCAGGAAGTCGATGAGGCGACGGTGCGACGGGCGCTGGTGCTGGTCGACTCCATGGAGAGCGCGCTGGCCGAAGCGGGAGATCTGATCATTCCGCTGGAGAGCGGGGCGATTGTTCGGGAGCATCTGCATGGGGAAATTGGGGCGCTGGTCGAGGGCCGGATCGCCGGCCGGCGCGACGCGGAGCAGATCACTTTTTTCAAATCGGTAGGGCTGGCGGTTCAGGACGTCATCGCCGCCGGCATTGCCCTGGCCAACGCGGAAGCGGCCGGGCTGGGCCAGCTCGTCGACTTCTGATCCGGGGCGGGGGCTGGCGCAATCAGGTGGAAACCGGAGAAGGGGAGCGGCCGGCGGCGATGTGACGGTTTCGGGCTGGACGGGCAGGGAGACCAGGAAGGTCGAACGACTCCTTTCTCACGGGTCACGAAAATGGAGCCGCCCACAAGCTGGCAGAAGAGATTGGCGATGGCCAGCCCCAGCCCGGTCCCTTTAACCAGGTGCGCAAAGCGGTGTTCCGCCGGCTCGAACGGCATCAAGCGCCGCGCGATCTCTGCCTCTACGATGCCGACGCCGGTGTCGGCTAAATGGAACATGACGGGCGGCCGTGCATTCGTGTAGTCATAATTAATTTTGAGCCAGATCCGGCCGTTTTCTGTGGATGTCGCCCCATTGCTGAGTTTATTCAACAAGATCGGGCGAACTATCAGGGGATCGGCCACCGGAATCAGGTCCCCCGCCAGGTTTTCCACCCCGAAATAATTCTCCTGCCGCCGCATCATCAAAAAGATGATTTCACCGATCTCCGCCAGCAGACTCTCCAGGCGCAGCGGCTGCAGATGGATTGCCATCTGGTTCCCTTCGATTTTGGCGAGGTCGAGCACGTGGCTGATCAGCGAAAGCAGATGCTGGCCGGAGCAGCGAATGGGCTCGAGATCCTGCAAGTTGACCGGTACCTCACCTTTCTGGTCTTCGAGGATCACCTCGCTGTGGCCGATGATGGTGTTCAGCAGGGTGCGGCCGGTCTGCAGCACCCGCAGGGCGGTCAGAACGAGAAGCTGGCAGAGAAAAATTTTCACCCGGGAGATGAGGACTCGTGTGATGGGGCCGGAATCGAAGAAAAAGTTGGCCGGGGCCTCGATGGAGAGGGCGACAAAGCCGATCAGCCACCCGTCGTAGAGCGGCTGTCCGAGCCTTTTTTCTCGCTGTCCGCGAAAGCCGGGGGTTTGAACCAGCGAACAGAGCGGCTGTTGAGCAGATCCTTCATGAGGGTGAAATGGGAAGCCGGGCAGGTTCAAATGCCTCTGCACAAGACCCTTCCCCGCCGCACCTGACTCCAGGGGATAACCAGTGAAAAAGCCCTATGCTATTCGCCGCGGTGCCGCTGTCGCCGGCCGGGTGTGAAGGACGGCCGAGCGGCGTATAATTCCCGGCAATGCGACCCGATCAGGCCATTTTCCACACCATCCCCAGCCCCCTGTGGCGGCGCTATGCGGTCCTCTGGATTCTCTTTCCGGCAGTCATCGCGGCATTGACCCGCTGGCTGCAGCCGGCCTGGGATGGGGCGGCGCGCTGGGGGCTCCTGGCGCTGGCGGCGGCGGCGATCGAACTGGTCGTGCTCTACCGGCATCTCCCGGAAAATCACCGCCCGGGCGAAGAGGCCGTGCTGCCGGCTTTCGGCCCGGGCAACAGCCTGACCCTGGGGCGGGGGCTCCTGCTGGCTCTGCTCACCGGTTTCCTGGCCGCCCCGCGCCCGACGGGATGGCTCGCCTGGCTGCCGGTTTTTTTTTACACCGCCGCCGCCCTTATCGACATTCTCGACGGGCTGGCCGCCCGCCGGGCCAACCACGCCACCCGGCTCGGCGAACGGCTCGACCTGGAATACGACAGCTTCGGCGTCGGGCTCCTGGTGCTCCTGGCCATTCATTTCGGCCAGGTCGGCTGGTGGTATCTCATCGTGGCTCTCGTCCGCTACTGGTTTGTGCTGGGGCTCTGGTGGCGGCGGCGGCGCGGCCGGCCGGCGTACGAGCTGAGCGACAGCCGCTACCGCCGGCCGATCGCCGCCTACAACATGGGCTTCCTCACGGTCGCCATCTGGCCGATCCTGACCCGGGAAGCGGTCACGATCGGCGCCGCCATCTTCGCCGCGCCGCTGCTGCTGATTTTTTGGCGGGACTGGCTGGTCGTCAGCGGCCGGCTCGACCCGGCCAACCCGACCTACCTGGCCTGGAAAGAGAGGATCACCCGGGCGGCCGTCGACTGGCTGCCTGTTATGCTTCGCCTGGTCGTCGCCGTCGCGATGGTTACCACGGCCGTTCTGCCGCCGGCCGGCAATCCGGCCTGGCAGTCCCTGTTTGCCGGCTGGGGCTGGCAAGAGCCCTGGGTGACGCGGGCGGCGGTGCTCCTCTCCTGGCTGGCGCTCGCCACCCTGCTGGCCGTGGTCGGCGGCATCTGGGCCCGCTGGCTCGGGCTGGCCGCCATCCTGCCGGCAGCCGTCAACCTGATCGCCGTGGAGGCTTCCTGGGCGACTCTCGACGCGGTCCTGCTGGCGGGATCAGTCTGCTGGGTGGCCATTTTTAATTCCGGGCGTTTTTCGCTCTGGCAGCCGGCGGAGGAGTATATGTTTCAGCGGATGGGTGGGAGTTAGGGGTTGGGGGTTGGGAGTTAGGAGGTGGTGGATGATGGTGGTGATTGAGCGGCTGCGGGGGGACGGGTTCGCGCTGGCAGTGGGGGAGCTGATTGAAATTTTGCGGGATGCGGTCGACGGGGGGGCGTCGATCGGGTTTTTGCCGCCGCTGGCGGCGGCCGAGGCCGGGGACTATTTTGCCGGGGTGGCGGCCGACGTGGCGGTCGGCCGCAAGGCGGTCTGGGGCGCCCGGGTGGAGGGGCGGCTGGCCGGCATGGTGCAGCTGGCTTTTGAACAGCGCCCCAACGGCCGTCATCGGGCGGAAGTGCAGAAGCTGGTCGTCCATTCCGCCTACCGGCAGCGGGGGATCGGCCGGCAGCTCATGGAGGCGCTGGAAGCGGCGGCCCGCGCCCGGGGGCTGCGGCTGCTGTTCCTCGATACCCGGCAGGGGGATCCGGCCGAGCGGCTCTACCGATCCATGGGCTACGCGGTTGGCGGCACAATTCCCGGGTATGTGATCAACGGGGATGGGGTGCTCGAAGCGACGGTCTACTACTATAAGCTGCTGTGAAGCCATCCCGTATTCACGCCCTGACAGCCGGTCTGCGCCGGCCGCGCTTCCTCTGGGTCCTGCCCGGCCTTCTCCTGCTGTGGCTGGTCCTGCGCGGCGTCGCCTGGGCAGAGGTCTGGTCCGCGCTGGCGCGGCTCACCCCGTGGCAGATCCTGGTTCTGGTGGGAGCCAACGGCGCGGTCCTGCTCCTGCTCCTCGGCCGCTGGTGGATTGTCCTGCTGGGGTTGGGCCACCGCCTGCCGTTCTGGACGGTCTGCCGCTACGGGCTGGGCGGGGCGGCGGTCAGCTATTTCACCCCGGGGCCGCAGTTCGGCGGCGAACCGCTGCAGGTCTGGCTGCTCACCAGCCGCCACCGGATTCCGCCGGCGGCCGCCGCCGCCTCGGTGACGATCGACAAGGGGCTGACGCTCCTGACCAACTTCACTTTTCTGCTGGTGGGGATGCTCCTGCTGGCCGGCCGCTGGCTGCCGTCCGGGTTGGCCGGCCGGGGGGTGCTGCTCACTGGAGGGCTGCTGATCCTGCCGGTTTTCCTGCTGGGCAGCTGGTTTCTGGGCTTCCGGCCGCTGGCCCGCCTCCCCTGGCCGGCCGCCGGCCGGCTGGCCGCGGCCGGCCGGCTGGTTGCGGCCGCGGAGGGGGAGGTAATCTCCTTTTTCCGGGAGCGCCCCCGCTGGCTGCTCGGCAGCCTGGGGCTGGCCCTGCTGAGCTGGCTGGGGCTCATCGCTGAATACTGGTTGATGGCGACCTTCCTCGGACTTCCCCTCAATGGGGAAGAGGCGCTGGTGATGCTGACGGCCGTGCGCCTGGCCTGGCTGCTGCCGGTGCCGACTGCGCTGGGCACCCTCGAAGCGGCGCAGATCTCGGCCCTCGCCCTGATTGGACTGGGTCAGATGCGGCCCCTCGGGGTCGGCCTGAGCCTGCTGATCCGGCTGCGCGATGTCCTGGTGGGGCTGGCCGGGCTGTGGGGGGTGGCCGGCCTCTGGCGGGTCCCCGCGGGGGCGGCCGGCCAGAAAAACACATAAGAAAAGTGGGGCGGCGGGGAGCCAATTGATACAATATCCCATAATTTAGAGATAAAATATCGATTAAATTCTCAATATGGCCCCATTTATTCGTGTCTGGCTCCTGATCGGCACCGCGATTTTCTTTCTGGCCTCCTGCGGCGGCGGCCGGCCGGCTGCCCCACTCACTGCGGACGAGGAGGTGCTGGCCCTGCCGGCGCTGGCGCCGGCCGCGCTCGATGGCCGGCCGCTGCGCGTGGTGGCCACGACCAGCATCATCGGGGACGTCCTGGCCCAGGTCGGCGGCGATCTGATCGACCTGACGGTCCTGATCGACCCCGGCCAGGACCCGCACGGCTACGCCCCCACCGCCGCCGACATGACGGCCGTGGCCGTGGCCGATCTCATCGTGGTCAACGGTTGGGACCTCGAAGAAGGGCTGGTTGGGGATCTGCAGACGATCGGGGAGTCGGCCGTTTTTGTGCCGCTTTCGGCCGGGATCACCCCGCTTTTCAACGGCAAGGCGGCCGACCCCCATGTCTGGTTCAGCGTGGCCAGCGTCCGCCGCTGGACCACCAACGCCCGCGACGTCTTCGCGGCGGCTGATCCGGCCCACGCGGCCGAATTCGCCGGCAGGGCGGATGCCTACCTGGCGGAGCTGGCCGCGCTCGAGCGCTATGTCGGCGAGCAGGTCGACCGCATTCCGCCGGACAACCGGGTGCTGATCACCAATCACGACACCCTGCGCTACTTTGCGGCCGAACACCAATTTGAAATTCTCGGCACGATCATACCGTCGGTCAGCACCATGGCCGAACCATCCGCCAGCTCCCTGACCGGGCTGGTCGAAGCGATGAACGCCCGGGGCGTCTGCGCCCTGTTCTCAGAAAACATTGTCAATGAGACCCTGATCCGGACGGTGGCGGCCGATGTCACCGCCTGCGAGACAGTGCGCGTCTACCAGATCGCCACCGATGCGCTGGGGACGGCCGGAGAAGGGCCGACGAGCTACCTCGAACTCATGCGGCAGCTCGTCGATACGATCGTGGCCGGACTGATCCCCCCGGAAGGCGGATTGAGAGGAGCGGGCTGATGGAAAAACTGCGTTCGACCCTGAATCCCCGCGGCGTCCCCCACCAGGCGGCCGCTCCGACCCTGGAGATGGCGGCCGTCTCGGTCGCTTACGCCGCCGGCGGAGAAGGTGTGACCACCGCCCGGGCCGACAGCTACGCCCTGGAAGGGGTCAGCTGCACCATTCAGCGGGGAGAATTTGTGGCCGTCGTCGGACCCAACGGAGCCGGCAAGAGCACCTTTTTGAAGCTGCTGGTCGGCACGGTTCGCCCCAGCGAGGGGGAGGTGCGCATTTTTGGCCTGCAGCCGGCCGGACACATCTGCATCGGCTACGTGCCCCAGCGGAACCAGATCGACTGGGCCTTTCCGGTGACGGTGGAAGATGTCGTCATGATGGGTCGGGTCGGGCAGATCGGCCTGCTGCGCTGGCCGCGCCAGCGGGATTGGGAGCGGGTGCGGAGCAGCCTGGCGCGGGCGCAAGCCGGCCATCTGGCGCACGTGCAGATCGGTGAGCTGTCCGGCGGCCAGCAGCAGCGGGTCTTCATCGCCCGGGCGCTGGCCCAGGAGGCGGAGCTGCTGCTGCTCGACGAGCCGCTGACCGGACTGGACATCCGCAGCCAGGAAGGGATTCTCGACATCCTCGAGGGACTGCGGCGAGAGGGGGTGACGGTGGTCGTCGCCACCCACGATCTCAACCTGGCGGCCGAGCGCTTCGATCGGGTCATGCTGCTGAACCGGCACATTATCGCCTTCGGCCCGCCCGAGGAAGTGCTGACGACCTCCAATCTCCTGCAGGCCTACGGCGCCCGCATCGGCGACGCGGCCGGCCCGGCCGATGGTGAAATGGCTGAAGCTGACAAGACGGATGAACCCTGAGCGGCCGGATTAACGATTCCGGCCGCCCGAACCACTCCTGACATGTTTGACTGGCTCATCGACCCCCTCCAGTTCAGTTTCATCGTCCGGGCGCTCATCGCGGCCGTTCTGGTCGGCATTGTCGGCTCGGTGCTGGGCACCTACATCGTGCTGCGCGGCATGGCCTTTCTCGGCGATGCCCTGGCGCATACGATTCTGCCGGGGGTGGTCATCGCCTTCCTGTTTGGCTGGCCGCTGGCCGTGGGGGCGCTGATCGCCGGTGTGCTGACCGCCCTGGGGATCGGGGCGCTGACCGAGCGAGGAGGCATTCGGGAAGATACGGCGATCGGGGTGATTTTCGCCGGGTCTTTCGCCCTCGGGGTGGCGCTTCTGTCGCGCAGCGGCAGCTACACGGTCGACCTGGCCCATTTTCTCTTCGGCAACCTGCTGGCCGTGTCGGCGGCCGACCTGTGGCTGATCGCCAGCCTGGGTGGACTGGTCCTGCTGAGCATCGCCCTGTTTTACAAAGAATTTCTGGTCATTTCCTTTGATCTGACCCTGGCGACGACCCTGCGGCTGTCGACCCGCTTTTTTCGCTACCTGCTGCTTCTGCTGATCGCCGTGACGATCGTCGTCTCGCTCCAGGTCGTGGGAATCGCCCTGATGCTGGCCGTGCTGGTGACGCCGGCCGCGACCGCCTCGCTGCTGACCCACCGCCTGCCACCGATGATGGCCCTGTCGGCCGCCCTGGGGGCGCTGTCGGGGATCATCGGCCTGTATCTTTCGTTTTATTTGAATATCGCTTCCGGGCCGGCCGTGGTGCTGGTGGCCACCCTCTTTTTCACCCTCGCCTACCTGTTCGCGCCGAGCCGCGGGCTGGTCTGGCGGCGGCATTAGGTGGCGCAGGGCGAGCCGCGTCCCTGTGGCCGGCCGGACGAGACCAGGAAAAACCCGATGACTGCCGGCGACGAACTGCTTCAATCCCTGAAAAGTCACGGCTACACCCTGACCGCGGCGCGGCGGCAGATCTGCCGCACCCTGGCCGCGGCCGGGGGGCACGTGACAGCCGATCAGCTGGTCGATCTCGTGCGGCAGGAGGCGCCGCAGACCGGCCGGATGACGGTCTACCGGACGCTCGACCTGCTTTGCGCGCTGGGCGCGCTGCGGCCGGTTTATCAGGGGACCGGGGCCGCCCACTTCATCCTGCTCCACGACGGCCACCACCACCACCTGGTCTGCACGAGCTGCGGCCAGATCATCGAGCTCGACGAATGCCTGCTCAACGAAGTGGCGGAAACGATCGGCCGCCGTTTTCAGTTTGACGTGCAGGGGCATCTGCTCGAGCTGTTTGGATTGTGCGGGCCGTGCCGCGATCAGGGAGCGGGGAATGGGGAACGGCGTTAGAGTCTGGGTGGGGGCCAGGCGCCGGGGACTGGGATGGCTGCTGCGGCTGGTCCTGGTGGTCGTGCTGGTGGGGCTGGCGGCGGCGCCCCAGTGGCCGCCGATGGCCGATCAGGAGGCGCAGATCCTGGCCGTGGTGCGCGGGCAGCGGTTCGATTTCACCCGCTGGCTGGCGGGAGCGGCCGCCGGCAAGATTTCGGCCGACCTGGGGGCGAATCACGATTATCTGAGCGAACCGGCGCGTGACCTGATCGTGCGCGGTTATCTCGGACGGCTGCGCCAGGTGCTCGACCTGGAAGCGGAGCTGGAGCGGCTGTTTGCCGACCCGTCGATCGACGACCCCCAGGCGGCCGCCGCGGCGCTGCGAGCGGAAATCGCCCGCCGGCGGGCCGACCTGGTCGGGCTGCAGTCGCTGGCCGAGGCGATCGTGCAGCAGCAGGTCGCGGCGGTCCTGCTCGACGAGGGCTTCGCTCTCGGCGGCCGGGTCTGGCCGCCGGTGCGCATGCGGCTGACCCCGCTGCCGACCCTGCTCGTCGTTTCGCCCCGCGACCGGATCCTGCAGCTAAAAACGGCGCCGCTCGAGACCGGCCTGACGGCCGCCGAGCGGGATCGCATCGAAAGGGAGATCGCGGAGCGGCTCGACCTTTCGGCCTACGTGACCAACATCGGCGGTCTGGGCGTTTATCCGACGATGGTGCTCGAGACGACCGATCTCAATGTGCTGGTCGACGTCATCGCCCATGAGTGGGCCCACATCTGGTTTGGCCAGTTCCCGGTGGGCTGGCGCTATTTTCGCTCGCCGGAAATGCGCACCATCAACGAGACGGCCGCCGGCATCATTGGCCGGGAGGTGGGGCGGGCGGTTGTCGGCCGTTTTTATCCCGACCTGGCGCCTCCTCCGGCCGCGCCGGCTGGCCAAACGCCGCCTCCCGCGGCCGGCCCGCCGCCGTTCGATTTCCGCCTCGAGATGCGGCAGACCCGGATTCGGGTCGACGAGCTGCTGGCGGCCGGTGAAATCGAGGCGGCCGAACAGTATATGGAGGAGCGGCGGCAGGTCTTCGTGGCCAACGGCTACCACCTGCGCGTGCTGAACCAGGCCTATTTCGCCTTCAACGGCGCCTACGCCGACGAACCCGGCGCGGCCGGCAGCGACCCGGTCGGCCCCCTCGTCCTCCAGCTCCGTGCCGCCTCCCCCTCCCTGAAAGCCTTCATGACCACCCTGGCCTTCATCGACAGCCTCGAAGCCCTCCAGGCCGCCGTCTCCCCCTGACCCCTGCTCCCCTGCTCCCCACCTCCCCAACTCCCAACTCCCATCCCCCATCCCCCGTTCCCCGTCCCCCGTTCCCCACATGACATTAATCCCCAATTTCCATGACACCTCTCACTTCTGAAATTTCTCCTTATCCGTATGATTCACATGACTCTAAGATTGCGCCGGACCGCCGTCTGGCCCCGTACTAAGACTCAGGAGAAACTGTCTCATGTTAAAGAAAGAAGATTTAACCCGTCGTTCGTTCCTGCAGATGGCCGGTGTGGCCGGTGTCGGCCTGGGGCTGTCCGCCTGCCGGGCCGGAAGCCCTGCGGCCGCGCCGGCGGCCGTGGCGCAGGCGGAGCCGGAAGCTGCGGCCGAACACGACGCGATGCAGATGGATGATATCGACACCGCGCACGAAGCCGGCGTCAAAAAATTCCTGGATGGAATCGGCCAGAACCCGGCCTTCTGGGGAGCCCCCCTGGCATTCACCATGGATGGGGATACCAAGGTATTCGAACTCACCTGCATGCAGACCGATTGGGCGATTTCGGAAGAAAAGACGATTGCCGCGTTCACCTACAACGGCATCGTGCCCGGACCGGAAATTCGGGTCACCGAAGGAGACAACGTCCGCGTCGTGGTGAAAAACGAGATGGATCAAAGCACCTCGATCCACTGGCACGGAGTGCTGCTGCCGAACAACATGGACGGCGTGCCGTACATCACCCAGCCGCCGATCAAGTCGGGTGAGACTTTCACTTATGAATTCGTGGCCAAAAACCCGGGCTCGCACATGTACCATTCCCACCACAACGCCCTGGAGCAGGTGACCAAGGGCCTGCTCGGCGCCTTCATTATCGAGCCGAAGGATCGAAGCCAGGATCCGGAATACGATGCGGATTACACCTTCATCATGAACGACACCGGTATTGGCCTGACGATCAACGGCAAATCCTTCCCGGCTACGCAGCCGATTGTGGCCAGGCTGGGCGACAAGATTCGCATTCGCTACATGAATGAAGGGCTGATGATCCATCCGATGCATCTGC
>JBFFZG010000153.1:0-11476 GCA_041568735.1 Promineifilaceae bacterium (SeqCode)
GAAAAGGCACGACCGGCAGGCCCAGGACGCCGGACTGCACCGCGTAGATCTTGTAGGGAATGCCCTGCAGCGGGCCGAAAATCATGGTGGCCAGCCCGCCGGCACGCAGCTGCTCGCCGACGCGGCCGACCATTTCGGCGCTGATGAGCGGCACGAAATCGAGCAGGGCGATCATCCCGGCCGGATCGCCCTGGGCGAGGATGTACATGAGCAGCCCCCCGGCCAGGGCGCCGGCCAGGGCGAACCAGGTGGCGCGCAGACCGCCGCGCCAGTTGAAGATGGCGATGAAGCCAAGGTAGATGTCCGGGATAAAAAAGAAAAGCGTGGCTTCGGCCGCCCCCCAGGCCAAGGCGATACCCATGGCCAGGCGGGAAGCGCCGTGGGTCCGCAGCCGGTCGTAGAGAGCGAGGTCAGTATTGCGATCCATCGATGGGCCTCCCAGGCGAAGTAAATCTAACTGAATAAACCCGGGGCCGGCCGTTCGTTGCGGCCGGTGCCCCCTTTTCATTGAGATCTCAGCAGGAGCGAACCCGGTATGCCCCAGGGGTACCTGATCATCACCGATCTTTCCGGCTACACCGAATTCCTGACCCGCTCGGAGCTCGAGCATGCGCACGAGATCCTCCAGTCCCTTTTTGACGCCCAGCTGGCCCATATCCGCCCCCCGTTCGCCATCTCCGGCTACCGGGGAGACGCCATCTTCATGGTCATCCCGGAGACGAGCGCCATCCAGCCGCAGAGCATCCTGGAGGCGCTGGAAAATCTCTACAAGGCCTTCGCCTCGACCCGGGAGCAGATGCAGTTCCAGACCAGCTGTCCCTGCCGCGCCTGCCGGGGGATCTCCCTGCTCGAATTAAAGCTGGTGGCCCACTACGGCACCTACGTCTTGCAGCGGATGGGCGACCGGGAGGAGCTGCTCGGGGCCGACGTCATCATCCCCCATCGCATGCTCAAGAACCGGGTCGTCGAGGAGACGGGCATCCGTGCCTACGCCCTCTTCACGGAAGCCGCGGCGGCGGCCCTTCACCTGCGCGAATTTGTCGACGGCCTGGTCGACTACACGGACAGCTACGAGCACATCGGGGAGGTGAAAATGGTCGTCTACGACCTGAGCGCCGCCTGGGAGCGGGAAAAGGCCGGCCGGCGGCTGATGATCGGGCCGGAAGAGGCCTGGGTCCGCTTCGAGAGCGAGATCGCCGCCCCGCCCGCGCTGGTCTGGGACTACCTGACGACCCCGGCCCTCAAAGTCCAGATGACCGGCCTCGACTTTATGCGGCGGGTCGACGGGCGAGGCGGCCGCGTCGGCCCGGAGACCCGCTACCACTGCGCCCACGGGGAGGTGCAGTTCCACTACACGGTGGTCGACTGGCGGCCGTTCGACTATTTCACCATCCGCCAGACCGACACCATGACCGGCCTGACCTACGTCGAGACCTATCATTTCCTCCCGCACAAGGAGGGCACGCGCTTCTTGAGCTGCGTCGCCCGGCCGGAGGGGGCAGTGCCGGAGGGGGCAGTGCCGGAGGGGATGCAGGCAATGCTGCAGGGGCTGTGGGAGCAGGCCTATGGGAATATCAAACCGTTTATTGAGGGGAGCTCGCGGCCAGAGAAGCCGCTCGCTGACGGCGTCAGATGAGATCACGCTGGCCTGGCCCGCGAAAGCTAACGCCGTCCACGAGCCAACACGCCGTGACAGGTCCTCTAAAAGGCGATGTCGGTAAGCGCCCTCCACTCAACAACTTTCAACCTATTCAGCCTTCCCCTTTAAGGCCTGAATCAGCCCGGAGCAAAGCTTCTGCTTCATTCAGGCGCAGGGGGAAATCGTCGCTCATGTCGACATACGGACAGCCAAAACGGTCTGCTTCCTGCTGGACATATTCACTCCAGCGAGGGATATCGTGGGCAAATTGTCGACGGACTTCCTCGGGGAGACCGGCATAGCCGCGCGAGCGTCCGGGATATCTGTCAAACCGCGAGAGAGTCATTTGTGAACAGCCCAGGAATACCGTGCTTACCTCATAATGAGCGGTCAGCTGCGCGACCTGTGCTGGCAAAATGGCGACCCCCTCGATGACGTAGCTTTCGGCCATGGCTTCAACCCCCCACATGAAGCGCTCCAGACACGGATAGAACCAGTTGCCGGCGGCGGCGATTGCCTCCGGAGTCGCGTTCCACTCGGCCTTCGTTCCTTTAACCTGCTTCACGCGCAGCATTTCCACCAGAAGGTCAGTTGAGATCCATCCAATTTTCAATCTGGCCGCGATCTGCTGGCACAAAATGCTTTTACCAGTCCTGGGCGCCCCCCCAATCAAGTAGATCATGTCATACCTCCAGAAGCATGGCTGGCGGTAAAATGAACGTCGTCGGACAATAAGCGGCCGGGTTCCTGATAAGGCCGCCCGATTAATTATTCTGATGAATTCCAGGAGCTGGACAGGGAACGCCACCCGCGCCTTGAATTCCGCTGAGAATGGCTGTTTCTTATCGATGAGCAGCCCTTAGCCTGTCCATGATATCTGAAGCGACCCTCAGGCCAAGTCGCCAAGTCTGGCTCGACATGACCGATAAGCCGTGCAAATTTAGCGCCGGGTTGAGAAATCAGCTCAGGCCGGCATCCCGGGCGCGGATGGCGGCCTGGGCCCGGTCGGCTACCTGCAGCTTGCTGTAAATATTCGAGACGTGGTTGCGCACTGTCTTCAGACTGATCGACAGCTCCGCCGCGATCGTCCCGTTGGACTCCCCCCGGGCGATCCAGGTCAGCACCTCCCGCTCGCGCTCGGTCAGCTCGGGGAAGATTTCGCGCGGGATCACCTGCCGCGACGAGGCGAAATAATCGATCAAGCGAGTGGCGATCGCCGGACTGAAAATCGCTTCGCCCTCCCCCACGGCGCGGATGGCCCGCATCATCTCCCCTTCGTCGGCGTCCTTCAAAATATAGCCGCGCGCGCCGGCGCGCAGGGCCGTGAAGATCGATTCGTCATCCTCGAAAAGCGTCACGATCAGGATGCGCGTGTTGGGGCTGCGCCGGCTCAGCTCACGCGTGGCTTCCAGACCGCTGCCGTCCGGCATCTGCAGGTCCATCAGGACGACATCGGGCTGATGAGCCAGGGTCATTTCCACCGCCTGCGGGCCGGTCCGGGCCTCGCCGGCCACGGTGATGTCTGGCATCGTCTCCAGGAGTGAGCGCAGCCCTTTGCGGAACAGCGGGTGGTCGTCGGCGATCAGAACGGTAAGCGTTTTCATCAGGTTAAACCTCCAGCAGCGGCAGCGAGGCCAGGACGCGGGTGCCGCCCCCGGCCGCCGGCTCGATGCGGCAGGTGCCGCCCAGTTCTTCGGCCCGCTCGCGCATTGTCAGCAGGCCGAGGCCGGGGGCGGCCGGCCGGCCGTTCCCCGGACCCACCCCGTCGTCGACCACCTCGATCTCGAGCGCGTCTTTCAGGGCCAGACGCACGGTGCAGCAGCGAGCCCTGGCATGATGGACCACATTGGTCAGTGCCTCCTGGACGATGCGAAAGGCCGCCACTTCGACGGCCGCCGGCAGCGGTGGCAGGACGGCCGGGGCCTCGACCTGCACCTGGAAAATCGAGTCTTCGGGCCGGTCGGAGCGGCTGCTCTGGGCGGCCTGGGCGCGCACCGCCTCGACCAGCCCCAGCTGATCGAGCGTGGGGGGGCGCAGTTCGTAGACGAGATCCCGAATATCGTCGATGGTGGCGCGAATATCCCGCCGCAGCTCGTCCACCCGTGACTCGGCCTCCACCGGATCCCGGCGGATCGCCCGGCGCAGGATCCCCGCCTCCAGGTTGAGGGCGGCCAGGGTGGCCCCCAGCCCGTCGTGCAGGTCGCGCCGCAGCCGCCGCCGCTCCTCTTCGCGCGCCGTCACCAGCCGCTGGCGGGAGCGCTGCAGATCGACCGTCAGCTGCGCGGCGTGCACGGCCGTGCCCGCCTGCCGGGCGATGCTGCGCAGCAGGCGCATTTCGAGCGGGGAAAACTCGGCCCCCGGGCGGCGCCTGCCGACCAGCAGCCGGCCGATCTCCTCTCCCTGGTGGATAAGCGGCAGCCGGAGCGGCTCCGCAGCCGGCCGGCCGATTGAAGCAACGGTATCGCGCTCATCCCGGGGCCGCAGAACAATGGCCACGTAGGGGAGTTTGAGCGTCTGGGCGATCGTCTCCACCAGGATTGGCAGGACCTGGTCCGGCGGCACGGATGCCTCAAAGCGCCGGCCGAGCCGCGCCAGGGCCTCGAGCGGGTCATCCCGCTCGCCGAAGATGAGCCGGTTGACCCCCCGCTGCAGCCGGGCGCGTAGGGGCTGGAACAACACGGCCACGACGCCGGTCGCCAGCAAGGCGATGATGAGGCTCCCCTGGGTCTGGAAGAACGCCCCCAGGGTCCCGACTATCAGCACATAAAAAGCAATGACAATGAGGGTGAGGGCGCCGTAGAGGAGCGAGCGGTTAATCAGAAAATCGACCTGGAACAGGCGGTAGCGCAGGACGGCCATGACCAGGGTGATGGGAATGGCGGCGATCGAAACCGCCCACAGGGGCCCCGCGGCCGCCAGCCAGAGGGGAAATGGCGTCCCCGGTGGGAGGGAATACGAGTACACCCAGGGTACGCTGCTGATTAGCTGGGTGGTAAACCAGATCCCCAGGCCAAAAATGACCCATTTTAATTGCTGTTTTTGCAGCGGCGTCGCCACCCACCGGTAGCGGTCGATCTGGGCATAGAGGGTGGTTCCCCAGAATATCGCCGCCAGCGCGATCGATGCGCCGGTCAAGATCAGCACCGGCCGGGAGGAAAAATCAAGAGGAGATTGGGCGGCGCGGCCGGCCCAGAAATAGCCCAGGGGGGTGAACAAAAAAGCGGCCAGCACGATCAGGCGCGTCCAACCCGGAACGAAACGGCCGTCTGGAAAGACGGCAAACAGCCACAGCGTGAATGGGATGAACAGGGGGAGGAGCACCTGCATGTTGAAGGCGGCGCTGCCGGGCCAGAACGGTTCGAGGGCTTCGACTGGTCCGGCCATGACCACGCCGTAAAAGAGGAGAAAGAACGAAGTCAACACGGCCATGGGCTCTGCCGAACCCCGGCGGAAGAGCAGGACGGCCAGCAGCAAGGAAAGCAGGCCGGTCCCCGCCGCACCTAGGATGGCGATCCAATTGAGTATGGTCGCCAATGGCGATGGATTCGCACTGAAGCGAAGGTCGCTCACACCGTCCGCGGCCAGGATGAAATAACCGGGGATGGAGACGAGAAAGGTGCTGACGGCCAGCGCCGCCGCCGGATACCAGCCGGCCCGGGCTGCCGGCATCCAGCGCGGGATGGGCGGCGTGCCGGCTGGCGGCGGCCGGGTCTTTGGGGTGGTTGGCCCGGGCCGCGCAGCTTCCGGCGAAGCGGATAGCGTCCGGGCATCGCCGGTGATCCAATGGTCCACCCCGCGCTGCAGGGCGGTGCGCAGCGGCCGGAAAAGCGCTCCCGCGGCCGCGGCCGTGATCAGCAGTCCGGCCAGATGGACATTGGCCTGGATAACCAGGCCCGCGCCCCCGACGACGGGCACATACAGGCCGATAACGCAGGCGGTCAGGGCGCCGTACACCAGGGTGCGGTTGATGATGAGGTCGATGTCATACAGGCGATATTTAAAAATGGCAAAGGCCACACCGATGACGATGCCGGCGATCGCCAGCTGGCCGACGGCGACCGCCAGCCCCACGATCGCTTCCTCAGCTGCGGCCAATCCGATCAGGAATAAGAGTAAGCAGATGCCAAATAAACCGGCCGGAAAGAGCAGCCATAGGATCTGCTGCCGCACATCACCGCGCGATTGGCGCAGCCGGACAAATAAGGAAACGTAAGCGGCTCCATAGGCGAGGGGCAGGATGGAAAACGACAACCACAGGAATGGTTGGAGGAAAGCCCACGTCGAGGCGCTGATTCCCAGCGGATTGGTACGCGCCGGCAGGAAAGCGGGGTCGACAGCGCCGGGCTCGACCGCCTGCAGCGGGAGAAAGAGCAGCAGCGCCACGCCGGTCATCCATGCTATCCTGCGCCAGCCGGGGGAGAGGAATCGCCCATCCGGGAACAGCAGGAGGAGCAGGGTAAACAGGGCAGGGCCATGGGGACCCAGCTGGACCAGCTTGAGCCAGATGAGAGCCAGATTCACACCCGGCAGCGAGCCGGGCATGCCGTACGTATCGTAGGCGGCATAGCCGGCCGCGAACGTATCGATGGACGGGATAAACAGGCCGGCGCAGAGCAGCCAGCCCACCGGATGCCGCGGATGGCGCGAGATGATCAGCGCCCCCGTGAACACCCAAACCCCGATCAAACTGTCCAGGAAGATTAATACGGGAAGTCCGGTTTGCGTGTAAGGGGCCCGGCTAAGGCCCTGGAGGACAAGTCCGGTTCCCGCCAGAACGATGTAGGCGGCGACCAGGAACCAGGCTGTCCACCGGGCGATTCGAGGGGTCATGCTGTCACCAACTAACTCACAACTGCCGACAATCCTCCTCAATCAGTCAGTTCAAATGCTGCAGGCCACCTGCTCCTATTATACAGATTCCTCCCGCGGTCTGATGCACCGAAAGCGGCCGATCCAGGGCGCATGACGAAAAGGACCGCAGACAGTCCCTCTCCAACCAGGTCACCCGCAAAAATGAGCCCGACACTTATGGCTACCGGGATGCCTCTCCCCCACGTTGCCGTTCCGCTTTGATTGCTGGGAAATATTGATTCCATCGATTACCTGCCTTTAGACAGCATGACGTCTCAGCTGCCTGCAGAAGCAGAAACAACTCGGGCCATGAGCCTGTAAATAGACCTCAAATTTTTGCCCGCTTAACCGTTCGACTGCCTCATCAGGACGATAGCCATAAAAAGGCTAAGCAGTCCCATCAGAAAGGGCGTCATGAAGCCGGAACCCGTAAAAAGAAAAACCAGCCCATACAGCACAGCAGTCCCTACTGTCAGATAGCCAAGCCACCCCGGCAGGCCCGCCTGGAGAAAGGCGAACCCAAAGAGCAGCATTCCCAAAAGCCAGAACCCATAGGTGAGATTTTCCGGCGTGGGATACACGCCCGAATACCCACCTCGAGGATCTACCGTCTGCAGATAGACGAAGATCAGCCCCCCAATGGATCCGGCGACAATGGCAGCCACGCCGGCAGCCGGGATCCAGCCCGTTTCTTTGGCCCTCAGCGCGGCCGCGAGGAATGAAAACCCGGCGATCATCAGCGGAATATAGAGGACGACCAGGAACTGGGCGATGAGCCAGCGCGTTCTATTCGTTTCGATAATTTGCAGTCGTTCGTTAATGTCCTGCGTGGCGTAAAGCCCCGGCGCATTAATCAGTGACGAGAGCATAAGACTTACAAAGCTTGCAATCAAAAACAGGGCGGCCAGACGATTGGTGCTCATTTTTTTTATCCTTTGTTTCCTCGCGGCATCCTGCCTTTCAGCCGCTCAACAGCAACCCGATGCCCAGAAGTGCCGGCGTGACGAAGACGATGAGCGGTGCCCCTAAAACCCCAAAATAGAGGAGAAATGAAAACAGGCTCCATCCCAGGGCTGCCCAGCCCATCCAGCTTGGAATCAGGCCAATGCGCAGGGCAGCCCAGCTGAAAAAGACCAGGGCTGTCATCTGGCAGGTCATCGCCACGAACTGCATTTCGCCGTTGACCCAGCGCCGCAGGGGCTCAAAGAACGCCGGCGCGTTGCCCATGCGAGCGGCCTCCTCGGCAGCCCAGACGGTCACCGCGGCATGGAAGCTGCCCTCAAAGGCGCCGAATGAGGCGGCGAAGACGAACAGGGTCAGCGCGACGATCGCCAGGCCCGGATCGCCTGCCTCGTGCAGGAGCAGTGTGAGCAGGGCATAGCCGGCCAGCTGGGCCATCAGGTAGGGGAGCGCCGCCCGGGCGATCGTTCGCAGGCCGGAGGCGTCCCCCGTCTCCGGGGTGACACCGGCGAACGCGGCCGCCATTCCTCCCAGCCGCCCCTGAACGGCGATCCATCCGGCCGCGCCGAGAATTATCAGCAGGCTGAGCAGAAGCAGAAGGCCGGCGATGCGCGGTGTTGTAAAAAAGGTTATGTTCATCGAGAACTCCAACAGAATGGACCGGCGGGTGGGCACCTCTCGACATCTTTATAGCCTAGCGGTTCCCAAACTCCTTCAGAGGAAGTGTCTGTAGATAGAGCCAGATCGCCTCCCACTCCTCGTCGGTCATGTCGCCGAACAGGGTCTGATAGGGCATCCAATAGTCATCCAGCTGCCGGCCGCCGGGGGTGACGCCGGTCCGCATCGCCTTGAGGAAATCCTCGAAGGTCCAGCCGACCAGCTCGCCGCCAGGCGTGAGATTGAGCGGTGGGGGTTCGTCGGGCTCGGGTGGGACGCCGGGGATATAGCCGCCGGAAAAACCAGGGCCGTGGCACAGGGTGCACAGGCCGGCCAGGTAAGCCCCATATTCGGCCGTCACCCCCCGCTCCGGCGCCGGCGGGCGCGGCTTTTCATGGTCGATCAGCTCGGCCGGCACCAGGAAATCCATCGGGCCGGCCAGGTACATGAGGCGCGGGATCAGGGCCAGCTCCAGCTCGGGCAGCGCATTGTCTACCGGCGGCAGGCTCTGAACGAAGGCCAGCAGCGCCCCCAGATCCTCATCGCTCATGACGTGGTGCTGGTTGGAGGGCATGATGAGGAGCGGCTTCCCGTCCGGCCCGATCCCGTGGCGGATCGACCGATCCCAGTCGGCGATCGTGTAATCGATCACTTCGCTGCCGGCCCCTCCGGTCAGGTTGGCGTTGGCGATGACGCCCACCAGCGGATCTTCAAACTCGATCTGCCCGGAGAGGTCGTCTCCGTGACAGGCGATGCAGCCGCGAATGTTGGCGATATGCTCGCCATAAGCGATGGCTTCGGCATCGGCGGGAACCACCACGCCGTCCACCTCGACGTCATAGGTCCGATTGAACCGCGCTTCGCTCAGGGCGTAAACGAGTCCGGCCGCGACCAGCAGCAGGGCGATCAGCCCCAGCAGGACGGCCCCGATCCATTTCAATATCCGGCCCATAACCACCTCCAGAACATAATTGATTACCCGGTCTACCACGCCTTGTAAGCATTGTAAGGAGGCGGCCGTGCCCGGTCATGAGGCGAATACGCTAAATTATTCGGGAAAACCGCCCTGCCCGGACCCGGGAATAATTCCCGTTAACCATCTCACCCACCGACTGCACACCCTGCCACCGCCCAAGCGATTCATTTGCGCGGCGACCTCTGTTATCTTTTTATTGGCAGCGATCCTGGTGACAGTGTTTAATTCTGGGGGTGCTAACGATCAATCGACCTTTCCAGCACCAGTTCATGTGTGGCCGGATCTGAACCGGCCGGGAAGCGGGTAAAAAGACAGGTAACCTAAGAATGGATCTGGGCCAACAGACATGTGTCCTCGAAACATCGTCAGACCCCTTTAATCCAAGGCTTCAACCAGTTCTTTCTCGAACCGCCGGCATGGCAACTCATATTTGTGACATTTGACACCTGCAGCCGGCTAAACGGCCATGTTATGCTGTTAAATAAGCTCAGCATCTATCGTCTCTTGAAAGGACGGGATGCTTTCACATGCCGCCGAAATCCCCCGGCTAAGGCTGTTCACCTGGGGCGAAGCGCCAGCAGCCCGGCGGCGCCCGGGCATGTCCGGGTGTTACCCTCTACAGAGAAAAATTAGGGATTTGATGCCATCCTCGAAGGAAATCCTCCGTGAGGGATTTTTCCTGCCGCCCCATGATTTCCGGGAAGATGTCGTCTGAAAGAGGAGGTAGTGAAATGACTCCCTCGAACAAAGAAATCGTTCGTAATTACTACGCCGAAGTAGTCAATGAGAAGCAGCTCGACCGTATCGGAGACTATTTCAGCAAGGATTTCGTTTATCACGGTTTTCCCTACGTCGGCATGGGCGTGCAAACCGACAGCAGTTCCGGAAAGAAAGTCGTAATCACGGCCGTTGCCAAAAACAGCCCGGCTGAAGGGAAGCTCGAACCCGGGGATGAAATCCTCATGGCGAAAGATGAGAAAAATACCTGGGACCGTTTTTCCCAGTTAAAGCATACATCCTGGGGTCATGGTGTCGTTGGAACGGAGGTTGTGGTCCGGGTCAAGAGAGGGGAAGATATTCTCGACATCACCCTGACCAGGGGGTTGGTCAAGGGATTCGATGCGCCTTTTGAATTGCTGAAGAAAAGTGTTGAAACGAGCCTGGTTCGCGATTGGCCGGACATGAAAGTGCACATTGAGGCCATGGTCGCCGAAGAGGACTTCGTGGCCTGTTTTCTCAGCCAATCAGGCGTTAACACAGAATTCGAACGACACGCCGTCTGGCCAACCAGCGCTTTCTTCAAGCTTTCTGAAGGCAAAATTGTCGAAGGATGGGGCATAGGAGGAGAAACTGTTCTCCTGAAACAGCTTGGGTACGAAATCGTACCGCCTGAGAACGGCAGGTAAGCTCCCGATTTAGCCCCACGCGCGAGATCTGTTTAAAAGTTGTGGACGGCCACCTTTGAGGTGGCTTCCACAACTTTTTTTAATATATCTCGCCTGGTCATATTCCATATCGTCCGGAACCTTTCCATTAACCACCTCAGCCGCCGTGGTGGTTCACCGGTAAGCCGTCCACCACATGCGACGGCCGTCGGTTGCCACCCCGATGGTACCCAATGCCGCCGGCTCAAGGCGGGGCAGATGGTTTAGAGCCGCCTCCCCGGCCGCCCACCCGGCCACTTCCACCACTCCCCCGGCTCGCCAGAAGCCAGCCTGTTCGCTGGATAGGGTGAAATCGCCGTAGCGGAGCGCCAGGGAGGCCGTTTCCCCATCATTTTTGACCACCGCCAGCCGCGTCCCATCGCCAATGGCGGCCGCCTCCCCGGCCGCCATGACCCGCACCGGCGTCCCTGCCCCCGCAGCCGCGGCCAGCAGGGCGGTGAAGGTCTCGTCATCCGAGCCGTCCGCGGGCAGCCACAGCACTCCCACCCGGTAGCGGCTGAACACGTCTGGCAGCCCGCCGATCCGTCCCGCCTCAACCCGGGTAACGACCATCAGGTCGATCTCCCGGTCCCCGAACGGCAGATGCTCCCCCAGCCGCTGGGCCAGCTCGGTCGGGTAGCGGCCGCCGTCGATCAGGATCTGCCGGCCGGTCGGGCTCTGCACCAGCACCCCCTCCCCCTCAGCCAGCTCGAAAAACACCACCCGCAAAAAGCCGTGCGGCCGGGTCGCCTCCCAGCGCCAGCCAAGCGCCAGGGCGAAGAGGCACCCCCAGAGGGCCGTCTGCAGCCGGACATGCCGCCGCGCCGCCAGGCGGAGCCGCACCCGCCGCTCTGGCTCCTGCCAGCCATACCAGGTCAGCCCGCCAGCGGCGGCGTAAACCAGCAGCAGGGCGGCCGGTGAAAAGGGAACCGGGACCAGCGCCCATGGCACCCCGGCAAACAGGTGGGC
>JBFFZG010000154.1:0-11464 GCA_041568735.1 Promineifilaceae bacterium (SeqCode)
GGAGCGATCGGCCCCGCCGATCAGGATGGGGCCGCCGGCCGCGCCGCCGGCGTCCGGGACGGATGTGACCTGGTTCTGCGTCTTCATGAGATGGTTGTCTGGTCCAGCGTCCCGGCCGGCCGGTCGGCGGCGCCGGCCGGTTCGGCCTCGACGATCATGCGGGGGTCGGGCCGGCGGCCGAAGCGGGCCGGGTCGTGCTGCTGCAGATATTCGACGGCCAGCCAGCCGCCCATCCGCACCAGGTTGAGGGGCCAGTCGATCAGCCGGAGGCGGAGCCGCTGGGCGGGCGAAAGAGAAATCGGCTCGAGGGTATACCCCAGGGCGGCCAATTCCTTTTTTAAAATACCCTGCATGAAGGCGATCTCGGCCGGTGGAACCCGCTGCCGGAACAGCCCGATATGCTCGGTAGACAGCGGGCTGGCCGTGGGGTCGACTTCCCGACCGCGGGTCAGCCTGGCCCGCCGCTCTGGCGCCCCGCCCATGGCCAGCATGGCCGGCTCATAGTCTTCGCCGATAAAGGCGCAGACTTCCTGCAGGGTCGCTTCCGTCTCACGGACCAGCCGCTCGTACTGGACGATGTGGACCTGACCCGGGTAGCGGCGCCGGCTGCGCCGGGCCAGCCGCATCGAATAGAGCCAGCGGGCGGACGCCCCACCGGCCCGACCTCTTCCGTTGGGCCACAGGGCCAGCGAGGCCTGGTACCGGTCCCGCGGATCGCGGATCATGTGAATCATTTTCGCGCCCGGGTAGGCGGCAAACACCCGGTCGGCATACCGCTCGATCAGGCCGGTCTGCACCCCCCAGCGGGGCTTGCCCACCCGCGCCGCAAAATGCTGGTGGAACAGGGCGAACAGCCGGCCGTAGGTCGGCTCTCCCGCCCAGAACTCGGCCCGGATGCGCCCGGGATCCGGGTTGAGAAAGAGGACATGCTTGTAGGACAGCATGGCGGCCAGGCAGGCTTCAAAATTTTCCGGCCGGCCGAGATCCCCGTACTGCCCGTAGAAGTAAGTCCACATATTCGATCCGACATCGGGGATCGCGATGCGGGAGTGCGAGGTGAGAAATGCCTGCAGGGTCGTCTTCCCGCAGCGATCCGGTCCTCCGATGAAGATCGGTCCCAGGTCAACATTTTTCATAGATTTGGTACGCCCCGCCACTCTATTTACGCCAAATTTTGGCCCGCAGCCGCCGTGTCATGACGGCCATCATCTGCCGCTCTTGCTCGGAGAAGCCGAGCAGGAGAATTAGAATCCCGTAGAGCCCGACGAGGAAGGCGATATTGGCCAGGGTGTTGATCAGGTTGAGGTCCGGCGGCAGGATGCGGCCGAAAAAGATCGCGCTGGCGGTTGTGACGGCCGCGGCCAGCAGCGGCTTGTAGAAGCTGAAGTTGTAGGGAATCAGCCGGAACAGGTAGTAAACCTGGCCGAGCCGGACCAGGTTGATCACCCCCTCGCCGATCAGGATGGCAGCGGCCGCCCCCATGACACCCCAGCGTGGGATCAGCAGCAGGTTGAAGCCGATGTAGACGACCAGCCGGACGATCGAATTGACCAGCTTGAGGCGGGTGTGGCCGGTCATATCGATGATAATGCCCCCCATGCCGGTGCCGACCCGGATGAGCCCGGCCACGGCCAGGACGACCAGGGCGGCCGCTCCGTCGGTGAAGCTCTCGCCGAAAATCGACAGGAGGGCGGCCGGAAAGAGGACCATGATCAGGAACACCGGCATCTGAAACATGACGACCCACTTGTTCGTCGCCTGGTAAATACGCCCCAGCTGCTTCAGGTCGCCCCGATCATAGAGCTCGGCAATGACCGGCTTGGCCGAAATGTTGAGCGATGAAGAAAATTCCCCGCTCACCAGGCTGATCTGGTTGGCCACGCTGAAAATGCCCACCCCGACAACCGTGCCGAGGGAACCGATAAGCAGGGTCTGCAGATTCCCCTGGAATTTGAACATCATCTCCGAGAGCCAGACGGGAATCGAAAAATTGAGGATTTCCCGCAGCTCATGGCTGGCCTGGCGGAAGGAGCGGATGAGTGAAAATTCCTGGTTCAGGTAGTAGAGGAGAAGCAGAGATGCCGCGAGATCGGCCAGGCCAAAGGTGATGATGGCCAGGACGGCGTCAAAGTCGGTCCAGAGGAGCCCCAGCACGAGGAGAAGCCGAACGATCGGCTGGGCGACGAACTGGGCAATTGCCGGCCTATCCATGCGCCGGAACCCGCGCAGGGCCCACACCAGCACCTCGCTCAACGTCAGAAATGGGATAATCAGGCTGGCGATCTTGAGCAGAAAGACGATGCGCGGTTCGCCGAACAGGTGATCGGCGATCTGGAAAGCGAAGGCATAGAGCAGGGTGCCGGTCAGGACACTGAGCAGGGTGGTCAGACCGAGGCCGATCTGCAGGGTGCCCCATACTCCCCGTTCATCCCCCCGGCCGACCTGGATGGCGATATAGCGCAGCAGCGCCGTGTCGAGGCCAAACACAGCCAGGACGACGGCGATATTGGCCACGCTGAGCGTCAGCCGGTAGAGGCCGTACTGATCGGCCCCCAGCAGGCGGGCCAGGATGATCGCCGTTACCAGGCGAACGACCGACAGAACCATTTTGCCGCCAAAAGTAACCCCACCCCCCTCGGCGACAAATAAAATATTGTGTTCGAAGCCTGCTTTTTTCGCCCGGCCAACCGGGCTGACCTGAACGGGTTCTTCAATCAAAGTGATCTGCCTCTCGCGTATAACCCTGGTTTGGTTTAACTCCTCCGGCTCCCCCTGGAGACGCCTCTGGTAGATCGACGCCGCTTTTTCTTAACCGGTTCTTTTTTGACGACTTCTACCGGCTCCTCTTCGACGGCGTCGACCACCTCCACTTCGAGGACCTCGGCCGCTTTCTCTTCCTCAGCCATGGGCTCGACCCCTTCCGCTTCGACAGCCTCAAGCGGTTCCTCTTTATTTTTAACCGCGGCGCCATTGGTCTTCGCCGCTGCCCGCCTGGATTCCGGCAGTTGATGGTAGGCCCCGTTGGTTTGCTGAACCTTGCGCCGCCGCACCCTGGTTGCCGCCTCGTCGAGCGCCTCCTGATCGAGAAGCGCGTCTTCAAAGGCGTGGAGGGCTTTCTCCAGGAACTGATCCTGCCGCAGCCGGTAGTTGGTATAGGAGACCTGGCTGGTGATTACCTTGAGCTTCAGCTGGCCGTCCCGGCCGCCGATATCCCGGGCCACAGGGACAACCTGCAGCTTCAGCTCCTCCATAAAATCCCTGGCCTCGTCCTCGTCGAGATCGGGCAGCAGCACCGCGAACATATCCCCGTCGAAACGGGTGATGATGTCTTCCTCCCGCAGCCTCTGGCCGGCCAGGATTTTGACCAGGCGCAGGGCTTCGACCAGGTCTTCGTGCGGCCGGTCTTCGTGAAATGACGTCAGGACGATCTTGATCATCCCCAGGGAAAGCGGGTATTGATTGCGCCGGGCCCGGTTCATCTCCTGCCAGAGCCGGTGCAAGAAATAGGATTTGTTGTAGGCGCCGGATTCCCGATCGATGATGTTGAACGTATCTTTTTCGGGATGGGGCAGCTGCAGGTACTCCATCAGGAACATCAGCCCGGAGCCCAGGACCAGCCCGAAGATCCCGCCCAGGGTTAGATTCAAGAAGATGTTCGGCTTGACCGGATCCCGCGGGATGGTCGCCTCGTCGAGCGGCTCCAGCTCGAACACATCGTAGAGGCTGCGCACGTAGGCGACCGTTTCATCCCCGACGATATTGGCGTAGTCGCGCACGATCTGCGGGTTGCGCCCCTGCGCGGTGATTTCGAGGATGTTCGTGCCGCCGATCACGCGCGCGCTGACCGACAGACCGGTGCGATCCTGGCTGGAAAGGTTCAGCCGCTCGGACGCCTGTCCCCGGATCAGCTTGCTGGTGGCCACTTCCCCAAAGGTCGTATTGATCTCGACGCGCCGGCTGACCAGGTCGAGCGTTCGCACAAAGGCGTCGTCCACGATGATCTCCGAGCGCGGCCGGATGACGAAGGTTGCCACCGTTTCGTAGACAAACGGCTGCCGCAGGGTGAGAATCAGCGTGGTTGCAAACACGACGGCAAAGCCGAGGACGAGCAGCCACCACCATCGGAGGAGGATCTTGAAATAGATTCTAAGTTCCATGTTACCCTATTCCTGGTCTCAGGATAATTAACCCGCTCCCCTGCCGGAAAAAACGATCCAGAAGGTTCGCCAGAGAATGTGTAGATCCATCTTGAGGCCGATATGCCGCACGTAGTGAATATCGCGGGCGGCAATTTCGTCGAAGGAGAGGCTGCTCCGGCCGTAGACCTGAGCGTAGCCGGTAATCCCCGGCCGGACGTCCAGCCGTTCGAAATGCCATTCCTGGTATTCTTCCACTTCCCAGGGGACATTTGGCCGCGGGCCGATCAGGCTCATCTCACCCCGCAGGACGTTGACCAGCTGCGGCAGTTCGTCCAGGCTGGTCTTCCGGAGTATCCGGCCGACCCGTGTGATCTCTCCTTTTTTGATCGGTTTATTGATGAAGGCCTGCTCTTCATCCCCCTGGTTGAGCCGGCCGGCCACGTAGGCCTGCATGAAGGCCCGATCCCGACTGTCGTCGTGATCGGCGCGCATCGTCCGGAATTTAACCATGCGAAATCGCCGGCGATCCTTGCCGACCCGTTCCTGGATGAAAAACGGGGATCCCGGTGAGTCCAGGATGATCGCCAGCGCGATAATGGCCATCAGCGGCACGGCCAGCGGCAGCAGCGCCAGGCTGATCGCCAGATCAAGTATGCGCTTGGATAACAGATAAGGTTGAAGGCTGAGGTGTCCTGGTTCTGGTCGCGGGCTCTGGTCGTGGTGATCCACCAGGTCCATAGGGAATTACCTCTCTTACTCCTCCGATGTTGGCCGAATCGATTAGATTCAAGACCAGGTTCAGAGCAGCCGTTGCGTCAGCGCCATCGACAATACTGGCCTGGAATCCCTGCGCCCGCGCCACGAAGGCTTCCAGTTCGGCCAGCAGGGGCTCTTTCTTTTGAATGGGATACTGGGTGATCGACCCCTCGCGCACCCCTGGGAGCAGACTCGGAGCATGCCAGCTGCTGCCGACCACCTCCGCGTTTTCAAAAAACCAGAGATCCTGGGTCAGGTAGTCCACCTTAAACATCCCCCGTTCACCGGTGACGAACAGTTCGCGGATTTTCGTCGGGGTGAGCCAGTTAATCTCCAGCAGCCCGAGCACGCGGTTGGTGAAGCGCAAAATCCCCATAAAGAGATCCTCGCTGCTCGCATGCACCTCCCGGTTGGTCTCGGCAAAGAGGCGAGAAACCTTGGAGCCGACCAGGAAGCGCATGATGTCGACATCGTGCGTGGCCAGATCCATGATCACCCCGACATCCTGGACGCGGGTCGGAAACGGCCCCAGCCGACGGGTGTGAATCTGGAAGATGCGCCCCAGCTCTCCACCGTCAAGCCGCCTCTTGAGCTCGATGACGGCCGGATTAAACCGTTCGATATGGCCGACGGCCAGCACCCGGTTTACCTGGTCCGCGATGCGGTTGAGCTCGGCCGCCTCGTCCATCCGGGCGGCAATCGGCTTTTCCACGAGCACGTGGCAGCCAAACTCCAGGGCCATCTTGACCACCGGGAAATGGAAGACCGTCGGGACGACCACCGAAACCGCCAGCGGCCGCTCCCGCACCAACATCTCCAACACATCGGTATAGGCCGCCACGTGGGCCTGCGCGCCCACCCGCGTGGCAGTGGCCGCGTCGTGATCGACAACCGCGACCAGCTCCACATCCGGTATCTGCTGATAGACCCGGACGTGGTTTTTCCCCATTGATCCCACTCCGATAACGGCGACGGTTATCATAATTGGTTTACCTCCGAAGCGATGATTTCTAGTTCTTCCCGGGTTAACTGGGGATAAACAGGCAGGGAAAACACCGTCCCGGCCATCTGCTCGGCAACCGGCAGCCTGACGTCACCCGCAATCTCCCTCATGGACTGCTGCTGGTGCACTGGCACCGGATAGTAGATGCCTGTGCCGATACCTCGCTCATTCAGGCGGCTCACGGCCGCATCTCGATCGCGTCCATGATTTATCTGGACGGTATACTGGTGCCAGACGTGGCCGCAGGGCTCCTTCGCCCTGGGGGTCTGCACTGACTGAATCGTCTCGTTGTAGAAAGCCGCGTTGGCCTGCCGGCCGGCCGTAAAGGCCGGCAGCCTGTCCAGCTGCACCAGGCCAATCGCGGCCTGGATGTCGGTCATGCGAAAGTTGTAGCCCAATGACTCGTGAATATAGCGCTGCTTCATGCCATGCTGACGCAGCATCCGGCATTTTTCCGCGGCGCAGTCGTCATTCGTGGTGATCATCCCCCCCTCGCCGGTCATCATGTTCTTGGTGGCGTAAAAGCTGAAGGCGCCGATCCCAAAGCTGCCGGCCTTTTTCCCGTGGTAGGTGGCCTGCACCGCCTGGCAGGCGTCCTCGATAATCTTCAGCCCGTGCCTGGCGGCGACAGCCTCGATCTGGTCCATGTCGCACATCTGGCCGTAGAGGTGGACCGGCATGATCGCCCGGGTGCGGGGGGTGACGGCCGCTTCGATCAGCGCCGGGTCGATATTCAGGGTCACCGGGTCGATATCGACAAAGACCGGTCTGGCGCCGACAAACAGAATGGCGTTGGCCGAGGCGATGAAGGTGAACGGAGTGGTGATCACCTCATCGCCGGGGCCGATCTCGCAGGCCAGGAGGGCCAGGTGGAGAGCGGTGGTGCCGGACGAGACGGCGATGGCATGGCGGACACCGCACATCTCGGCGAACGCCGTTTCAAACTGCGCGGTGCGCGGCCCCTGAACCAGCATGCCGGAATCGAGGACCTCCATAACGGCCTTCTTTTCGGCGTCGGTGACGTGGGGGCGGGAGATGGGAATCTGGATCACGTGTTTCCTCAATTTTTAAAATGGATAGGTTTCGCCGCAGCGGGGGCAGACATGATGGCCCCATTCATCCAGCGCCAGCCGCTGGGAGCAGCGGCAGACATACCCCACCAGCCGGGCGGGGTTGCCCATGACGAGCCCATGATCGGGCACATCCCGGGTGACGATGGCGCCGGCCCCGACCAGGGCGAAGCGGCCGATCCGGACATCCGGCAGGATGATCGCTCCGGTGCCGACCGACGCCCCGTAGCAGACCCGGATCGGCCCCACGAGCCAGTCGTCTCCGTTCTTCAAACTGCCGTCCGGATTGATGGCGCGGGGGTTCTTGTCGTTGGTGAATATCACACCCGGACCAATGAACACGCCAGATTCGATCGTCGTCCCGTGATAGATGTAGGCGCCATTTTGAATTTTGACATTGTCTCCGATCTGGACGCCGAAATCCACGTAAACATCCTTGCCGAGGATGCAGCTGCGGCCGATCCGGGCAAACTCGCGCACGTGGCATTGATTCCAGATCATCGTGTGGGCACCAATTTCTGCCCGGTCGGAAACTTCGGCCGTTGGATGAACCATGACCTCTTGTTCGATAATCATCGGGGTGTCACGCTCTCCTGTATTGTCGTGGCGGTTGGTGGAAAAATCGACCGGTGGCCGAAAGCTCCCCCCAAACATGGCTCGGGACTAAAATAACCTCCCCTTTTCGGCCGGTCGGTTGACAGTCCAGATCTGCCGGGCAGCAGGGGGCAGGCCCGGAATTGACGCTTTATTTGGGCTCAGTTGTCACGGGAATAATTAGACAGAGTGAGTTCGATCAATCCGATATGTCAGAGAAGGAAAGGTCAATTATCGTTCTAACAGAGAGGGGGAGAACAAAGGTGAGGAGGGTGAGGTGATTAATGAATCGATGCGATTTTCGATTGAAGGGAAGTGGCTGTGCTTGTATAGATCCCGGGCGCGGCCGCCGGTTGAAACCGCCGGGTGAGAAATTTGTGGCAGACCGCTTAAAAATCAGGTTGAAGCGTGTTGTGTTGAGACGGGCAAGCTCCGCCGTCACCGGAAAAACGAACGGTTCGTCCGCTTCACAGGTTCTGTTGTAAATGAAATTCTCCGGAGCAGTGGCTACAACAGAAAATTGCTATGGCGTTCGCAATGACGCGGACAATGCCGGCCTTGCTTTAAAGGGAGAAAATCCTTAATAGGCCGGCGACTGCCTGATTCAAAATCAGCCTTTGGATCAAAGGCCGCATTCTGGCGCATATTTATTATGGCGAAACTTTCCGGGTGTTCTGTTATGGTGTGTGGTGATGAAATATCCGGAAACGTCTGAATTTTCAAATCAAGTCGAGCAACGGCCGTCGGATACAGATGGCGTGGCCTTCTCCTCTCCGCGACATCACTCAGAGAGCAAATATTTTAAAGAAAATAGCGGAATACCGCCAGGGATCCGCTCAATACCCACAGGAAGACCAGCAGCCCTTCTGGCCCGGGTCGTAATATCGGCCGGCCGCGGCCGCGGGTCCGTCGAGGAATCTTGATCTTGGCGGCCTTTGGCGGTTTTTCCAGTGTGCCGCGGTCGAGCTGGGTGCGGCTGAGCTGGCCCAGGAAATTGATCAGGACTTCAACCCGGGTCCCGGACGAGGTTTCCCGCTCAAAGATGGCCAGAAAATTCGAAAACGGCCCCGATTTGACGCGCACGATTTCACCGGGCTCAAAAGCAGGCTGGTGGAACGTGCCAGCAGCAGTCGCTTCCCAGACCTTCTTGCGGATCATTTCGATCACCCGGTCCGGAATCGAAATCGGGATATCGTCGGCGGCGACGATGTGATGAACCCCCGGCCGCCAGCGCCAGCGGGATAATTTCTCTCTTTCCAGGTCAATCCGGGCAAACAGGTAGCACGGAAAGAGCGGCACCGGCCGGGTCGGTTTGTCGGCCGCGGTTGACTCAATTACCGGCAGATAAGTTTCGATCTTATCGGCCTGCAACTGCTCTTCAACCAGATATTCAGAATTTGGCTTAGTGTAGACCGCGTACCATTTCTTCATAAGTTCTGGGTGCAATGAAGTTGCTTTGCTTTTTGGGATTCGACTTCGGTCAGGTATCCAAATAAAGTAAAAAAACCATCCAGCCGCTCACATGGAGTGGGGAAAACGGCGGGGCGGTCCAGCAAAAGTAGTGAGGTGTGATTAGGGTAAATTGGAGCGTGGGTGTGAAGACGCTCAACACTAGCATCATATAGATGTTCCAGATGCTTGTCAAGAATTATTTTTTGGCGGGACCACCGCCGCGCCGATTTCCGCCGGCCGGGCGGCAGCCAGACGGCCGCTTAAGACCGCCTGCGCCGCCGCCGGATTTGCCGGTAGCCCAGCCAGGTCAGGCCAAGGGCCAGGAGAACAGCGCCGGCCCAGACCGCGGCCGGCACCCCGGGCGCCGGCTGGGCCTCGACAGCCAGGCTGGCCGCCCGATCGATGGTGAAACCGTCCCCGGTCAGCGCCGTGGCGCGCAGGGTAATCCCGTAGAGGCCCGGCGCCTGCGGCGTGAAGACGGCCCGGTAGCCGTCGCCGTCGGCCGTCAGGGGTAGAATCTGGACCGTCCCTGACGGCCCCCGCACCCGGGCCTCACCTCCGGAAAGCGTCAGCGGCTGGCCGCCGGCTGTCAGCCGCGCGGCGATCGTCACCGGCTCCCCCTGCCGGGGCAAGGTGTTGCTGGTCGTTCCCTCCAGCAGCGCCCCCCCCTGGAAGCGGGCGGCCAGGGCGAACGGGGTGCCCGCGGCCGGCGTCGATTCGGTCGCCCGCACCGTCACTTCCCAGGCGCCAGGTCGTGGATTGGCAAAGGCATAGCCCAGATAGACCATCGTCGACGGATCGTCGATCTCGATCAGGCCATTGGTCTCCGGGTCGAGCTCGATCACATTGCCGCTGGCCCCCCGGACGGTGACCGCCAGGGAGCGCGTGGGGTCATACAGGGCGAAATTGGCCAGGGTCACGTTCGGATCGATCGGCACGACGACCGGCGTGCTCCCCCCCGCCGCCACGTCCCCGGTAAAGACCCGGGTAAACTGCAGGTCCGGAAGCCCCTGCCCGCCGGGGGGCGGATCCGCTTCGGTGGGAAAGCCCCCGGGTGGGGTCTGCAGACGCGGCCGGACGAACGTCTCGTAAACCCGGGGGGAGAGCGGCAGATCGGAGTGGAGCAGTGGAATTTCGCTGACCGCCATGGGGATCGCCAGGACGCTCGCCCGGGCCACGACGATGTCGGACGGGACCGCTGTGCAGGGAGACTTGAGGGCCTCGAGAATCTGCGTGCCGGCGATGCCATAAAACGGAACGCCGTGACGCCGGTAGACCTGCCGGTTGAAAACCCCCACCATGTAGGTCGGCTGTATCTCCAGCGATGCCGGCATAAAAAAGCCCAGGGCGGCCGGCAGATTGGCGCAGTCGGAGCCGGCCATCGGCGTGCCCAGGATGATCAGCTGGGCGACCGCTCCGGCCGGCATCAGCCGGTCGATGTAGTAGCGGGAGATCATCCCCCCCATGCTGTGCACCAGCAGGTCGACCTTTTCCGCGCCGGTCCGCTGCCGCACCCCCTCGATATACGCCCCCAGCACCGCCGCGTTTTCGGCGATGGTGCCGGTTGGCTCGTAGGGGGCGTCGAGGCGGCCGGTATTCAGCGCGCCGGCCGCCTGCCCATCCCCCACAGCAAACCCGCGCAGGCCGTCGGCCGCCAGGAAGCCATCCGGGCCGAGATACGCCTGCCAGGCCTCCCAGCTGGAGATGTAGCCGTGCACCATGACCACCGGCCGGGCGGCGATCACCAGGCGGCTGCTCCCGATCACTGCGCCGCTGGCGGCCGCCTTCAGCGTTCGCTCCGGCTGCGGAACCCCCGCCGGCGACCAGAACCAGCCGAGAGCGGCCAGGGGTTCCGTCGTGCAGCCGCTTTCCCCGGCGGGCACGAGGCACGTCGCCAGGACACCTTCCGAACCGGCGAACCGCCAGGCGATCGTCTCCGAAGCCCCAGCCGCGGCCGGCAGCTCGGCCCGCAGGCGGATGGTGTCGCCATCGGTCAGCCGGTCGATTTCGCGGCCGTCTCGATCGAGGACGGCCGCGCGCCCACCGGCTGTCTGGCCGGCCGCCGGAGCGGACAGCCCCGCTCCCCCAACCAGCAGCATGAAAATTCCCAGAAAAAACAGGGCACCGGTTTTCATTTTTTTCGTGTTTCGGGTTATTCGGCAGCTGGCCGGGCGGCGGTCGCCGGCAGCCCGGCGCACTCGACCCAGCGCCCGGCTGGTTCAGCTCATCCGCCCCCGTTCCTGCCGCCAGTAGAAGTAAATCAGCAGGGCGGCGAAGGCGCCGGTCACCACGCCGTAGGTGATGCCGTTTTTGCGCCCCGCTTCATAGCCGCTGAAGGTCACCAGCCAGACGCCAAAGAGGGCGCTGCCGTAGACGATGAGCGACTGGACCCCCATGCGGATCTCAGACCAGCTGTGCTTGAAGTACATCGTGGCGGCCCACACCCCGCA
>JBFFZG010000155.1:0-11430 GCA_041568735.1 Promineifilaceae bacterium (SeqCode)
GCTCGATGAGTGCCTCCCGCGGGCCCGCAAAGGGGGAGTTATCAAACCCCTCCAGGTAAACTCCCTGCTCCTGCAGATCCTCCAGGGTGAAAAAATACGGGGCCGAGCTGAATGTGCTGGCCACCCACTGCCAGGACAGATTGTGGCTGGGCGGATCCGCATCGAGGCAGTGCATCAGGTACCAGAAGGCGCCGGTCTGCCAGCGCACCCGGCGCCAGTGGATGATATAACTGGCCAGCCAGAGGCGGGGCTGCGCCGGCAGATAGCCGGTACGCATCAGCTGCTGGATGAACGGATCGAGAAAGGTGCCGGTCTGCCCGTGCCGGACATCCTCCGGCAGGATATGAGAATAGGTGTGCGCGGCGAAACCGGTTTTGTATGGGGAGGCATCCTCCCAGAGGCCGACCCCCAGCTTCTGGTAGAGCCGCTCGTAATAGGCGCGCCAGGCCTCCACCCGCGACGGCTCCCGGCCGGCGGCCGCGGGTTGGCCCGCCACAAGCGCCGGGGGCGAGCCCCGTTCCAGGCCGGCCGCAACCGCCTGCGGGGTCGGCGCAGCCGGAAGCGGCTGGCTGGCCGACTGCCGGATCAGCCGGGTAAAAAGCTCTGGATCGATGTTTTCGAGCCGGGAAAACAGCCGCTCCCGGCCCGGTCGTGCCATTTGGCCGGCGGGAACCCGCTCGCGGGAGCGGGCGGCTCGTCCGGCCGGTGAGCGAAGCATGGCGTTTGGATTAGGGTCGGCCGGCTCAATACCGGCCGCTTTGGTGTGATGACCCATCTTGATCGCTTCTGAGAGATACGCGTCAGGGGCGCTCTCCCAATCATTCAATTGTCACGTGCATCCACGTCAGTGCAGGCGCATTCGCTTCAAGTCACGGTTCAACGAGTCACGGCATCAATGCTCAGGACATGAGCGCTGGATCGGTCAGGAAAGGAGATTTTAAGCTGTCTATCCGCGGTCCCGGGATGAGATAATCCGGTGTTCCTGAAGGGTCCAGTCGTTTAGTACTCCAGTACCAGTTTAAGTCAAAATCGATGATAATACAACGTATAAATTGGCGAGATTGGATGCATCTTCATTGGCCGAATGTTACAATCCCCGGCGTTTAGCCCCCTCTCGTCGGGGAGGCGGCCAGGAAGAAGGCGGCATGCCGGGCGGCGAGCAAACCATTTCATGACCCCTACGACGCTTCTCTCCCAGTATCTGTGGCTCGAAAAAGAACTGACCGCGCTGTACGGCGCGGTGAAATACAGCTCGCATATCGGCCTGAAGCTGGAGCGCATCGAACAGCTTCTGGGGTTGATCGGCGATCCGCACCTGGCCTTCCGCTCGCTGCACATCGGCGGCACTTCGGGCAAGGGCTCGACGGCGGTCATGGCCGCCAACATACTCGAAGGGGCCGGCTATCGGGTGGGACTGCACACCTCGCCCCATCTTCAGATCATGAACGAGCGCCACCGCATCAACGGCCGCTATGTCGCCACGAGCCAGCTGATCGAGGCCTGGCAAACGCTCAAGCCGGCCGTCGAAGAAGTCACGCGCACCTCCCCGTTCGGCTCTCCGAGCTATTTCGAAGCCCAGGTCGCACTTTCCTTTCTCCTCTTTCGCCAGGCCGGCGTGGAGATTGCGGTCGTCGAGGTGGGTCTGGGCGGCAGCATCGACGCGACCAATATCCTGCCGGCCGAAGTCGCGGTGCTGACCAATGTCGGTCTCGATCACACCGATATTCTCGGCACAACCGTCGAGGAGATCGCCCGGGACAAGCTCGGCATCTTCAAGAAAAATCAGCGGGTGGTCAGCGGCTGCTGGCAGCCGGAAATTCAGGCCATGGTGCGGCAGCGGGCTCAGATGAAAGGGGCCCGGCTGTGGCAGATCGGAGTCGATTTCCGGGTCGAAGCGGCCGGACCTGGACGGTGCCACCTCTATCTGCCCGGCCGGAATCTGCGGGAGGTCAAGCTCGGCCTGGAGGGGTTTTTCCAGGCGCAGAACGCCGCCCTGGCCGTGGCAGCGGTGCTCTCTCTGCGGGAGACCCCGGTGCCGGATGAGGCGATTCGGGCGGGGCTGGCCGGCACGCATTTTGCCGGCCGGGTCGAACGGGTGCAGGAGCGGCCGCTGGTCCTGCTCGACGGCGCCCACAACCCCGACAAGGTGCGGGCCTCGCTCAGCGTCCTGGAAGATGCCGCCCACAAAGCCGGCCGCATCATCACCGTGCTGGGGCTGAAACAGGGTAAAGACGCGGCCGAAATCGTCCCGCCGGTCGTGCAGCACAGCGACCTGCTCATCCTGACCGCCTTTGCCGACAAAGGGCTGTGGAAGGGCATGGACCCCTACCAGATCGCCCAGCTGGTCACCGACAGCGATCCGACACGGCCGCTGCTCGTCCGGCCGCAGGCGGCCGAAGCGGTGGCCGAAGCCCTGCGGCAGGCGGGACCAAACGATATCGTCTGGATCACCGGGTCGCTGTACCTGGTTGGCGAAGTCCGCGAGCGCTGGTTCCCCACCGCCGACCTGCTGGCCGCGCTCGAGCCGAAGGCGGCCAGGCCGCAGGAATTGACCTCTTGAGGAGCCCATAAAAAGCCCCGTGATCGAGACCCCCTTCTCCAGCGCCGTTCGACCCGGAGCAGAAACGCGCCGGCGGTACGATGCCGCACTCGCCTGGCTCTGGTCGCTGGTCAACGACCCGGAAGGGCGGCGCTTTTTCAAGCCCAAATCCCACGCCGCCCACCTCGCCCAGATGGCCGATCAGATGGCCCGGATGGCCGATTTTCTCGAATTCGCCGGCCATCCGGAGCACACCTTCCCGGCCGTGCACGTCGCCGGAACGAGCGGCAAAGGGTCGGTGACGGCCATGCTCAGCCACCTGCTGGTTGGGCAGGGGCAGCGGGTCGCCTGGCATACCAGCCCTTATCTCCAGCTGCCGCTCGAAAAATTGAGCTGCGGCGGCCGCTGGATCCGCCCCACGGAGCTGGCTGCGGTGATCGAGCGGCTGCGTCGGGATCACGAAGCCTGGACCGCCGCTTCTCCCGGCAGCCGGCTGCGCTACGGCGAAGCCTGGGTCGCCCTGACCTTTACCTGGCTGGCCGGCCTCCGCCCCGACTGGGCGGTCGTCGAAACCGGCATGGGCGGCCGCTTTGATCCGACCAATGTCCTGCCGTCCCGGCTGGCCGTCATCACCAACGTGGCCTGGGATCACGCCCAGGCGCTGGGGCCGGGGCTGGCCGATATCGCCTGGCACAAGGCCGGGATCATCAAACCGGGGCGACCGGTGGTATCCGGGGTGACCGAACCGGACCTCCGGGCCGTCGTCGAAGCCGAAGCCCGGGAAAAAGCGGCGCCGCTTTACCAGATGGAGCGGGATTTTTCCTACCAGACTCTCGACGAAGGGACGATCGCGGTGCGGGGTCCCTACCGCCGCTTCGAGGCGGTTCCTGTCGGGCCGCGCGGCCGCTTCCAGCACGTCAACGCCGCCCTGGCCGTGGCCGCCCTCGACGTGCTGACGGCCGATCACCCCCTGGACGAAGGACAGGTCTCGCTGGCCGGGCTCACCTGCCCCGGCCGCTTCGAGCAGGTCCAGGAGCGGCCGGCGGTCATTCTCGACGGCGCCCACAATCCCCACAAGATGGCCGCCTTTGTCGAAAGTCTCTGCGCCCTCTATCCGGATCGGCGCAAAATCGGCGTCGTCGGCGGCATCGCCAACAAGGAAGTGGAGGCCACCCTGGCTCCCCTGCTGCCGGTCCTCGACAGACTGGTCGTCACCGCGCCGCAGGTGCCGGGGAAGCCGGCCGTCCCCCCGGCTGAGATCGCCGGCTGGGCCGGCCGCGCCCTCCCGGCGCTGCAGGTCACCACCGAAGAGACGGCCGCCGGCGCCATCGCGGCCGCCCTGGATGCCGCCCGCCCCGACGACCTGGTGGTCATTACCGGCTCGCTCTACCTGGTTGGTGACGCCCGGGAATACTGGTATCCTAAAGAAGAACTCTGGCTATCAAGCGAGCATACTCACCCCTGATTCCCCTTCCCGGTCCGCTGCTCCTGGCGGGCCGATCACTCACCATCGCTCTTTCGGAGGCACTATGGGTTTAAAAGCTGACAACTGGATCCGCAAAATGGCGCAGGAACACAGCATGATCGAGCCGTTTGTCGAAACGCAGGTGCGCGATGACGTCATCTCCTATGGCCTGTCATCCTATGGGTATGACATCCGCTGCACGGACGAATTCAAGATCTTCACCAACGTCCACTCGGCCATCGTCGATCCCAAACACTTTGTCGCCGAATCCTTCTTTGATTTCAAAGGGGATATCTGCATCATTCCGCCAAACTCGTTTGTGCTGACCCGCACGGTTGAATATTTTCGCATTCCGCGCAATGTCATCACCATGTGCATCGGGAAATCGACCTATGCCCGCTGCGGCCTGATTGTCAACGTCACCCCCTTCGAGCCGGAGTGGGAAGGGTATGTCACCCTGGAGATTTCCAACACCACCCCGCTGCCGGCCCGGGTGTACGCTTACGAGGGGATCGCCCAGGTGCTCTTTTTCGAGGGGGATGAGCCCTGCGATATTTCCTATGCCGATCGCAAGGGGAAATATCAAAAACAGCAGACGATCGTTCTGCCGCGCATCTGACCGGGGAGTCTCTTTCGATGGATCGCCCGATTTACGTCCCTCCCGGCGGGCCGCCCCAGGTCGACCGGCCGGATCCGGAAATTTTCGCCGTCATGGGGCAGGAAAATATCTTCCGCATGCTGGAGGATTTTTACGAGGTGCTGGCTCGCTCTCCCATCGCCGCCATGTTTCCGCGCCGGGCGGACCTGCGGCGGCAGGCAGCCCACAAATCGGCCGCCTTTTTCGTCGGCCTGCTGGGCGGTCCGCCGCTCTACCAGGCCCGCTACGGTTCCCCGATGCTGCGCGCCCGCCACATGCCCTTCTCGATCGACGAGACAGCCCGCCGGGTCTGGCTGGCCTGTTTCGATGAGGTTCTCGAGCAGGCCGCGAGCGATTATCAATTTCCACCGGCGCACCTGGCCGGATTTCGCCGCTTTTTAGACAGCTTTTCCACCTGGATGGTCAACACCGCCCCGGAACCGGCGGCCGGCGATCCCGATTCCCCCGCATGACCCGCCCCCTGCTCGGCATCGCCCACCGCACCCGTAAATCCCCCTTTTTCGACGCCACCCGGCGCTGGGGAGCCCAGGCTTTTACCGTCTACAACCACATGCTCATGCCGCTCACCTATGAAAGCCCGGAGGCGGATTACTGGCACCTGGTCAAGGGGGTGACTCTCTGGGATGTTGCTGTCGAGCGGCAGGTCGAGGTCGGCGGACCGGACGCCTTCGAGCTGGTTCGCCTGATGACGCCGCGGGACCTCTCCGGCTGCCGGCCGGGGGCCGGTAAATATATCCCGCTGGTCGACGAGCACGGCGGCATGGTCAACGATCCGGTCCTGCTTCCCCTGGCCGCCGATCGCTTCTGGCTGTCGATCGCCGACTCCGATGTTCTGCTGTGGGCCAAAGGGCTCGCCGCCGGCCGGGGGCTGTCGGTTACCCTGCGCGAGCCAGATGTCTCGCCGCTGGCCCTGCAGGGGCCCAGGGCCGAGCCGGTGGCCGCCGCCCTCTGCGGCGAGTGGGTGCGGGCGCTGAAATATTTCCATTTCCGGGAAACCGATCTGGACGGCATACCGCTTGTGGTGGCCCGCTCGGGCTGGAGCAAGCAGGGGGGGTTTGAGTTTTACCTGCGGGATGGCCGCTTCGGCGAAGAGCTGTGGGAGCGGATCATGGCCGCCGGCCGCCCCTGGGATATCCGGCCGGGTGCGCCGTCGACCATCGAGCGGATCGAAAGCGGCCTGCTTTCCTACGGCAATGATATGAACCTGGACACCAACCCGTTTGAAGTCGGCCTCGGCAAATACTGCAACCTCGATCAGCCATTCGACTTTATCGGCCGGGCGGCCCTCCGGCGAATCCGGGCGGAAGGGGTGCGGCGGCAGCTCATCGGGGTCGTTCTGTCCGGCGAGCGGCTCCCCGGTCTGGAAAGCCACTGGCCGCTGCTGGCCGATGGGATCGCGGCCGGTGCCGTGACGAGTGCGGTTTATTCTCCCCGGCTGCGAAAAAATATCGGGCTGGCGCTGGTCGAGCGGCGGCTTCTCGAAGCGGAAAGCCCGCTGACGGCTGTCACGCCGGCGGGCGAGCGGCCGGTGAGCCGGCACGCGCTCCCCTTTTTGCCTCCACAGACGGATCAGACCGGCGGCGGCCAGACATCCGGCCGGGCGTAGTGGCCGACGACGTCGAAATCGAGCTTGCTGCGCACGACGTCGGCCAAGTCGAGATCGGCCACGAGCAGCCCTTCTTCCCCATAGAGCGGCCCGGCAATGAGATCCCCCAGCGGCGAGACAATGGCGCTGCCCCCCCGACAGAGGATCTCCGGCCCGTCGGCCAGCTCTTCCATCCCTTCCAGGCCGGCCGGGATCATGTGGCGGGTGACGAACTGGTTGCAGCCCAGGACAAAGCAGCGCCCCTCACAGGCGATGTGGCGCAGCGTGGCGGTCCAGCTGTCGCGGGCATCGGCCGTCGGAGCCAGGTAGAGGTCGACCCGCTGCCGGTAGAGAGCCAGCCGGGCTTCCGGCATGTAGTTTTCCCAGCAGATGAGCCCGCCGAGCCGGCCGAAAGGAGTATCGACCGCCTGCAGGTCGCGCCCATCCCCTTCCCCCCAGATCACTCGCTCGGTGCCGGTCGGCTTTAGCTTGCGGTGGCGCTGCCGGAGGCGGCCATCCGGCCCAAAATAGAGCAGCGTACAGTAGAGCGTTCCTCCCGCTCGTTCGGTCACGCCGATGACCAGGTGGCAGCCGGCCTGCCGGGCCGCGGCGCCCAGGCGATCGACGGCCGGGCCGGGCACGTCGACGCTGTTGGCGACGTACCGCTCCCAGGTCCGCCGGCCGGCCGGCGTGCGGCTGCCGACGGCGGCGCCGAAGGTCAGGCCGCGAGGATAGGCGGGGATGAAAGATTCGGGGAACAGCACGAGGGAAGCGCCGCGGCCGGCCGCTTCGGCGGTCAGGGCTTCTACCTTTTCAAGCGTCGCCTCGCGATCGAAGAGAACCGGCGCGGCCTGGACCACCGCCACTCGAACCTGTGGGTAATGATCCCCCATAATTTACCCCTCTTCCATGAGCCCGGTTTCGAGGAAAGCCTGCGTCAGCCGGTGAATCCCGTAGAGTCTGTCTTCGATGGTGCCGCGCACTTCGATCAGGGAGCGGTCGGTCAGCTCTTCCACGGCGTCCCAGAACTCTTGATTGGTCAGGCTGCCCAGCCGCATGATGTCGACCGGCCGCCCTCCCTCGGCCGGCAGCTGGCCCAGCGCGGTGAGGACCCGCTGGGCGGCCGGGGTCAGGATGCGCCAGACGCGCAGGTAAATCGGCCGGTAAATTTCCCGCTCCGACTTGCCGGCTTCGGCCGCGAAATCCGACAGGATCTGATCCAGCGGCCAGACATTAAGCAGGTTGGCCACCAGTTTGAGAGCCAGCGGGTTGCCGCCGACGCGGTCGTAGATCTTTCGGGAGATCGCCGGAGTGATATCCGGGGGGAAGGGGCCGAGCTTGCGGCTGAAATCGGCCAGCAGCCGGTGGGAATTTTCGAAACTCAGCTCGCCGAGGGGGTAGTGGTAGATTCCGGAGTTGAGCAGCAGGCGGGAGCGGCAGGTGATCACAAATTTGGTCGGATTCGAGGCGTAGCGGAGAAACTCCATCAGCATCAGGGTATCGGCCTCGGTTTCGACGTTGTCGATGACCACCAGGTAGGGTTTTTCCTTGAGCCGGTTCCAGACTTCGCGCCGTTCGGCCAGGTTTTCGGAGGAGATAAGGCGGCCGTAGAGGCTCTGCTCCAGCTGCCGCTGCATGACGTCAACCAGGATCGACATAGTCAGCGGGTTGTTGACGCGGCTGTGCTGGTCGTTGCGAATCCAGACCCCGCGCTCGAAATGGAAGGTCTCCAGGGCGCGCCGGACGACGGCGTCGGCCACGGCCGACTTGCCGATCCCCCCCACGCCGACGACCGCCAGGACCCAGGGCGAGCCGGGTGAAACCAGCTCTTCGACGATCGCTTCGACCGTCTCCTCCTGCCCGACCAGCTCGTCGTAGGTCTGCGGCGGCAGGAGGATCCGCAGGTTGTGCAGTTCGGCATCGCGGCACTCTTTTTCCCGGCTGTAAAGAATTTTGGCCAGCCGCTCGACGGAGTTCTCGCTGCGGCGCTTGGCGGTCGCCACACTCGATTGAAGGTCGGTCGCGATCGACTGCAGAGTGTCCCCCTCGATGTAGCGCATCTTGATGGCCGTCGCCTGGTCCTCGGAAAATTCTTCCATGGAGGCCAGGCAGTCGAGGATCAGCCGGCGAACGAGGGGAATCGGCCCGAACTCATTTTCCCCCTGGCGGAGCTGCTGCTGCACGAGCCGCAGATCACCCAGTGCATCGAGCACGACCGCATCATCTTCCCATTCATTCAAGGCGATCTGCAGCGACTGGTTGATCGTTTCAAAAGAAAATTGGGGCAATCGGGCCATCAGCCTCTCCTGGATGTTAAGCGCCTGCAAAAACAGGAACCGCGGGTCATGCCGTGTTAGAGAATAACAGAAATTAACTACCGAAGAAAGGTAAATGGCGGGAAAAAAGAGAAGCTGGAAGTGGTTTGAAAAAAATTGAAAAAAAATGGCATACCAGACGGCGGGAGATGCCCTATGGTAGGGGTGGCGAGCCCCACAGAACGGCTCCAATGCGGAGCCCGACCTGCTCAGAGGGGCAGCCTGCACACCCTCAAACCCTTCTTCGGAAGGGTTTTTTTGCGGCGGGTGGCGTCAGATGTAGGCGGCCGCCTGCTCGCCGCGCGCTTCGGCGAGGTGGTCCGTGGCGATTTCGACGAGGCGCCAGCTGTTATCGGGAGCGCTTTCGAGGATATTGACGGCACAGGTTTGCTGGTTGGCCTGGTCGCGGCCGCCGGTCAGAGTGGTCACAAGATGCTTCACGCAGACCCCATGGGTGACCAGGATGAGATCCCCCTCGTATTCGTCGGCCAGCTGGCGGGCCACAAACGACACGCGCGCCTGGCAGATCGCCTCGTCGTTTTCCGGATAGCGGGGGCTGACGAGCGGCCGGTAGGCGGGATCGAGCCGGGAACAGGCCTCCTGAAGGGCGGCCGGCGCCAGAAATCCCGGGCTGAAATCGTGCCACTTCGGATTCAGCCACTCGCTCAAGCCCCCTTCGATGCGGAGAGGAAGGTCGCACAACTCGGCCATGGGCTGGGCGGTCTGCACGGTGCGTAGAAGCGGGGAGCAGAAGATCCCGGCCATGGGAAACTGGCTCAGATAAGCGGCAGCGGCGGCGGCCTGGGCGCGGCCGGTTGGGGAGAGCGGGGGATCGAAGGTGCGGGTGGCCTTTTCTTTCCAGCTCGGATCTTCGTGATCGATCCGCATGCCGTGGCGTATGACGTAGAGACGGGTCATGAAGGTATCCTGGTGGTGCGGTTTGTCCGCCGGACCTTTTTCTCACCTGATCGTCAGCATCAGATAGACGGCGGCAACCGATTGTACGCGATTTCGTATACAATGGTACAGGTCGGCCGTGGTGACCGTATCTTTCGGCGCGGCCGGTGTTTTAACCTAGTATAATGGATAAGTGATCGACCGCTCGGCCGGTCGACGGTTTGGAACCGGCAGGCGGCTCTGCGCCTGGTGCGAACGGCCGGCGGTGGGGGAACATTCCTTTGCCCTGACCCAACCCTGAAGTCAGACAGGTGCCCTGGAATCACCCGCCCGGCAAAGCGCGGCGATTCTTCGCAAGATAAAACTTTCTATGGAAGCTCAACTCACCCACGAACAAGAAACCCTGTTAAAACGAACCCGCGACACGCTGGGCGACGTTCGGGACACCCTGGCCGGAACGGCCATCGCCCCGGCCGATCGGGCCGCTCTGGCCGAATCGATCCGCCAGCTGGACGAGCTGTTTCTCCTCGTCATCGCCGGGGAGTTCAACGCCGGCAAATCTTCTTTCATTAATGCGCTGCTCGGTCACGGCGGGCTGCTGCAGGAGGGGGTAACCCCAACCACCAGCCAGATCTACCTGCTCAAGTACGGCAGTGAAACGGCCCAGGTCCCCTATGAAAAAGGGATCTGGGTGCAGACCGCGCCGATCCCACTGCTGGAAACGATCAATATCGTCGATACACCGGGCACCAACGCGATTTTGCGGGAGCACGAAGCGCTGACGGCCGACTTCATTCCGCGCAGCGACCTGGTTCTCTTTCTGACCTCGACCGACCGGCCGTTCAGCGAAAGCGAGCGGGCCTTCCTGGAGCGCATCAAAGGCTGGGGCAAGAAGATCGTCCTGGTCATCAACAAAACCGACCTCGTCGAGAGCGAGGCTGAAATCGAAAAGATCGTCGAGTTTGTCAAAACGTCGGCCCATAAGCTGGTCGGCGATGTGGCCGGCATTTTCCCCGTGTCCTCTCGGCTGGCTCTGAAAGCGAAGGCGGGCCAGCCGCAGCACTGGGAAAAGAGCGGCTTCGCCGAGCTGGAAAAATTCATCGAGGAGACGCTCGACGACAGCGGCCGCTTCCGGCTGAAGCTCCTCAATCCGCTGGGGGTCGGCCGCCGGCTGGTCGGCCAGCAGCTCGACGCCATCCAGGCCGACTGGGATCTGCTCGAACAGGATACCCAGCTGCTGACCGACATCGAAGGGCAGATGCACTTCTACGACGAAGACATGAAGCGGAATTTCGAAGCCCGGCTGAGCGAGATCGACAGCCTCCTGCTCAACATGGAAAAGCGGGGCAACGAGTATTTTGACGATACGATTCGCATCGGCCGCATTCCCGACCTGATCAAGCGGGATTACATCCAGAACGAATTTGAGCGGGTCGTTGTGGCCGACACGCCGCAGCTGCTCGAAAATCGAGTCGGCGAGCTGATCGACTGGATGGTCGAGCAGGACCTGCGCCAGTGGACGGCCGTGGCCGAGCACCTCTCCCGCCGCCGGCAGGACAGCGAAGGGCGGGTCGTCGGGCAGACCGGCCCGCGCGAGGGAACACTTGCCTACGACCGGCAGCGGCTGGTCGATTCGATCGGCAAGGCGACCCGGCGCACGATCGAAAGCTACGACCGGCACAAGGAATCGGCCCGCATCTCCAGCACCGCCCGGGAGGCCGTCGCCGGCATCGCCGCCGGCGGCATCGGCGTCGGCCTGGGCGCCGCCCTCGTGATCATGGCATCGGCCGCCTGGGTCGACTGGACCGGGGCGATCACCGGCCTGGGGGCGGCCGCCCTGGGGCTCTTCGTCTTTCCCTCCCGCCGCCGCAAGGCGAAAAACGAGCTGGGCGAGCGGCTGGAAGCGATGCGCGCCGAGCTGATTGGCACCCTGCGCGAGCATTTCGAGCGGGAAATGCGCCGCGGCGCCCA
>JBFFZG010000156.1:0-11387 GCA_041568735.1 Promineifilaceae bacterium (SeqCode)
CGACGTCGAACTCGAGGTGCTGCCAGGCGGCGACCTCCTGGTGACGGAAACGGTTGTCTTTGACTTTGTCGGCGGCCCCTTCACCTTTGTTTTCCGGGAGCTGCCGCTCGACTTTACGGACGGGGTCACCGATATCGAAGCCTCGGTCGACGGCCGGCCCTACCCGCCGGGAGAAGGGGCGGGGCAGCTCGAAAGCAGCGGCGAGGACCCGCTGCGCCTCACCTTCCACTTTGAACCGACCGGTGACCGGAGCCGGACCTTCGTCCTCCGCTACCGGCTGCTCGGGGTGGTGCGGCAGGAGCCGGGCCGCGACCTGCTGGTCTACCAGCCCCTGCCCGATCGCTACGAATATCCGATCGCCAGCAGCACGATCACACTCGAATTCCCGGCCGGTGCGCTCCCGGCCGGCCCCATCGCTCTCGACAGCGGCCGGGCCGCGGTGCAGCAGCTCGACCGGCAGGTTCGCCTCCGGATGAATAACCTGGCCCCCGGTGAGACGCTGGTCTTCACCCTCCCCTTCCCGGCCGGCAGCCTGGTCGTCCAGCCGCCGCAGTGGCAGCGAGACCAGGCGCGGGCGAAGGCCCAGGCCCCCTACTGGGGGGCGGCCGCCGCGGCCGTCGTCGCGGCCGGCCTGGCGTCGCTGGTCGCCGCCTACCGGCGGGCCAGCCCCACCCGTCCCCGGCATCCACTGACCCTCGATTCACCCCCGGAGCGGCTGGCTCCGGCCCTGGCCGGGGCCCTGACGAGCTCGGTCGTCTCTCCTTCCTGGTCCCTGGCGCTCGGCACCCTCTTCGACCTGGCCGGCCGGGGGGTTCTCGAGATCGTCGAACTGCCGGATAAAAAGTGGTACCGCCGTCATGAATTCGCCATTCGCCGCCGGCAGCACGGCGAGGATCTGCAGGGGCACGAGCAGGGTCTCCTCTCCCTGCTCTTCGAAAGAAAAGGGGTCTGGAAATCGGAACTCCGGCTGAAAGAGCTCCAGCGCGCGGCCACCGGCTCCCGCTGGAAGCGATTTGCCGAACCCTTGAAATCTGATTTAAAGGCGGCCGGTCTGGTGAGCCAGGCCCGCCTGCGGGCGCGCCGCCGCTTCTGGCAGATTGGCGTGGCCTTAATCCTCCTGGGACTCGTCGTGGTGCTGCCCCTGGTGGTCCTGGCGCCCGCCCCCGGTCCCTGGCCGATCCTGGTTTTCTTCGCACTGCTGCTGGTGGGGGTCGCCTGGACCGTGGCGGGCTCGATCCTGAACCCCCTGTCCGACGAAGCGGCGGGACGGGCGGCCGAATGGGCCCGCTTTTTCGCCTACCTCAAGCAGATAACCCGCAAGAACCACCCGCTCGTGGCCGAGGATTTCGGCCGCTATCTTCCCTACGCGGCCACCGCCGGGCAGCTCGCGAACTGGGCCCGCCGTTTTGAAAAAGAAGGCGTCGGGGAGATTCCCCCCTATTTTTCGGCGCTCTCGGTCTCCCCGGCCGACAGCATGGCCGCCTTCGCCGCGATGGCCGCCAGCTCCACAGCCGCGGGCAGCTCCTCCGCCGGCGGTGCCGGCGCGGGGGCGGCCGGCGGCGGGGCCAGCGGCGCCGGGTGAGCCATTCGTCCCCTGCCGGCCGGTACACCGGGGTAAACCGACGGACACCCGGGTTCGCCTGACGGGGAACGGTGTACCGGTATGTCCCGGAGTGTCCAAAAGTGTACAATAATGTACACAAGTGTACAACCCGGTCTGAATGGTGTTTCGACCGCTCCCGAGTTTTCTGGCCTGGAAAGTGGCCTGCAATCGGCCAGGAAAAGGGCCCGGCCAGCCGGCTGCTCGCCGACCGGCGCCGATGGACGCCGCGAGATCACTGCGGCTTCGGCCGCCGGCTGATCCCCGCCGCCCCCTTTTTGCCGCGGCCAGACGGCCAAAATTGCCGCTAAAAAGCCCCTGGCGGCCATTTATGCGCCGTCTATCCAAACCAATGGGCGAAAGCCGCTGACGGGCGATTTCGATGGCCGCAGCTTGAGCCGCTTTCAACTCTGGCCTCCCGCCACGCGGGCCCGCCGGCGGATTTGGCCTCCCCTCCCCCACCGGATGTCCCCGCTCCAGCCCCCGGTTTGTGGGGGCCGATCGCAAAAAGTGTCCAAAAGTGTACATAGTATTACTATTGTAATTAGTATATTACAAATGGACACTTGTGTAACAATTTGTACACAAGCATAATTTTAGGTATACTCAAGTCTACAATCATACACCAGACACAGCACGACAGGCGGCCGGCCGGCCGCTGTCACCTGCAGGAGCAGCCAATGGCCCGGGTTTACGGCATTGTTTCACAGAAGGGGGGGGTGGGAAAAACCAGCCTCGTCCAAAATCTAGGCGCGGAGCTGGCCGCGGCCGGCAGGCGGATTCTGGTGGTCGATTTCGATCCTCAGTCCAACCTGACCAGCGGCTGGGGGGTCGACCCCGGCGCCGAGCGGCTGACCATCTACGATGCGCTCGACGACCCCCGCCAGGCGGCCGCGGCCGTCGTGCCGCTGCGCCCCAATCTCGATCTCATTCCGGCCAACCTCGACCTGGCGGCGGCCGAACTGGCCTTTATCAACGCGATCGACCGGAATTTTAAACTGCGCAAGGCGCTGGCGCCGCTGGACGGCCGGTACGATCTCATCCTGATCGACGGCCCGCCCAGCCTCGGTTTTTTCACCGTGAACGCCCTGGCGGCCGCCGCGGAGATTCTCATTCCCCTCCAGGTCCACCCCTATGCCTACAAGGCGATCGACCAGCTCCTGACCATTGTCGAGCAGGTGCAGGAGGTCAACCCGACCCTGCGCCTGTTTGGCATCGTGCTGACGATGTGGGATCAGCGCAACTCGCTGACCGGCGCCATCGAAGACGCCGTGCGGCAGCGATTCGGCGACCTGGTGTTCAAGGCGGTGGTGCCCATCAACGTGCGCATTCCCGAGGCGACCCTGCAGGGGATCAGCGTCGGGGAATACGAGGCGACGAGCAGCGGGGCCCGGGCTTACCGGACCCTGGCGGAGGAGATGATCGGTTATGGCGCGTAAAGATGAACTGGCCAACCAGTTGAGCGGCGGCGAGCGACCGGCCCGGCGGCCGGGCTGGCGGGATACGATCAGCGCCGGCCGGCCGGTCGAGCCGGCGGCGGCGGCCCCGGAACCGGAACCGGAACCGGTCCGGGAGCGGTCCCGCGCCCGCAGCGCCCAGGCCGCCGACCAGGATCGGCAGATCCGCAAAACCTATATTCTGACCCCGCAGCTGGTCGAGCGCATCGCCGCCCTGGCCGCCAAGGAACGGGTGGCCATCAACGAGCTGGTCCGCTTTCTGCTGACCGAGGCGCTGCTCCAGGTCGAAAATCGGGAGCTGACCATTCCGACCAAACCGGCCCGCCGGCAGATTAACATGGAAGATTATTAGCGATTTTTCGGCCGGCAGGGGGGGTGCGGCGGCCGAATGAAATAAAGAACGCGTGTTCAATATTTAATGAAATTCAATGCCGCGGACGGCCCGACCTCTGGACAAGAGGGGAGTGGCGCCGCCGCGGCCGAGTTGAGCGACCGATTCATGGCAGAAAAAAACCTGGAAGTGATCGAACAGAAAGAAGTGGCCTTTTACGGAGACGAGCTGACCGCCATCCGGGGAAGCGACGGCCACATTTACGTCTCCATCCGCCATCTCTGTGATGCCCTGGGCATCGACACCCAGGCGCAGGTGCGCCGCATTCGCCGGCAGAACGTCCTGCTGCGCGGCCTGCAACGGGTAGCCATAATGACTCCCCAACGGGGGCAGCAGCAGACCTACATGCTGCGGGCCGACCTGGTGCCGCTCTGCCTGTCGGGGATCAGCACCAGGGCAGTCAACGAAGACATTCGCTCCAAGCTGGAGAAATTCCAGGAAGAGGCGGCCGCGGTTCTGTGGGAGGCCTTTCAGGACGGCCGGCTGACGGCCGACCCGACGTTCAACACCCTGCTCGCGCAAGAGGACAACCCCTCGGTGCAGGCTTACAAAATCGCCGCCGCCATCATGAAAATGGCCCAGCAGCAGATCCTGCTCGAATCGCGGGTCGACAGCCACGAGCGGCGGATCGAAGAATTGGAATCCATTGTCGGCGACACCCGGCATCACGTCACCCCGGGGCAGGCGGCTCAGATCAGCCAGGCGGTCAAGGCGGTGGCCATGGCCCTGGGCAAACAGACCGGCCGCAACGAGTACGGCGGCGTCTACGGGGAGCTCTACCGCCGCTTTGAGATCACGTCTTATAAACTGCTGCCGAAGAATAAATTTGACGACGCCATGGGCTTCCTGACCGACTGGTACGCCCGCGTGACCGGCAGCCGGGAGCTGCCGTTCTGATCCGGACGGCCGGGCGGTCGCCTGTCGAACGGGGCTGGAAAATCGATGGGCAGCCATTTTGGCTACCCGTCCATGGGGTACCCGCTGCGAGGGGAAAAGTGAGGGGCAGATGACAACCGTGCTGATCATGACCGATGGGCTGCGCCCGGACGCGCTGGACCGGATCAGCAGTCCCCATATCGACCGCATTTGCCAGGAGGGGGCCTGGACGCTGACCGCGCAGTCGGTCATGCCCAGCTTCACGTTGCCCTGCCACATGTCGATTTTTCACAGCGTGCCGCCGGCCCGGCACGGGGTGACCCAGAATCTCTACCAGCCGCCGGCCGGCTCGCTGCCCGGCCTGTTTGATATCGCCCGGGCGGGCAGGTTGAAATGCGCCGCCTTCTACGGCTGGGAGCCGCTGCGGGATCTCGGCCGGCCGGAAACCCTGCACGCGGCCTACTTTCGCGATCTCCTTTTTATGGGGCCGGAAGGGGACGAGCAGCTGGCGGCCGCGGCCGCCAGCTACATTCGGGATGAGCGGCCGGATTTCGTCTTCGTCTACCTGGGTCAGGTCGACATCTGGGGGCACGTTTATGGCTGGATGTCGCCCGCCTACCTGGCCCAGGCGGAGCGGCTCGACCGGGCGGTGGGGATCGTTCTCGACAGCCTGACGGGGGCCGACAGTGTCGTCCTGCACAGCGATCACGGCGGGCACGAGCAAACCCACGGCACGGAGCGGCCGGAAGACATGACGATTCCCTGGATGGCCATGGGGCCGATGGTTCGACCGGGGCACCGGATCGCCGGGCCGGTAACCCTGCTGGAGAGTGCCCCGACCCTGGCCCGCCTGCTGGGACTATCACCGCCGGCTGCCTGGGAAGGGACAGTCGTCGAGGAAATATTCCGTTAATTCGGGGCCAGACTGGTGCCCTGCCTCTTCACGCCGCGGCGGTAAATGGTTAAGATGAAAGGGCAGGGGCGACAATGAGATTAGGGAAGCGGCGGTCTATTGCGAGGGGCCAGGGATATTCTACGTAAAACTACCGATTGTTTTCCACCTGGTATGGGCTTTAATGGGAGAAGATGCCGGGCTGTTTGGCGCCTGACGTGGCATCGGGGCGGTTCGAAGCCTGCCGGTTTTGATTCCCGGCGGTCGAGTCGGCCGAGAGGCGCTCGATTTATAAGAACAGGCTCAGACCCTATTCGGGCTTCGTTGGGAGTTGGCTGCTTCGCCGCCGACGACTGCGGTGCCGGTGGAACACAAAGACCATGCTCCAAGGCAAAAAAATTCTGCTCGTCGATGATGACGTGATCTTCTGCGAACTGGTTGAGCGGATGCTGACCCGGCAGGGGGCCGACGTCATGATCGCCCATAATGGAGATGACGGACTGCGCCAGTTTTATCGGCACCAGCCGCACCTCCTGCTGCTCGATCTGATGCTGCCAGGGCTGGATGGGTGGGGAGTTTGCCAGCAGGTCGGCCAGATCGCCGACACACCGGTGATCTTTATCAGCGCCCTGGGGGATGAGGCCACCATCGTGCGCGGTCTGGAAATGGGGGCAACGGATTACATCGTCAAACCGATCAATCACAAGGAGCTGCTGCTGCGCATCCGCCTGGCCCTATCCCGGGCGCCGGCTGAAACGTCCGGCGAAACCCACCTCATCTACCGGCTCGACCACCTGACGGTGAACGTCACCACCCGCCGGGTGAGCGCCGGGGATCGGCTGATCCGGCTGACGCACAAAGAGTTCGCCCTCCTGGTCTATTTCCTGGAGAACCGGGGAAAAACCATGACCTTCAACCAGATTCTTTCGCAGGTCTGGGGCTGGGAATACCGGGATCATCCGGAGTACGTGCATGTCTACATCAACCGCCTGCGCCAGAAAATCGAACCGAATCCCCAGGAGCCGGCGATGCTGCTGACAGAATACGGCGTGGGCTACCGGCTGGCCAGGCAGGTCGCTTTGAGCCTGCCGGCCGCTTCGTGAAGTCCGGCCGGCCGGTCTGACAAGCCTGCGAAGATCCCATGCAGCACAAAAAGATCCTGATCATCGAGCCTGAAGCAGCCCTGCGCGAGCGGATGGCCCGGGCTTTGATCCGGGAAGGGGCGGTGGTCTGCCAGGCGGCCAGCGGCGAGGAGGGACTGCGCTCCCTTTACGCCTTTCGGCCGGACCTGGTCCTGCTCGATTTGTCGCTGCCGGTCATGGACGGCTGGGAAACCTGTGAGCGGATCCGGCGGCTGACCGATATCCCCATCATTCTCCTGAGCGCGATAGATGGCGAGGAGCACATCCTGCGCGGCTTTCAGCTGGGTGCGGACTACTTTTTATCCAAACCGCTCAGTGTGCCGCTGCTCCAATCCCGGGTGCGCGCCGCCCTGCGTCTGAGTGAGCGCCGGCCGGAGCCGGGTCCGGACATTGTTTCGTGTAGCAGTCGGCTGACGATCGATTTCGCCCGGCGCATGGTCTTCGTCGACGGGGAACGCGTCCATCTCTCGGGAACGGAATACCGGCTGCTGGTGTTCCTGGCCCGCCACGCCAACCGGGTGGTTACGACTCAACAGATTCTCGCAAGCGTCTGGGGCTGGGAGCAGCAGGAAGGGAACGAGCAGAATGTCTACATCTATATCTCCCGGCTGCGGCGCAAGATTGAAGAAGACCCGCGCCGGCCGGTTCACCTCCTGACCGAATACGGGGTCGGCTACCAGCTGCACTGCGACGCAATGGCATTACCGGGAGAGGTGCTCTGAATGGGGAGCGGCTGATTTTTCCTGGCCCACCAGTGGAATCATTCGGATTGAGGCTGCTTGCCTGCGGGAGCAGCCGGCGGCTGAACGCGGCCCGCAGCCGGAAAAATAGGAAGACAGTACGGATTGTCAAAAGTTTGAAAGATTCTGTTTAGAAGTTGTTCAGACCCCTGCCCTAAAATGATGGTTAGGGACATTGGGAAACAAAACCAATTTATCGCAGCTGATCTTCCCGGTGAAAAAGGGTGATTTTCAAACAGCCTATTTCTCCACCTGAGAGTCAGTAACACACTGAGAGTCGGTAACACAATTTATGAAGAGGAATTGGATCCAATCCGCTTGCGGGATTCTCCTCTGTTTATCCTTCCATGGTTAACCAGTTCAAGACGATTTTTTCGCAGAGACGATTTCTGGTAGGTCGTCGAAGTATTTTAGGCGCCCTGATCGGCATCGCCTTTTTGGCCGCTGCGTGCCAGGTGCTGATATCAGACCCTTCCTCGGCCGAGCCTGGTGTTGAAGAAAGGGTTGGTGAGGGGTTAAACCCGGACACCGATTTTACCCCAGAGGATGTCGGCCTGGAGATTCATCGGGGTCTGCCGGCCGGATTCACGGAAGAAGGGTATCCCTTCCTTGGAAATCCGGAGGCCCCGCTGACGCTGATCGAGTTCAGCGATTTCCTTTGCCCCTTCTGCGGCCGCCATTTCGATCAAACTTTGCCGGCCTTACTCGAAACGTACGGCCGGAGCGGCCAGCTCAAATACGTGTTTCGGGATTACCCACTTATCGGACTTCATCCCACGGCCCCCCAGGGTCACGCCGCCGCCCACTGCGCGGGGGAGCAGAGCGCCGTCCTCTTCTGGGAGATGCACGACCGCCTCTTTGCCGCTCAAAGCCAATGGGCGGGGCTGGCCGATCCCACCGCTTTTATCAACGGCGTGGCCGCGGAGAGCGGGGTCGATATGGAAGCCTATGCCGATTGTCTGGCCGATGGCCGGACCATGGCGCGTGTCAACGACAGCGTCACCGAGGGACAGCTGCTGGGATTTAACGGCACCCCGACGTTTCGGTTGATCACTGCAGGAGGGGAAATCGCGCCCATTGTCGGGGCCCAGCCTCTGCCGGTCTTTGCCCAAACGATTGAATCTATTTTGGGGGGCGACACCACGATGGCGGCCACCGGCACCGGTGAAGACGCGACCGTCGATCCCGAGGCAGCCATTCAGGTCAGTTTTGACACCGAGGGACTGGACCTGGAAACATACAAAGGGCTGCCTGTCGGCTTTACTGAAGAAGGGTACCCCTTTATCGGCAACCCCGAAGCTGACATTACCCTCGTTGAGTTTAGCGACTACCTCTGCCCGTTCTGCGGCCGTCACTTCAAGACGACGCTGCCGGCCCTGCTGCAATCGTATGGCGCGGAAGGGCAGGTCAACTTTGTTTTCCGCGACTACCCGCTGACCAAATTACATCCTACGGCGCCGGTTGGCCACGTGGCCGCCATTTGCGTGGGGGAGCAGGGCGCGGCTGCTTACTGGGAAATGCACGATCTGCTGTTCGACACGCAGCAGCAGTGGGGCGGCCTGCCCGACCCGCGCGACTTTATCGACGGCCTGGCCGGCCGGCTGGCCATCGACCAGGACGCCTACCAGGCCTGCATGGCTGCGGGTGAGAACGGCAGCCTGGTCGACGAACGGATAGCCGCCGGGCAGGCGCTCGGTTTTACCGGCACGCCTTCTTTTCAGGTTCTCGTCGAGGGGCGGGACACCATATATCCGGTCAATGGCGCCCAGCCTTTACCGGTTTTCAGCGACCTGTTTGACACCCTGCTGGCCGGCGAAGAACCGGAGATGGCAGCCGAACCGGATCCGGCCGAGCTCCCTTACTGGGCCAGTGCTGAAGGATTGGTTCCGGATCCTGACCGGCCGGGATTTACGCTGGCCGGCGATCCGTATAAAGGCAACCCGGAAGCCGCCGTGGTCGTGGTCGAGTTCGCCGATTTCCAGTGCCCGGCCTGCGGCCAGCACGCTTTGGAGATCCAGCCGGCCATCGATCAACAGCTGGTCGACACCGGGGCCATTATGTGGGTCTTTAAATCCCTGCCGCTGGCGGAACACCCTCAGGCCCTACCGGCCGCGGTGGCCGCCGAGTGCGCCGGGGAGCAGGGCAGCTTCTGGGAGATGCACCACGAGTTATTTGCCCGGATCGACGATTGGGCCGTCGACGACGCCGACGGCCGCCTGCTCGATCTGGCCGGGGACGTTGGCCTCGATAAGGACGCATTTTCAACCTGTTTCAACGGCCGCGCCGCCCTGCAGCGGATCGTGGGCGATATGTATGATGCCCGGGAGGTGACGGACACCACCCCGGCGTTTGTCGTTTTACACGGCGGGCGTGGCCGGCTGCTGGAGGGTTCCCGCCCGGCCGACGCGTTTGTCCAGATTCTTGAAAGCATATTGGCTGCCGAAAATGAGAGCGGTTAGCCACCTGGAAATGATTACATTTATTCGATGATATTGATTGGTGGAGAAATGAGCGTGGTTGCGGAGCTGCACCCAGCCGTCAGGCCACGGACTGAACGACTAGAAGCGTTGGAGGACGAATGACCTGTTTCGGCTTGGAGAAAAACCTGCTCGCGAAAAAAGTTGGAATTGACCGTAGCCTACTACTGCATTCCTTTAGGAGGGATTCCCGTGAAAAATAATATCCAAAAAATTAGAAAACGCGGTGTTGGATTCATCACCGCCTTTATTGGCCTGGCCATGATCCTGATTACTCAGGTTGGGGCCGCAAATCTTGTGGCTATTGACCAGGCCAATCCCATCGAAGAAATCAGCACGGGTGACAGACCCGATATTAAGCTTGATCAAGGGATCGACCTTCGCTTCCTTTCCTTCTCCCATGGCACGAGTGGAGCTGGAATCTGTTCGTTAGATAACAGTATAGCTTGTACTGTCGATTCGGACTGTGATGACCATCCCAACCCTGGCAATACAGGCACCTGTATCCTGCCAACTGGCGGTGGCGCTGTCCTCACCTCAGCCGAGATCGTTAGCCTAGCACCGGTTCTCCAAGACGAAAATGGAAACCCGACCACCTGCATGAACGATGTCTATAACGAATTCGGCCAGGGCGGCGACCTGAACTGCACGGCCAACGATGTCAACATCGCCTCCACAAGCAGTCTCGTTGTGGTCGACGGCTGCGACTTCCCCGGTGATACGGCCACGTTCTCATTTGTGGCTGAATTCAACCTGACCGCTCAGGCCCGGCACGACGTCGGTGTCTATATCGCCGAAGACGGCGGTGACGCGCTTACGGGCTCGTGTTCGGCAAGTAACTTCCCCTTCGCGCCCGATCCGCCGTGGCTCGATCTCGATGCCCAGCCCGGTACTTGCACCCTGAATGGGAATTTGGGTTGCAGTGCTGACAAAGACTGCTGGGCCGCATCAAATCCTGGTAAGACCACGTGCGATGTTGATCCTGAAGCTCCGGATGGCACCACCCAACTGACTTGTTCGAACCTCAGGTCAGTGACGTGCTCTGATCCCGATGGGACTAATGCTGATATCAACGCGTGCAACTTCGGAACTTGTAACTTAACCGACCCCTTCAGCGGTGATACCTGCGGCGATATCGACAGTGCCCACAACCCGCTCTTCAGCAGTATCCAGAACATCACCGTGGCCTGCATCGACGACGATGCCGACGGTGAGCTGGATATCAATACCTGTCTAAGCTGGCGGCAGCCAGGTGCCAACGAGCTGTGCGAGAGCCCGCTCGACGCCTTCCCAGGCGCGCCCTCGAAGTGTAAATGCCAGGCATTGCCCGGCATCACGATCGAGGTTCCTGGCGTACTCAGCTCAGTGGACAAGGTGACCCTGGATAGCAATGGAGATCCATTGCCCGGCGACCCGACATTATTTGACTTTGAATTGACTGACGTGCCTACAGGCACCATCATCAGCACCTTCTCGCTGGCGGACTTATCCGTTCCGTTCACCAGCGCTGGTTTAACTCCCGGGACATACAATCTAGAGGAAACTGTACCAACCGGCTGGAACCTGGTTGGCGCTGTTTGTACCAGTCAGCAGGGCAACCCCGATCAGAACCTGCTGGAAAACGGCGGAGACTTCACTATCTCTAATGGTGAGAAGCTGGACTGTACCTTCACCAACCAGCAGACCGTTGTGGCAAACCCGTCACTAACTATTGACAAGACGACGAATGGTTCAGATGGAGCGACCATTCCGGTCGGAGATCCGGTCACCTGGAGCTATGTGGTGACCAATGACGGCAATGTCGATCTGACC
>JBFFZG010000157.1:0-11385 GCA_041568735.1 Promineifilaceae bacterium (SeqCode)
CCCGGCGCCTGGGCCGCCTGGCGGGAAGTCACCCTGCAGCCCCCGGCGCTGCCCACCCCCGCGGCGCTGCGGCCGGTCGACGTCGTCATCGGCCGCATCCCCGACCACCAGCAGCTGCGACTGCCCCGGGATCGCTGCGGCGGGGAGCCCGGCGGCGAAGCGGCGGCGCAGGCGGCCCTGCGCCGCTTCCTGGACGAACGAGGAAGCGATTATGTCACGGCGCGCAGCGCTCCCCTGCTGGCCGCCGACCGCTGCTCACGCCTGGGGCCGCACCTGGCATTCGGCACGCTGTCCGGCCGGACGGCCGCGCTGGCGGCGCGGCAGCGGCTGCGCGATCTCGGCCGGATGGACCGGGAGGCCCGGGAGGCGCAGGGGGGGCGCTGGGCGGCTTCCCTGCGGGTCTTTGACGGCCGGCTGGTCTGGCGGGATCATTTCCGGCAGCAGTTCGCGCTGCGGCCCGACCTGGAAACGGACTGCCTGGCCCCGGCGCACGAGCGGCTGCGGCCGGATGGGGGCGGTGGGCGCTCCCAGGGGTGGCTGGCGGCCTGGGAGAAAGGGGAAACCGGCTATCCGCTGGTCGACGCCGCCATGCGCTGCCTGCTGGCCACCGGCTGGCTGAACGAGCGGCTGCGCGCCCTGCTCGTCTCCTTTGCCGCCCACGACCTATGGCTCGACTGGCGGGCGTTTGCTCCCCACCTGGCGCGGGCCTTTGTCGATTTTGAACCGGCCATTTTTTACGGGCAGCTCCAGCTCCTTTCGGGCACGGCCGGCAGCCGGCCGGTGCGGATTGTCGATCCCACCGGCGAAGGGCGCCGGCTCGATTCGGAGGGGGACTTTATCCGCCGCTGGCTCCCCGAGCTGAGCGGCCTCGCGGCCAAATGGATTCACGCTCCCCACCTGATGCCGGCCGGCCAGCAGGAAACGGCCGGCTGCGGCATTGGGCGGCACTACCCGCGGCCGCTGGTCGACCACCGGGAAGCGGCCGAGCGGGCGCGGGCACGGCTGGCGGCAGTAAACGAGAGCGGCGGCCTGCCGGCCCTCGCGCAGCTGCCGGCCGCGCGCCGGCCGCGGCGGCCGGTCGAAACCCATCCCGACCAGATGGCCTTGTTTCAGGAACTGTAGTGGGAGCGGCCGCGGGCGGAGAGCTCCGCGGCGGAGAGGAAGCGGGCGAACACCATGCGGCCGGCCGAGGTCTGCAGCACCTTGGTCACCAGGACGCCGACATTTTCGTTCATGTGATAGACCCCGTCCTCGACGACCACCATCGTGCCGTCGTCGAGATAGCCAACCCCCTGGCCCACTTCGCGCCCTTCCTGGATCACCTTGACCACCAGCTCTTCACCCGGCAGGTAGGCGACCTTGACGGCATTGGCCAGGTCGTTGATGTTCATGATGTTGACCCCCTGCAGCTCGGCCACCCGGTTTAAATTGTAGTCGTTGGTCATGATCGGGGCGTGGATCTGCTTGGCGACGGCGATCAGCTTGCTGTCCGCGTCGCGAATATCAGGGGCGTCGATATCGGTGATGCGCACGGGCACCGGGGCATCGTTCTGCAGGATGCTCAGCACCTCGAGCCCGCGCCGGCCGCGGTTGCGGCGGATGGCGTCCGGACTGTCGGCGATGTGCTGGAGCTCGCGCAGGATGAAGCTGGGAATGAGCAGGGTGGCCCGGATGAAGCCGGTTTTGCTGATATCGGTGATCCGGCCGTCGATGATGACACTCGTGTCGAGGAGAACCTGGTCCCGCTCGCTGATGTCGCCCCCCTGGCTGCCGCCCTCCGGGCCGCCAACGCCGCTAAGGCGCTGGAAGCTGGCGAAAAGCGTTTTGAGATCGTTCTGGCGCAGCATGAGGATGACCGTGCTCAAATAGCTGAAGACGAGAACGGCCGCCAGCGGGAGGATTTCCCGGAAAGGTGAGGGCAGGAAAGAGAGGGGAATCGAGAAAAGGCCGCCGGCGAGGAGGCCGAGCAGGAGGCCGAAAATGACGGCCGTCAGCCGCTCCGGTGGCATTTCCAGGAGACTGCGGCGAGCCCGAGACAGCGGCCGGGTCGTAATCGACGGGGTCAGGATCAGGCCGGCCAGGAAGCCGAGCAGGCCGACAATGGTCAAAATTAGCGTCGCCGGCTGCCGGAAGAGGGCCGCAATGGGCTCCCCGATCAGGATGAACAGGAAGGCAAAAACAAAGGCGCCCAGAATTCGAACGGCAAACTCTGAACTGAGTTTAAAATGCTTATCGATATTTTTCATGCCGATGATCGGCCCAGGCTGTTCTCTGGGAGCCTAGAGAAAGCAGGGGTGATGATTCCTGAAATTGACGGAATGATGAAGGATGCATGTTAGCACACCATCCCTCTGGAAGCAACAGGCGACCGGCTATCTTTAAACCCGCCTAATCGGTGTCGACGATGGCGTCGACCTCGATTTCGACCAGCATTTCGGGCTGGATCAGCCCGCTCACTTCGACCATGGTCGACGCCGGCTGGATGTCGCGGAAAATCTCCCCATGCGCCCGGCCGACCGCCTCCCAGTTCTCGGCGATGTTGACGACAAACATTCGGGTGCGGACGACGTCGGCAAAATCGGCCCCGACTCCTTTGAGCCCGCGCTCGATATTGCGCAGCGCCTGCACAGCCTGGGCATAGGCGTCGCCGATGCCGACGACGCGGCTGTTTTCGTCAGTGGCCGTTGTGCCGGCGACGTGGACGATGCGGCCCACCCGCACCGCCCGCGAGTAGCCGACGATCGCTTCCCATCTGGCCCCTGTTTTAAATGTTTGGCGGGTCATCTTTCCTTTCCTTCCTGTCCTGGCCGCGCCTGCGCCCCCGGTGAGGGCGGAACCGCGGCATCCAGCTTGAAATCGAATCGAACAGCGCCAGCGGATTTTAACAGAGGAGCGGATCGCCGCATACCGGAGCATCGCCGTTTTTTTCGGAGGAGTGAGTGGGATACAATGAAAGGAAGGGGCGAGCCGTTCACCTTCTATCATCCCGCTGCGTGCCGTCCGGTGGTCGGACGCCGCCCGCCCGGTTTTCATCTTCCAGGGCGAAAATAACCGCATTCTTCAGGAGCAGTATATGTTAGAAAAAGCACAGGCCCTTCAGGACGAACTGAGCCGCCTCCGGCGGACGATCCACATGAATCCGGAGCTCGGCTTTGAAGAAATCAAGACGGCCGGTCTCGTCGCGGAAACGCTGCGCGGGCTCGACATCGAGCACCAGACGGGAGTCGGCCGGACCGGCGTTGTGGCCCGCCTGGGCAATGGCCAGGGACCGGTGATCGGCATCCGGGCCGACATGGACGCCCTGCCGATCGAGGAGGCCAACGACGTCCCCTACAAATCCCAGGTCCCGGGCAAAATGCACGCCTGCGGCCACGATTCCCACACGACCATGCTGCTCGGGGCGGCGATGCTCCTGCGGGATGTCGAATTCGACGGGGAAATTCGCCTGCTCTTCCAGCCTTCGGAGGAAAACCAGGACAAGGATGGGATCAGCGGGGCGCCGGCCATGATCGCCGACGGGGCGATCGAAGGGCTGGACGCCGTCATCGCCCTGCACGTGAACGGCCAGCTCGATCGGGGCACCATCTCGATCGACAGCGGCCCTATCCTGGCCAACGCCGACCGAATTACCGGGATCATCAAGGGGAGAGGGGGGCATGGGGCCGCCCCGCACCTGGCGCGGGACCCGATCTTTATGCTGGCTCCCGTGCTGACCGGGATTCACGGGATCGTCTCCCGCTGGGTCAACCCCCACCAGCCGGCTGTCATCACGGTTGGCAAGGTGGTCGGCGGCACGGTCAACAACGTCATTCCAGGGGAGGTTTCGCTCTACCTGACCCTGCGCAGCATGGACGACGAGGTGCGCCAGCAGCTGATCGACGAAGTCGAAGGGGCGCTGTCGATCGCCCGCGCCCTGGGCGGCGATTACGAGATGACCGTCCAGCCGGGCTACCCGGCCACCTACAACGACCCGGCGGTGGCGGACTGGATTCGGCAGACGGCCACGGCGATGATCGGCGAAGAGAACGTCCTCTCTCGCGGTCCGGTGATGGGGGCGGAGGATTTCGGCTACATGTCACGGGCCAGCCGGGGGGCGATGCTCATCCTGGGCGTGCGCGAACCGGGCGGCCCGGATCGCTTCCTGCACCACCCGGCCTTCGACATCGACGAGCGGGCCATGCCGCTCGGATCGGCCCTGCTGGCGGAAACGGCCCTGCGGTTTGTGCGGGGGGAATTCGAATAAATCAACGGTGGCACGGCCGGCTTCCCGGCCGTCCGGTGAGTGCCATGACCCACATTACGGCAGCGATCGAAATTCAGCGGCCGGCAGAGGAGACTTTCGCCTTTATCAGCCGGCCGGAAAACAACCCGCGCTGGCAGCAGGGCATGGTCGAGGCGCGGGTCACGTCGAGCGGTCCGTGGGGGGTCGGGTCGACTTACGAGCAGGTCGCTCGCTTTCTGGGCCGCCGGATCGAATCATCTTTCGAGATTGTGGCTTTCGAGCCCGGCCGCCTGATCAAGGGGACGACGACGGCCGGCTCTTTTCCGATCACCTTCACCCGCATCGTCGAACCAGCCGGGGCCGGCTGCCGGGTGACGGCCATCGTCGAGGGGGATGCTTCGGGCTTTTTTCGCCTCTTCCAGCCGCTGCTCGACGGCATGGTCCGCCGCTCGGTCGAAGGGGATTACCGCCGCCTGAAACAGCTGCTCGAAGGCCAATCTCAGGTGTAAGACCAGCCGGAGCCGCACCGGAGAGAGAAAATGATTCGCAAACACGTTCACTACCGGGTCGACGAGGGGCAGGTCGCCCTGGCCCACCAGATCATCGCCGAATTTGTGGCGGCGATCCGGGAAAACGAGCCGGAAACCGGGTACAGCGCCTACCAGACGAGCGATCCCCACCGCTTCATTCACACGATGACCTTCCCCGATGCGGCCGCCGAAAAAGCCCATCAAACCGCGCCGTACACGCTGAAATTTGTCGAGCGGCTCTACCCCAACTGCGCCGAGCCCCCGGTCTTTACCGATCTCCACCTGGTGGCTGAAACTTGATTGACCGGACGGCTGTGGTCCAGGCCACACCCGGCAGGGGTACTGTTGGTTCAGGACAGATCGGCCAATGCAATTGGCGGTTGAATCCTTATAATGAGCCATGTAAATCAGGCCGGTAATCGCTGGCGGCGGTCTGAATTTCACGAAAGTTTTCGCTTTTAACCATCGACCAGCAGTCAAATGAGCGCCACAACCTAGTGCACCTACCCTCGGGGGGCGAACCTGTGCAAAAAGCCGAGGGGGAAGCAATTATGAGCTTATTTCGCCGACAGGATGAATCGATGCCGGCTCCGCCGGTGAAGGCGCCGCCGCTGAACGGCGGGGTGAACGGAGGGGTCGGTCTGCGCGAGATGCGGGCCCCGGTCAAACCGAAGCCGGTGGTCGTCGAAACACCGATGCCCCGCCGGGAGACCGGGCTCCTCCGCCCGCTGAAAGATGATCCGCCGGAAGTCTCCCGCCAGCGGAGCCACATCCCGGACGATGAGGCGACCGTCCTGCGGCTCGAGCTGCAGCTGGCCGACATGCTGCGCAAAAAGATTCTCGCGCCCGAAATCTCCCTCGACCTGCCGCTCGAGCGGACCCCGGAGCGGGAAACGAAGGCGCTCCAGACGCTCGAGCAGCTCATCGACAGCGGCCGGGTCACTATCCCGGCCGGCGTGAAGCGCGCTCGCTTCTTCGAGGATATTCTCGACGAGACATTCGGCTTCGGCCCTCTGCAGAAGTTTGTGGAAACCGAAGAGATTTCCGAGGTGATGGTCAACGGCCCCTACGTGATTTTCGTGGAAATCAAGGGGCGCATCATCGAAACCGGCCACCGCTTTCTCGACGACGACCACGTCGAGCGGATTATCCGGCGGATCGCCCTGCCGATCGGCCGGCTGGCCGACGAGGAAAATCCGCTGGTCGACGCCCGCCTGCCGGACGGCTCCCGCTTCAACGCCGTCATGCGGCCGGTGGCCATCGACGGCCCGAGCATCAGCATCCGCAAATTCGCCAAGGATCGGCTGACCATCCAGAACCTGATTAATTTCGGCTCGCTGACCCCGGACATGGCCTACTTTTTGGAGGCTCTGGTCGTCAGCCGGCAGAACATCGTCGTCTCCGGCGGCACCGGCTCCGGTAAAACGACCCTGATCAACTGCCTCTCCGGCTTTATCCCGGAGCACGAGCGGACGGTCACCATCGAAGACGCGGCCGAGCTCCAGCTGAAGCAGCGAAATGTCGTCCGCCTGGAGACCAAGAAGCCCACCCGGCTGGCTCCGACCGAGATCACCATCCGGGACTGCGTGCGCAATGCCCTGCGCATGCGGCCGGAGCGGATCGTCGTCGGCGAGTGCCGCGGCGGGGAAGCGCTCGACATGCTGCAGGCGATGAACACCGGTCACGACGGGAGCATGACGACCGTGCACGCCAACGACCCCCGCTCCTGCCTGGCCCGGCTGGAAACCCTGGTCCTGATGTCCGGTGAAGAGCTCCCGCTGCCGATCGTGCGCAAGCAGATCGCCGGGTCGATCAATTTCATCGTTCAGGCTGGCCGCCTGCGCGACGGCTCGCGCAAGGTGACGCATATCACCGAGATCGCCGGCATGGAAGGGGATGTGGTCGTCCTGAACGATATCTTTGTCTTTGTCGATGAAGGGGATGACCAAAACGGCAAGATCAAGGGGCATCACACGACCAACGGGATCCGCCCGCGCTGCGAACCCCAGCTCAAGCCGTACGGCTACAACCTGCCGGCCTCGATGTTTCTCAAGAAAATGAATCGCTGACCATCATTCTTCATTTTGCAGGTGATGATGATCATTTGAGGAGGCTGCCCCCGGGCGGCCTTTTCGCTTTCCCGGTTCGATGCCGTCAGGGGCCGAACAGGTAGCGCAGCGCCCCACCCAGGCGGGCCTGCCACAGCCCCCAGCTGTGCCCCTCGGGGTATTCGGCGTATTTGAAGGTATTCCCCTTTTGCTCCAGGATATCGGCCAGCTTCCGGTTGGTGGCCAGATAGTTGCCGTCTTCCGGGCGGCCGGTGACGGCCGTTTCATAGCTGCCTACGATCAGGTGGTAGCGGGTGGGCAGCGGCTCCCGCTGGCGGATCAGCCGGAGGATGGCCTCGTTTTCCAGGGCAAAGGCCCCCGATTGGGCGGCGACCAGCCCGAAGGTGTCCGGTCGGGAAGCCGCCCCGTAGACGGCCATCAGGCCGCCGATCGAAGCGCCGGCGATGGCGGTGCGGGCCGGGGCATTGCTGGTCCGGTAGGTTTGCTGCACGAAGGGGACGACTTCCCCGGCCAAAAAGTTGACATAATCATCATTCAGCAGGTATTCGACCCGGCGATCGATCGGAGGGACGAAGACCGCGATCAGCGGGGGAATTTCCCCCTCGGCGATCAGCCGGTCGAGGATGCGGGTGGCGTCGATCAGGTTGAGGTAATCGGTGCCGTCCTGGAAATAGATCGAGGGGTAGCGGCCGCCAGCGGCCGGCGGACCGGCCGGAATATAGATGAAGATCGTCCGGGTCTGGCCCAGGGCCGCGCTTTCCAGGGTGTGCTGGTCGAGCCGGCCGCGCCGGTCGGCCGGCAGCGGGGCCAGCGCCCTGTCCAGCTCCGGCGGCGGCCGGTAGCCGGGCATGACCAGCTTGGAACGCGGTCCCAGCGGGCTGACCTCCGTCTGCGGGTTCCAGGGATCCAGTCTGGCCACGCCGTCGACAACCAGGAGGTAGTCGATGCGGGCGGCCGGGTCGGCCGGGACGATCAGGTACCAGAAATCGGTTTCACCCAGCCGGTTGAGTGGCAGCGCCTCTTCGGAAATCCAGTTGTTGAGATCCCCGTCGATGCGCACGTCGAAGCCCGGACCCTGGTAGAGAAACGCGGCTTCCCGCTCGCCGAATACCCCCCCGGGCGGCAGGAGGGCCATGTAGGCGTTGACCAGCGTCTGCTGATCGGAGCGGCGGGTCGCTTCGGTGGCGCTCACAAACCGGCGCAGACCGTCGATCGAATAGGGCTCGACGGTTGGCGCCGGCGTCGGAGACGGGGTGGGAGACGGGGTGGGTGTGGCCGTCGGCTGCCCGATCAGGGGCAGGTTGTCGAGCGGCAGCTGCCCGGCGCAGGCGGCCGTCCCGAGGAGCGCCAGGCAGATAATGGAGCCAGTGAATCGCCGTCGCATGGGGAAGGATTGTACAGATTGTGGGCGGATTGCCAATTTGGGAGTTGGGAGTTGGGGCCCGTTCCCCGTTCCCCGTTCGCCGCCTTCAATTCGTCAATGGGAAAAAGACCAGCAGCACCCAGCCGAAAAAGGCGGCGTTGCCGAGGGCGACGGCCCAGGGCCGTTTGCCAAAAGCGCCGCCGGCGATGGCCATGATGGCCAGCAGGATGGGCAGGAGGGGAAGGATCAGCAGAATGAAGCGGAGATCGGGAATGAGCAGAACCGTCAGGAGCAGCCCGCCGCCGAGAGCCAGGGTTTGTCCGAGCCACCAGAGTGCGCGGCCGCGCCAATCCGCGCCGGCCTGCGCCTTGGCCGCGGCCAGCTGCCAGGGCATGATGGCCAGAATCAGAAAAGGGAGGCGGGCGAGACGGGTGAGGGTCAGCCACCAGGGGGCCCAGACGAGCTGGGCCAGGGCGCCGAAGGCCAGGGTCAGCAGGGCGAAGAGGAGCACCCCGGCCCACAGATCGGCCCAGGTGAACGCCAGCGGGCGGAAGCCGCCCAGGAGCCAGGCGAAGCCGACCATGAAGAACCAGAGGGCCAGCGCCCCGCCGACGAGGATTCCCCCCAGGGCGCGCACCGGCGTCGACAGGTTGATCAGGAACAGGAGCAGAGTCGCCCCAAGGGGGGCCAGCAGGAGGAGCAGGCGCGACCAGGGCTGCACGTCGGTTGGCGGCGGCTCCGGAATCTGCCCCTGCCAGAGGGGGGCGGCGGCCGGGATGGCAGCCAGCCAGGCCAGCAGGTGCAGCAGATACCAGAGGATGCGCCGGTCGACGTAGGTTACCGCCTCCGGCCGGAGGCCGAAAACCCCGTCGAGCCAGCTCCGCACGCCCTGGTGGCTGGCATCGCTGAACAGGATGCCGATGTGCTCCACCCAAGGAATCTGATCGAAGCGCCGGCCGCGGCCGGCGGCCAGATCCTCGTTAGTCCCACCGGCGCGGGCCAGCAGATCGGCCGCACCGGCGGCAAACCCGGGTTCCAGGGCCCCGGCCTGCAGGTACAGATTCGGCGGCGCGCTCTCCGTGACGGCCGCATCGGTCGGCGAAATCGCCACAACCGCCCACACCCGCTCCGGGTCCGCCACGCCGGCCCGCATGACGACCCCACTGCCCATCGAATGGCCGAGGAGTGCCACCCGGGCCGGGTCGATTTCGGGGATCTGGTTCAGGGCGGAAAGCGCCGTCTCGAGATCGCGATCCAGGCTATCTCCGGCAAAATCCAGGGGGGCGGCATGACGGCCATGCCCGCTGAAATCGAGAGACACCGTGCCGTAGCCGGCATTGGCGAGCACATAGCTGTAGGCGAGCATCAGCTCCTGGGAGCCGGCAAACCCATGGGCGATGATGACCCCGGGGTGCAGCCCGCCGCTCTGCGGGCCGACGTAGCGCAGGGGGACCCCGTTCCGCACCCACCTTCGGATGACCAGTCCGTCAGTCGCCTCGCTGACCATCATCCAGGAAAGGACAATCACGGCCGCGGCGGCGACGACGATCAGCAGTCGAAAGGCGAAGAAAGCGGGGCGCGGCATGGCAATTCCTTGTTCAGGTTGGTTCGGGCTAGTATAAACAATGGAGCTGACATTGAATTGTGATAGGTCCGGGGCCGATTGTCAATTTTTAATCGATTCACGGCCGCCTCCGGGGAAAACGGCGAGGAGATTTTATGACCGATAAAACCATCATCTGGCGCAGCCCACAGGGGTGGCGGCTGGAAGCCATCCCCCAGATCCGGCCGGATGGCGAGGCCGAGGAAAAAGGCGTGGTGCGCCACCCGGGGTCCGTGGCCCTGGTGCCGCTCGACGAAAAAGGGGAGGTCTTGATGCTGCGGCAGTACCGGGTTTCGCTCGACCAGGCGATCCTGGAAATTCCGGCCGGCACGCGGGGATGGGACGAAGAATGGGGGGTGTGCGCCCAGCGGGAGCTGCGGGAGGAAACGGGCTTCCGCGCCAGCCGCCTGATCCCGCTCGGAAAGATCTGGCCGGCCCCCGGCCTTACCGACGAAACGATGCATCTCTTCGTCGCCTCGGAGCTGACGGCCGACCCCCTGCCCCAGGATTATGACGAAAAAATCGAGGTCGTCCGCCTGCCGCTCCTCAAGCTCGTCGATATGGCGCTCGACGGCCGCCTGGAGGACGCCAAAAGCGTGGTGGCCATCCTGCGGGTGAAAAAATGGCTGGAGGTCCAGAGCGTCGGCCGGCGCTGAGCCCCGCCGGCTAGATGTTCTGCAGCACGATGCCGCCCACCAGGGCGAGCACGAGGAAGCCAAGCACTTCGAGGGAGAGTCGACCGGCGCGCCCCCGCGCCAGGCCAACCCCGAGCACCAGCCCCCCGATTCCCGCCTCAGCCAGCTGCCCGGCAAACCAGCCCACGAGCAGCCAGAGCGGCGCGGGAGCAATCGAATAGAGACCGAGAACGAAAGCCCCACCGACCAGCGCCCCAACCTGCAGGCCGAACAGCAGGCCGGCCCGCCCCCCCCGCCGGTCCAGGTCGACCAACAGCCAGCCGAGCAGCCAGGCCACCAGGAAAAACGAGAGATAGCCGAGCGGAATCCGGGCGAAGGCCTGCTCCGGGGGGAGAATAAAAGGATCTGCCACCCGGTACCGATCCGCCAGCAGACCGGCGTGAAGAAAGAAGTCGAAGGCGACCATCGCCAGCCAGGAAAGCCCGACCAGCTTCCATTTCAGTCCGTTTGCCATGCGCATGAGATTTTCCCCCTGCCCCGTTCCGGCGGCTGACGGCCGGTCCATTACCCTGTTTTCATTATAAAACAGGGATCAAGCCCCTCGAAAACAGCCAATTATCCGTTTATTGCGGCCAAACGATTGGTAAAACGGGTCTTCAAACGGCTGCAAAACCCCGCCGGGAGTAGACTGCGCTTAACTCAATTCGGCCGCGAGTCGATTGAGCGGTCAAGCGGATGAGATAGCGGCAGGCAGCAGGCGTGCCCCGCGGTTCGCCAGAAGGCGATCGAGGAAAAGTGATGAGCGGAACAAAAACACCCCTCCGGATCCTGGTCATGTGGCTGGTATTCTCGACACTGGCCGCCTGCCGGCCCGCCTCCTCCATGGAACCGCCTGCCGCCCCGACGGAACACCCCACCCCGCTTGCGGTTCCCACCCAACCCCGGACGGCGGCCACCCCGAAC
>JBFFZG010000158.1:0-11375 GCA_041568735.1 Promineifilaceae bacterium (SeqCode)
CGAACTGTCACACTTCGTCGCGCCGGCGCCGGGAGCAAGATCAACATGGACCGTGGAGAATGATCCCTGCCCCCAGCGCGAGCGGTTCTGGAGATGGATTGTCGATCGTCAGGCATCCACGGATCCCGATCCCCTGCCGAAAGGTGATATCCCCGCGCACGACCAGTTTTTCACAATCGATCAGGGAGGGCGGACCCTCGGGAAAGCGAGCCTCCAGATCGTCGATCAGGCGGTAGAAGCGGTCATCGAGGTCGATCACGAGCGCCCCACGGGCACGCGTGGGATTGGTGACGACCCGATAATCAACGGTCAAAACATAGGAGTCGGATCGGACCCCCAGCAGATCGGCCGTCGTCTTGACGGGGGCAAACCGGGAGCGGGGCACCCGAATCGCGCCGGCCCCGGCAAAGACGGAGATCGCCGACCCCATGGCCGTCTCGAGCTGGTAGACCGGCGTGCTGCTCGGATCGCGGGGGTTGAGCGTCTTGCCGTTGCGGATCATCGGCAGGCCGAGGATACCCTCCTTTTCGGCCAGAATCGCCGCCAGGGACGGCAGATGGAGCCACAGGTTATTGGTATTGAAATAGCGGTAGCGATCGATATCCTGGAAGGCGGCCTGGTCGGCCGGGGGGCATTGGGCCGACTCCCGCAGGATCAGCCTCCCATCCGCCGCCCGCGCCAGGTGGCCTCCTTTGCGATCCGCCGCGGTGCGGTCGGCGACTTCCATCATGAACGGCAGCTGTTTATGCGCGAAATAACCGAGGATCCCGGCGTCGAGAACCGCCCCCAGATTGTCGGCATTGGAGACAAAGGCGTACTCGATGCCTCGCGCCAGGAGCCGGTCAAGCATGCCGCTGGTCATCAACGCCGTGTAGATATCTCCGTGCCCCGGCGGGCACCAGGCGAGCTCTGGTTCGTCCGGGCATTCAGCCGGCGACAGATCGGTCTGAACCACTTTGGGTATTTTGTGCTGCAAGAAATCGAGGGGTATCTCCCCCCGCAGCCCTTCGTAGGCGGCCAGCGCGGCCAGCGAATCGGCCTGAGTATTGAAGCTGTCCATCAAAACGAGCGGGACACCCTGGTGGAGCGCCTGCCGGGCGATAATGTCGAGAAACGTCAGACCATTTTTGACGACCAGCAGGGATTTGGCGGTAGAGAGCCCCATACTCGTGCCCAGCCCCCCGTTCAGCTTCACGATTACGGAGCGGCTCAGATGCTGCCGGCCGGCTTCGGCCAGGGCGGCCGGCAGCGATTCGGCGTCGGCCAGTTCAGAGACCGGTTCGATCGAAGATTCGGGGACCAGGCCGGTATTCCCCGCGGCCAGCTGCTCGTAATAATGGGCGAAGGTTCGGATGGCGACCTCCGGCAGGCCGGCCGCCCGCATCCGCTCGGAAAACGGCGCGAAATTACCGGTCACAATCGGCCCGATCCTTTCCCGGCGCCGGCCGGTGTCGTCTTGTGCGGTTCGTCCATGAATCCCTCGCGAGTCCGGTGTTAGCCGGCCGCCGCCCGGCACGGGGCTACTGGCGCAGTTTTTCCACGAGAGCGATGTACTGGCTCATCGCTTCATCCGAGCCGGTCCCTTTCAGCTTGCTCCAGGCGTCGAATTTGGCCCGGCCGACCATGTCGAACATACCGGGGCGGCTGCCGGAAGCATCTCCCCTGGTGGCCTGCTTGTACAGGGCGTACAGTTTTAGCATCGTCTCATTATCCGGCCGTCGGGCCAGCTGCTGGGCCGCCGCGGCGGCCTGTTCAAATTTTTCGCTCAGTTCAGACATGCTGCCTCCTCTGGTTAAAGATTAATCGGTTTCCCCGGCCGCAATCCACACCTCAACACCAGAAAACGCGGCGTTGCCGGTCAGGGGATCCACGGCGAGCTCATCGGTCAGATCATTCAGGCTGGCCCCCGGCCGGGCGCAGGCGGTCTCGAGGGCAACTCCGGGCCGGTCATGCCCCCAGCCGTGGGGGATGCTGACGACACCGGGCATGATATCGCCAGAAATTTCTACCGGCACCGAAATTTTTCCCGTCCGCGATTGGAAACAGACGACCTGGCCGTCCACCAGGTGATGGCGCCGGGCGTCGTCGGGATGCATGAGGGCCGTGCAGCGCGGTTTGCCCCGCACGAGCCGGCCGCAGTTGTGCATCCAGGAATTATTGGAGCGCAGGTCGCGCCGGCCGATCAGCTGCAGGCCCGCCCCCGCCCGGTGATCCTCGGCCAGCATGTCCGCGGCCCGCTCGATTTCCGGCAGATACACATCCGGGGCCAGGTTGATGAGCCGATCCGGCGTGGTGATCCGGCGGGGGAGACACGGCCGCAGCGGACCGAGATCGATGCCGTGCGGGGAGGCCTTCAGTTTTTTGAGCGACAGCCCATCACCCGCTTCGCTTCCGGCCTGGCGTCCCCAGCTGCCGTAGGCCCCAAACCGCAGGGCACGGTCGACGATCCGATGGGGGGGCAGCCGGAACGGATCCCGGTAGGCCCGCGGCGGCGGCGGCCGGTCAGTCCGGCCGTTCAGCCGGTCCCGCAGGCCGGCAAAGATCTGCCAGTCGGCCAGGGCGCCGTCGGCCGGCGGAAAAAGCGGCTCGCTCCACTTGACCGTATTGCGCACCGCCAGGGCGTGAAAGACCAGGTCGTAGTGGGCGGTCTCCAGTCCGGTCGTCGGGGGCAGAATGAGATCGGCAAAGCGGGTCGTCTCATTGATGTAAATATCGACGGCCACCATGAAGTCGAGCCCGGTTAGGGCGGACTCCAGGCGGCGGCCGTTCGGCGTGGAGAGAACCGGGTTGCCGGCGATGGTGACTAATGCCCGAATCTGTCCCTCTCCGGGGGTCAACATCTCTTCGGCCAGGGCGGCCGAGGGCAGCTCGCCGCCGAATTCCGGCAGTCCGCGCACCCGGCTCCGCCAGCGGCCGTAGCTGCCGGTCGCCCCGGCCGCCCGGGTGATGGCCACGACGTCGAACGCCGGCTCGGGAAACATCATGCCGCCGGGCCGATCGAAATTGCCGGAAAGGACATTGAGAACCTGGATGAGCCAGGAGGCGGCCGCGCCGAAAGGCTGGGTGCTCGTCCCCATGCGGCCGTAGACGACGGCGCTCGGGACGCCGAACAGCCGCCGGGTGAGGGATCGAATGCCGGAAGCCTTGATCCCGGTTAGATCGGCGGCCGCCTCCGGGGAAAACGGCCGGGCCAACGCTGCGATCTGCTCGATTTGTTCCAGTCGAATCAAAGCGGCCGGCCCCGGCCGGATCAGCCCCTCGGCGAATGCCACGTGCAGCATGGCCAGCAGCAGAAAAACATCGGTGCCCGGTCGAATAAATTCGTGGCGGTCGGCCATGGCGGCCGTTTCGGTCCGGCGGGGATCGATGACGATCACCTGGCCCCCTCGCTGCTGGATCGCTCGCAGCCGCCGGCGCACGTCCGGGGCGGTCATCAAACTGCCGTTGGAGGCGAGCGGGTTGGCGCCCAGAATGACCATCAGATCGGTGCGGTCGATGTCCGGGATGGGCAGCAGGAGCTGGTGGCCGAGCATGTGGTAGGCGGCGAAGTGATGCGGCAGCTGGTCGACCGAGGTGGCGGAAAAGCGGCTGCGGGTGCGCAGGGCGCGCACGAACTGCGAAGCATACAGGATGCTACCGAGATTGTGCACCGTGGGATTGCCGAGATAGACGCCGACGGCCTGGTTCCCGTGAGCGGCCTGGATCGCTTTCAAACGCGCGGCCGCTTCGTCGAGCGCCGCTTCCCAGGAAATCTCTTCCCAGCCGCCGTCCGGAGTGCGCCGAACCGGACGGCGCAGGCGATCCGGGTCCTCGTGCAGATCCTGGAGGGCGGTCGCCTTGGGGCAGATATGCCCCCGGCTGAACGGGTCGTCCTCGTCGCCGCGTATGGAGATCACCCGGCGGCCGTCATGCGCGATAGCCAGTCCGCACATCGCCTCGCACAGATGGCAGGTGCGGTAGTGAAGTTGGATTTCAGCAGGGTCAGGCATCGATTTTTCCCGTGTAGAAGCCGGTTAACTTTATCACACTCTCCCGGGAACGGGCACAAAAAAGCCGGTCCTGAGAATCCAGGACCGGCCAGTAATGATCCGGTCGGGGACCCGGCCGTCTCAGGCCGGAGCCTTCCCTTTTTCGGTCTCCCGCTTGACCAGCTCGCGCTTCAAGACCTTCATGGCGGCTGATTTCGGCAGCTCGTCGAGAAACTCGACCAGTCGGGGGTATTTGTATTTGGCCAGCTGATCCTTGCTCCAGTCAATAATCTCCTGTTCGGAGACTCGCTCATGCCCCGGACGCTTCACGATCCAGGCCTTGACCGTTTCACCGCGTTTGGGATCGCTGATCCCGGCCACGGCCACCTCGAGCACGGCCGGATGGTTGGCCAGCACTTCCTCAACCTCACGCGGATAGATATTGTACCCGCCGGCGATAATCATGTCCTTTTTGCGATCCCGGATATAAAAATACCCATCTTCGTCCATTTCCACGACGTCGCCGGTGAAAAGCCAGCCATCGACCAGTGATTTTTTAGTCTCTTCCGGCATATTCCAGTAGCCGGGCATGACGGTCGGTCCTTTGATCAACAGCTCGCCGATTTCCCCGGCGCCCAGATCCTTCTGGCCCGTTTCCTGGTCGACAATGCGGCATTCCACTCCCGGCAGCGGGAAGCCGATCGAGCCTTCCCGGTTTTCGCCGACGAGCGGGTTGCAGTGGGTCGCCACGTGCGTTTCGGACATGCCGTACCCTTCGACGAGAGTTCCTCCGGTAATTTCTTCAAAGGTCTGCTTGGTCTCGAGCAGAAGCGGGGCTGACCCCGACAGACAGTACTTAATCGAGCTCAGGTCGTACTTTCCGGCCCGGACATCCGGATTGTTGTTGATGGCGACGTACATCGCCGGCACGCCGGGGAAGAGCGTCGGCTTGAATTTGTCGATGCTGCTGAGCACGTCCTTCTGGTCCCGCGGATTGGCGATCATCACCATCTTACCGCCCAGAGAGACCGTGAAATTCATGGCGGTGACCATGCCGTACGAATGGAACAGGGGAATCGCCGTCAGGCAGATCTCCTTCCCTTCTTGGGCATCCCACATCCAATGGCGCATCATCCGGACATTCGAGGCCATATTGCGGTGGAGGCAGACCGCCCCTTTGGAGAGGCCGGTCGTGCCGCCGGTGTACTGCATCAGGGCGATGTCATCCCCGGAAACCTGCACATTCGGCTTCGGCGACCGGCGGCCGAGGGCCAGGAAATCCTGGAAGGCGATATCGCCGTCGTGCAGTGTGACCCGGTGGCCGTCCTTTTTCTCCTTGAGCAAGGTGAAAAGCAGGCGCAGGAGGGGCGGCAAATATTCCTTGATGTTGGTGACGATAATGCGCTTGACGTTGGTTTCCCCGCCGGCCTGGACCGATTTGAGCTTGTTGTAAAAAAGGCTGGCGACGAACACCGTTTCGGCGCCGCAGTCGTGCAGCTGGTGATTCAGTTCCCGTTCGGTGTAAAGGGGATTGGTCGCGATGACAATGCCGCCAGCCTTCAGGATCCCGTAGTAGGTGATCACAAACTGGGGCAGGTTGGGCATGTAAATGACGGCCCGATCCCCTTTTTTGAAGCCGTGGGCTGCCAGCGCGGCCGCAATGGCGTCGGCGCCGGCGTTCAGCTCCCGATAGGTCATTTCGCTGCCGCGGAAGACCAGCGCCTTGTTTTCGGGGAATTTCTGGGCGCTTTCTTCGAGCAGCGAATGGATGGGAACGACGGCCGGTTCAAACGTGGTGGGGACTCCCTTCGGGTAATTTTTCAACCACGGTTTATCTGCGGGCATGACAGTCACGGTCTCTTTCTCCTTTTCGTTGTCAAAGGGCCCCGGCGATTGGTGGCCAGCGGTTCGTCAGGGCGCCGAATCGATGCAGGATTCCACAGAAGCTAAACGAATAAGGCATCCCACAGGTCCCAGGATCGCAGATTCGTCAGTTGTGTGGGCTTGAAAAATGGAGGATGCAGCCAGAAAATCGGATCCGCCAGTAAGGGCAAACCTGATCCCCCTCCGCACAAACTGCCTTTTACCCGGGCCCTGGGGCGAATTTGGCAGTTTTGCCTGATAAATCGGAAGGTTTTTAGGCACTATATCTAAAATTATACCGTTAGCCCCTCGGTGGCGTCAATACAGGCATGACGCGCCGCGCCAGAGGAATTAACGCGTTGTGTAAAATCAGCGGCCGCGGCCATTTTACCTCGGGCCAAAAGATCTGGGGCCAGGCGTGGGAGTCGGCTGTTTCGACCCGGAGCCTCCCCTTCAGGAAGGCTGCGTCTGGCGGATCGCCTCCAGCAAACCGGCCAGCGAATCGATCTGGCTCGTCTGCCGGCCGACGGTCAGCCGCCAGGACGCCCCGGCTTCGCCCGGAAGGCGGCCGTCGACAACTTCGATGCGAATGGTGGCCCCATTGGCGCCCGCGTGAACGTCATAGCCCGCTCGTTCGAGCGCTCTTTCCGTCCAGACCGCCTTTAAGCCATCCCCGATCAGGTCGATCTCCCCCGAAGCCGCCGATGCAGTGCGAAACGCTCCGCGCATGGGGTCGAATTCCACCCCATGCCCCCGAAAGGTCTCCTGGAAAGCGCCGCTCAGGACGAGATCCTCCGGGGCCCCAACCTGGGGGCGGCCGCCGGCGGCCAGGAGCCACAGCTTGTCCGCCGTGCGCAGGGCCAGGTCGAGGTCGTGGGTCGAGAGCAGGATCGCCCGATTTTCGCGGCGGGCCAGGTCGCGCAGGATGCGCATGATTTCGACGCGGTGGGGCAGATCGAGGTAGGCGGTCGGTTCGTCGAGTATGATCAGGTCGGGTTCCTGGGCCAGGGCCCGGGCGACCATCACTTTCTGGCGCTCCCCATCGCTGAGTTCGTCGACCAGTCGCCCGGCCAGGGGGGCCGCTCCAACGGCCGTCAGCGCCCAGCGAATCACCTGCTCATCGGCCGGGCTCAACCCACCGGCCCAGCTGGTGTAGGGATACCGGCCGAGCCCGACAAGGGCATAGGCGGTCAGCATCCCGGTTTGAATCCGTTCGGTCAGCACGACGCCGATCCGCCGGGCCAGTTCATGGGGGTGGAAATCGGTCAGGGGCCGGCCGTTCAAAGCGATCGTGCCGTCAATCGGCGGCTGCAGACCGATCAGGGTGCGGATCAACGTCGATTTACCCACCCCATTTGGACCGAGCAGGCAGGTCAGTTCCCCCCGAAAAAGGCGGACATCAATTTGCTCACACACCCGGTGTGTTTGTTTGCGGCCGTGGCGGTAGCCGATGGCCAGGGAGCGGGTTTCAAGAATGACGTCGTTCATGATATATTTTAACCTCCCGCCGTTCAGGAGCCGAATGAGGCGCTCAAGCGCCTCTGGCGAAGGATGACCCAGGTGACAACCGGGGCCCCGAGAAGCGCTGTGACCGCATTCAGGGGCAAAATCGTCTGGCTGCCCGGGAGTTGGGCCAGAAGATCGGCCGCCAGAGCGGAAATCGCCCCGACCAGAATCGTACCGGGGACCAGAACCCGGTGATCGGAGCTGCGCAGGATGCCCCGGCAGAGGTGGGGCACCGCCACGCCGATGAAGCCGATCGGACCGGCAAAGGCGGTGACGACCCCGGCCAGGATCGAAGCGCTGGTGATGATCCAGAAGCGGGCCCGGCGGACGGTCAGACCGAGAGTCCGGGCATATCCCTCGCCGAGAAGCAGCGCGTTCAGCGGTTTGGCTGACAGCCAGGCGATGGACAGGCCGGCCAGGATCACCGGCCCCATGATGCGCATCTGGGCCCAGGTAACCCCGCCAAAACTGCCAAAAGTCCACGAAATATAGGCCTGGATGCGCTCGGCGATGCTGAAATAGAGCAGAACGCTGACGAGGGCGCTGGTGGCGTAGCCGACCATCAGGCCGAGAATCAGCAGGGTCGTCGTTTCCACCCGCGGCGCCACCACCAGGATCACCAGCATGATGGCGGCCGCCCCTAATATCGCGGCCGCAGCGATGGTGAAATCGGCCAGGAGGCTGATCCCGGCCATGAGGGTCGCACCGGGCGCGCCGATGGCCAGGATCACCAGGGCTACACCCAGGCTGGCTCCGGAGTTGATCCCCAGGACGAAGGGACCGGCCAGCGGATTGCGAAAAAGCGTCTGCATCTGGAGGCCGCTGACGGCCAGCGCCGCCCCGGCCAGGGCGGCCGTCAGCGCTTTGGGCAGGCGAAACTGGAGGACGATATTCGTCCAGGTCGCCTTTTCGGCCGCCCCGCCGAGCAGGACGATCGCGATCTGCCGCAGCGGTATTGACACGGAGCCAAGGGAGAGGCTCAGCAGAAACAGGGCTGCCAGCAGAAGCAGCAGAACGAGGAGGGCCCCCCGGCGCATGCCGATCGATGGCCACGGGGAAGACTGGGAGGGTGCCTGGGCGGTCATAATTCGTGACCTTCGCTTCTCTGCCGCGGCCGGCCTATTCCATCTGCCGGTAGTAAACCAGCTCGTGGTCCGGCAGCAGGTTTGGATGGAAAATTTTAATGAGGTCGGCCAGGATCACCTGCGGTCGGGCCACACCGCTCTCGTAGAAGTCGAAGCCGCCGGCCGCATTCTGCCGAGCATCATTGTTGTAAACCGCCCCTTCCTGAAAAGCCTGAAATTCGGTAAAGCGCGCATCGGCCCCCTGCAGGTCGGCCAGGGTGCCATAGAAACCGATATTGACCCAAAAATCGGCCGCGGCCGCCTGGTCGTAGACCGCTTCGAAATCCAGGAAAAGGCTGGAGGTTGAGGCATCCTCGGCCCAGAGATAGTCCCCCCCGGCATCCTCCAGAAAACGGGCGAAAAAGCTCTGGCCGCCGGGCAGGTACCAGGTTCCCTCGTACGGGGTGTTGACTAAAACGGTCGGTCGAACCTCGAGGCTGGCCGTCAGGGCAGTCAAGGCTTCATATTCTGCGACCGTCTTTTCAAACCAGGCGTCGGCCGCACCCTCCGCATTGAAAAAAGCCGCGATAAATTTTACCCATTCGGTTCGCGCCAGGGGATCGGCGTCGAGGTAATCCGCGTTCAGGACGACCGGGACTCCGACCTCTTCGAGTTTGGGATGGGCATCGTAATCGGAAGAGCCGCTGGCATAGGTCATGACGAGATCCGGATCGAGGTCGAGCACCGTTTCGACGTTGACCTCAGCTCCAGAGCCAACTTCCGCGAGCTTTCCGGCGGCCGCCAGGTCGTTCACCGCCTCGCTGTTGATATAAGTGAACGCATCGACGCCGGCGAGCCGATCCAGGAGAGATAGATCCTCGAGGAAGGGCAGATAGGTTGTCGACATGGCCACGATATTCCGCACGGGCACCTCGATCACCGGCACTCCGTCATACCCGGCCGGAACCGGCGTGCCGCACTGAACCAGCAGATAAGATACCTCGCCGGCGGCGCCAGGGAACGGCTCCCGCACGGTGATCACCTTGTAATGAGAAAAATAGGCGATGTCGAAGGCCTGGCTGCGCTCGACCGAGGTTTTTTCGGGAAAATAGTCGACCCCGGCATCGAAGGCATCGATGCAGCCGGACTGCAAATTGGCTGCCGGTTGGGCCGGTTCGACGGCCGTGGGGGGTTCGGCTGTGGCGGCGGCCGGTGCGGTCGGAGCGGCCGGGGCGGCGCAGCCGGCCAGGAGCCAGATGCCGATCAAACCGAGGGAAAAAATGTTTTTGCCTTTCATCACATCACCTTCTGTCCTGTTTTCGGGCCTCCCGATGGAGTCCCCATGGTGGGAATGACTGTCATCTGGCTGCCTTAATGAACAGATCGGCGGCGCTGCCCGGGTCATGGCCAACCGCCGGCGGGCTGCGGCCGTGAATTCCCGGCAAAAAAAAACAGCCCCCTGGCGGGAGGCTGTTTGGAGAGCAAAGCTTGCTGCCCGGCCACCTTTGTCCGCGAAGGTAAGTCCAGACGAGTGATAAAGTCGGGTAGTCGGACTTTGTGATCGAAATCACATCACCGTTGCGGGACAGTGCCGGATTTTCACCGGTCTTCCCCCGAAGCAGGCGAACGCAAAACCGCTGTTCGCCCCTTTATCAGTTCGACAGTTTGAAATTGTTAACCCAGGCATTGTAGCGATGTCCCGGGTGAAAGTCAACGCGCAGACGGGGCATCCTTCAGCCAGCTGTTTTGTTTGATCTGTACCATAGAAAAAGCGAGGCGAATTGGCAGTGACCTACTCTCCCAGGGGGCTGCCCCCCAAGTACCATCGGCGCTAGCGGACTTAACTGCTGGGTTCGGGATGGAACCAGGTGTACCCCCGCTGCACAAACCACCAATCCAACCTCGCTTGTTTCACTGAGTTGGGTTGTTGTTATTTATTTGAAAGAGATGAATACACATTGAGAACGACGGTTTGTTGACCAAAGCGCCCGACTCTCCATACCAGAAGACAAGCCCTCGACCATTAGTACGGCTCAGCTACACACATTGCTGTGCTTCCACCTGCCGCCTATCCAGCTCGTCGTCTCCGAGCGGTCTTACCTGGTTACCCAGTGAGGGATCTCATCTTGACGTTGGCTTCCCGCTTAGATGCTTTCAGCGGTTATCCACTCCGAACATGGCTACCCAGCGATGCTCCTGGCGGAACAACTGGCACACCAGCGGTTCGTCCACCCCGGTCCTCTCGTACTAGGGGCAGATCGCCGCAAATCCCTTGCGCCCACAGCGGATAGAGACCGACCTGTCTCACGACGGTCTGAACCCAGCTCACGTACCGCTTTAATGGGCGAACAGCCCAACCCTTGGGACCTTATCCAGCCCCAGGATGCGATGAGCCGACATCGAGGTGCCGAGCCTTGTCGTCGATGTGAACTCTTGGACAAGACTAGCCTGTTATCCCCGGGGTAGCTTTTATCCGGTAAGCCACGGCCCTTCCACTCGGAACCGTGGGATCACTAAGCCCCACTTTCGTGCCTGCGCGACTTGTATGTCTTGCAGTCAAGCTCGCTTGTGCCTTTACACTCTGCGGCTGGTTTCCATTCAGCCTGAGCGAACCTTTGGGCGCCTCTGTTACTCTTTCGGAGGCGACCGCCCCAGTCAAACTACCCACCAGACACTGTTCCCACGCCGGTTAATGGACGCAGGTTAGAGCCAAGACTTAACCAGGGTGGTATTTCAACGGCGGCTCCACCGAGACTGGCGTCCCAGCTTCCAAGCCTCCCAGCTATCCTACACAAATGCACCTCCGACTCAATGTCAAGCTACAGTAAAGCTCCACGGGGTCTTTTTGTCCTGCTGCGGGTAACGCGCATCTTTACGCGTACTTCAATTTCGCCGGGTCCCTCGTTGAGACAGTGCTCCTCTCATTACGCCATTCGTGCGGGTCGGAACTTACCCGACAAGGAATTTCGCTACC
>JBFFZG010000159.1:0-11328 GCA_041568735.1 Promineifilaceae bacterium (SeqCode)
GGCGGTGCCGGTCCCCAGCCGGCCGCTGAATTCGCAGAGGCGCAGCACCTGGGGGGCGGCCTGCTGGGGCAGCCGGCAGCTCAGCCGGACCGGCGCCCCCGGTTCGCAGCTGAACGACTCCGGCTCTCCGGTGAAGCCGCAGTTGCGGCGGGGACCGGTTTCCCCGGCGCGGCAGGGTTCGGTGACGAAGCTGCCGGACTCGGAGAGAAGGAGCGAGGCTTCTCCTTCATTGTTCCGGTCAAACCCGTCGAAGAGGGTGCAGGCGGGATACGAAATCGGGTGGCCGTCGTTGTTGTAAAGGCCGCTGAACTGCCAGACGCGGTTCCCCTGTTCGTCGAGGATCGGCGTTCCTTCGCAGAGAAGCCGGTCGGTATTGGAGCGAAAAATGAGCGTTTCGGAGAAGGTGCCGTCGGCGGCAATTTCCTCCCCTTTGAGGTCGGTGATGTCGATCCACTGGCAGTCGAGGCCGGCCCCGTACTCATCAACCCAGCCGCTTTGAATGCCCTGCACCCGGCAGGAATAGTCGTGGGTCAGGGGAGAAAACTCGTTGTTGCTCAGGCGGCCGGTGCTTTCCACGCAGAAGGCCCGCTTCGACGGGTTTTCATCGCTGCCCAGCAGGAAATCTCCGTAGTGGCTGTAGTGCAGGTGGTTGTGGCAGGCGTTATATTCGAACAGGTTATGCGTCGGGTCCTCGGCTTCAACCAGCCCGATATCGAGACCAGCCGTGCCGATATTGTGTACGGTGGCATCGAAAAGGAGCAGCCGGCGCCAGCCAGGGCCGCCGACGCACGCCTCCTGCAGGGCGCAGGAATCGGCCGGGAAATACCGGTAGACGACCCGGTTGTTGCGCAGCTCCTCCTCGACGACACGCAGGTCCGGCGTGCCCGTGCGGGTGACTTCTCCGCGGCGGACGGAATCGGCGAGCGTCTCGTTCCAGGGAAGCCGCTCGAAGCGCATGACGAGATTGACCCGGCCGATGGCGCTGCTCATGGCGGTCTCACAGGAAAGAGTCGGCAGGCTCGTGCGGTGACAGCCGAGCAGGCCGCCGTCGTCGGCCTGGCAGGAATAGTCAAAAAAAGTGGCGACGTTTTCGGAATCGTAGCTGTTGGGAGGGAAGCCGGCTTCATTGAGGCAGGCGTTTCCGGTGCGCTGCAGAATCAGGCTCGGGTCGGCCGGCAGAACGAAGGGCTCTTCCCAGACGCCGCCGATCGCTTCGAGGCGGGGCTCGGCGCGGCCGGGGGAGTTTTTATCGCTGAGCAGGGTGCTGGTAAAGGTATAGGACCACATCAGCAGGTCGTGGCCGTCAATTGTCTCGCGGTGGGGACCGGCCGGATCGAGCGCGATCGACCAGAGGTCGCGCGGGGGGAGCGGCAGCTGTTTTTTATCGGGAATGCCGATTTTGCGGTAGACGTAGTCCCGGAAATGGAGACGGTAGTAGGTCAGCTCGAGCTGCTGCGTGGCCCGCTGAAGCCAGACGGCTTCGTCCTGCTCCCGGAGGGCGGCGGCGACCGCTTCGCGCATCGGATCGGGATATTCGTCGAGCAGGACGCCGACGTCCCCGACCAGGGTCAGCCCGATCAAGGCGCCGTCCGGCCAGTTAACTGGCCGGCTGGTAGCCGCGGCGGATGGAGAGGGTTCTGGTGAAGGGGAAGGGTCGGTCGGGTCGGCCGGGGTTTCCGTCCGGGTCGGTTGGGAGGTCGGTGGATCCGGAAGCAGCCGGGCAGTCGGGGTGGTTTCCACCGTGGGCAGGACGCTCCCGGCTGCCTGCGGCGAAGGGGTGGTCGGATCGGCCGGTGGTTCGGCCAGACAGCTGACCAGAAGAAGGGTGAAGGCAATCAGGGTGATCCGGCTGAACGATTTCATAGTTCCCGCCCACTTGCGGTAGGATTTCACCAACTGTAGGGCGGTGGGTTACCCCTGTCGACGGGAACCTCGCTTTTCTCATGATTCTGTAATGGGAGCGGCCGATTCCAGCGCTATTCGAGAATTTCGAAGGACTCAATATTGACCTGGCGCAGAATGGGGGCCAGGTCGCTGTTGGTGGTAATCGCGGCTGGATAACCGTATGCTTCGTCGAAGCGCAGAATCGCCAGGGGGATCTTCTGGGCGGCCAGTTCGTCGATCAGGTTAAAGATGCCCGGAACGGTAAAGGTACTTTTCTCGATGGGGACCTTGAAACAGATTTCGGCCGGGAAGCAGTCGTGTTTGAGTTCGATGACCTCCCCATCCTGGACCACCAGCCGGATCGCCTGCATGGCGCCCCGCCCCTCGTTGTATGTCAGCTGGAGCCGGTAGCTCTCGATCCCGGCTGCCTCCCACTGCTTCCTGGCTTCACCGGCGCGGGCGGAATAATCGACAAAGGCGGTCGAAGTCGTCTGGGCTTCAGCCGTCTCGGCCAGGGCCACCAGGTCGACCGCCGCGGGGGTGCCCGATTGCCCATCCAGGCCAGTCACAATTTCACCCTGGCTGCAGGCGGTAATTAATCCCAACAGGCCGAGAACACTCCAGACCAGCAACCCATTTTTCGACATATTCCCAATCCTCCTTCTCCGGGCCATTGTAGCATGCTTTGGGCCCTTGTCCCTGAAACAAAGGCATTCTCCCGTGTTAAAATTTCCTCAAAAATTTCACGAAGTTCTGATGTCAAAATGGGGGCTGGAAACCGGAATTTGAACTGGAAAACGGCGGTCTGGCCTGCTTATGGCAGCTTGACATGATGGGGGGGGATGTTATAATTTCGACCGCGTTGATCCTCAGTAGCTCAATGGCAGAGCATGCGGCTGTTAACCGCAGGGTTGTTGGTTCGAGTCCAACCTGAGGAGCACGGGGCGGCGAAGATACCTCTTCGCCGCCTTTTTTGTTTCTGGTAGACTTCGGGGGAAATAGGCGGCGGTGGGGCGGCTCGGGACGGTCGTCTGTTGAATTACCGCGAACTCAAAACGAAACGAGAGGAAAATGATGACCGGACCGGTGGGACTCATTATTTTAGACGGCTGGGGGATGCGCGCCATGATGGACGGGAACGCGCCCGAGCTGGCCCGAACCCCGAACGTCGATCGGTGGCTCGCGACCCATGAGCGGGCGGTGCTCGATGCCTCTGGTGAGGCGGTGGGACTGCCGGAAGGGCAGATGGGAAATTCGGAAGTCGGCCACCTGAATCTGGGGGCCGGCCGGATCGTCTACCAGGACATCACCCGGATTCACATCGCCATCCGCCAGGGAGAGCTGGCCCAAAACGAGACGCTGACGGCCGGGCTGGAGCGGGTGAAACGCGGTGGGGGCAAACTCCACCTGATCGGCCTTCTCGGGCCAGGGGGGGTGCACAGCCACGAAGATCACCTCTTCGCCCTGCTGCGCATCGCCGCCTCGGCCGGGATCGACCCGATCGTTCACGTCATCACCGACGGCCGGGATACCCCGCCGCAGAGTGCCGTCGACTTCCTGGAAAAGTTGGAACACCGGCTTGAAGAGATTGGCGTGGGGACCATCGCCAGCCTGGCCGGCCGCTACTACGCCATGGACCGGGACCGGCGCTGGCAGCGGACCGTCCTGGCCTACCGGGCGATCACCGAGCACAAGGCGGAAAAGTCCTTCGCGGCGGCCGCCGACGGACTGCTTGCCGCCTACGCCGAGGGGATCAACGACGAGTTTGTGGTTCCGTTCGTCGTCGAGACCGGTCGGGAGGTGACGATCGACCCGGGAGATGTCCTTCTTTTCACGAATTTCCGGGCCGATCGGATGCGGCAGATCGTCCGGCCGTTCGTCGTGCCCGAATTCGACGGCTTCGAGCGGCCCTGGATCGAGGATCTGACCGTGCTGAGCATGACCCGCTATGCCGACGATCTGCCGACCCGGGTATTGTTTCCAGAGCAGGAGATCCGCCAGGTACTGGCCGAGGTCATCAGCCAGGCCGGCCGGCGCCAGCTCCACGCAGCGGAAACGGAAAAATATCCGCACGTGACCTACTTCTTTAATGGGGGAGAAGAGACGCCTTTCCCCGGCGAGGAGCGGATCCTGGTTGACTCGCCTAAAGTGGCCACCTACGACCTGCAGCCGGAGATGAGCGCCTATCCACTGACGGAGCAGGTGACCGATTTTATCGCCCGCGATCGGCCGGATTTTATCCTGATTAAGTTCGCCAATCCGGACATGGTAGGCCACACCGGGGTGCTGGAAGCGGCCGTAGAGGCCTGTGAGGCCGTCGACAGCTGCGCCAGCCGGATTGTCGAGGCGATCCTGGCCCAGGGCGGCGTGGCGCTGGTCACGGCCGATCACGGCAACTGCGAGCGGATGGTGGAGCTCCTGACCGGCCAGCCGCACACCTACCACACGACCAATCCGGTTTTCCTGATCCCGCTGGCAGCTGATTACATTCTGCTCAAGCCGCGGGGGATCCTGGCCGACGTCGCCCCGACCATACTCGACCTCCTGGGGTTGGAGAAACCGGAGGCCATGACCGGCTCGAGCCTGGTCGAAGGGATTCGCGACCGCCGCGAGGTGCCCTGAACCCCCGGCTCCTGACCCGTTCCCCGTTCCCCGTTCCCCACTCCCTGACCCATCATGTCCCACCCCAAAGCGCTCCTCGACCGGCACAACCTGGCGCCGAAAAAGAGCCTGGGACAAAATTTTCTCTTTGACGAGGGGATTCTGGCCCGGATTGTGGCCGCGGCCGAAGTCACGCCGGCCGATGCGGTCCTGGAAATCGGGCCGGGGGTCGGTTCGTTGACCCGGCAGCTGGCCGCCGCCGCCGGCCGCGTCGTGGCTGTGGAGCTCGACGACCGGCTGCTGCCGATCCTGCGCGAGGAGCTGGACGGCCTCCCCAACGTCGAACTCGTGCACGGGGATATCCTGGCCCAGAACCCGTCGCGGTGGTTTGCCGCTGCGCCCTCTTACAAAGTCGTGGCCAACGTCCCGTATTACATTACCGGGGCAATCCTGGAGCACCTGCTCAGCCACCCGGTGAAACCGGCCCTGATGGTGCTGACGGTGCAGAAGGATGTGGCCGAGCGAATCCTGGCCGAGCCGCCGAAAATGAGCATTCTGGCGGTGAGCGTGCAGTTTTACGGCCGCCCCCGGCTGGCCTTCACTCTGCCGGCCGGCGCGTTCTGGCCGGCGCCGAAAGTCGACTCGGCCGTTCTGCTGATCGACTGCCGCGAACGGCCGGCCGCAGCGGCCGCCGTCGCAGATGAGAATCGCTTTTTTCAGCTGGTCAACACGGGCTTCAGCCAGAAACGGAAGCAGCTGCACAACAACCTGCGCGGGCTGGGTCTCTCAAAGGGAGAGCTGGCCACCTGGCTGGCGGCGGCGGCCGTTGACGGCCGGCGGCGGGCGGAAACCCTTTCGGTCGAGGAGTGGGTCCGGCTCTACGCTGCGTCGCCGAGCCGGCCGTTGTAAACCGGCTGCCCGCTGGCGGCGAAGGCGCGAAAGGCGGCCAGCGCCCCGGCGGTCCCAACGCCGTCGATGACTTCAATACCCCGGCGCGTGAGTTCGCCGAGCCAGTCGGCCGGCAGGGGGCCTTCGTCGAAGCCGGTGATCGCCTCCAGTTCAGGGCCGCTGCCGGCGATGACGAGGGAACGCACGCCGGACCAGATCACGGCCCCGTAGCACATGGCGCACGGCCGCCAGTTAACGACTATCTGGTGGGCGGGCAGCCCCGGCCCGCCGAGATCGAAGGAGCCGACCATTTTCTGGGCAATCGACAGGGCCATGATTTCGGCGTGGGCGGAGGAGCACCCGCTGGGAACGACCCGATTGACGCCGATGACGAGGAGGCGGCCGGTGTCCCGTTCAAAGACGCCCGCGGCGAAGGGACCGCCGGTCTGTTCCTCAAAATTACGACGGGAAAATTCGACCACCACCCGCATTCGTTCTTCAGGGGTGGGGAAGTGTGTGGGCAGCCGGCTGAGGGCGTCCCAGGTCCAATCGGGGAGGGAGAGGTGGATATCGACCATTGGTTTCTCAATTTGAGGGGAGTGCAGTCAGCCCCCGGCCGCGGCCAGACCCTATTCGAGCTCGCGTACGACCGCGCGGTAGAGGGAGTCGGCCTTCAGGTCGGCCATCGAGTGGCAGGGACAGCCGAGGGCGTCGGCCAGCTGCTGAGCCAGCCCCTGGTCGAAGGCGGCATGCTCCATGTTGATCACGATCGAGCGGATCGTGGCCTCTTTGATCATGCGGGCCAGCCGGTGGGCTTCCTCCTGCGGCGGCCGGTGGCCCAGGCTGACATTGCCGGCTCCGTCGGTCAGCAGGATCATTAAAGGCATGACGTCCGGGTGGCTCAGCGCCTCCTTCTTGAAGACGTCGTAGGCCAGGGCCAGCCCGGCCGCCAGCGGGGTCTTGCCCCCCACGGCAATATCCTGCAGCGCCTTGCGCGCCAGGTCGATCGAGTTGGTCGGAGGGAGCACCAGCGTCGCCTGGTTCTTGTTGAAGACAACCAGCCCCACCCGGTCCCGCCGCTGGTAGGCGTCGGTCAGCAGCGACATGATCGCCCCCTTGGTCGCCTCCATCCGCTCGGATACGGCCATGCTCCAGCTGGCGTCAACCACGAAGAGGATCAGGTTGGAGGTGCGCCGCACCCGCACCTTCTCACGCAGGTCGGCTTTTTTCAGCTTCAGGGCTAAATCAGACTCTCCCTCCCGCTCTTTCTGGTGCAGGGAGGCGGCGCGCAGGGTGGCGTCGAAGGCCAGATCCTTGACTTTGTCCCCTTTGGGCAGGCGGGATTGGATGTAGCGCCCCCGTTTGCGGTCGGTCTTGGTCGTCGATCGCCGGCCGGCCTTGTCGCGGGTCAGCCGGTCGAGCTGGGTGTCGAGCCGGCGGGCGGTGAACTCCTCGTTCGACTCGACCCGGCGTCCCCCTTCCCACCAAGGCGCTTCCTGCGGGGCCTGCGGCACGCTCTGCTGGCCGGCTTCGGTCTGGGCTGTCTCGTCTGTAGCCTCGATCTCGTCGGCCTCATTGTCGCTATCTACAGCGTTTTTTTTTCCCCTTGCGGGGCATTCTCGTCGAGTTCCGTCTCGGCGTCGAACTCGCTCTCGCCGAACTGCTTCTCCGCCTCGGCCAGCCGCTCGGACAGATCCGAGACGTCGCCAGTCTCGTCGAAGATGCTGCTCTTCATCCTGTGGGGAAGGGCCAGCTCGGCCGCCAGCAGAATATCCTCGTGGGTGATGTGATCCCGCCCCATGAAGGCGGCATGCGCCTGGGCGCCACGCAGGATGACGATGTCCCCCCGGTGGCCGTCGACATTCAGCGAGGCGGTCAGGCTGGCGATTGTGGCCAGGTCCCGCCGCGAATACCGGACGTCGTTGACCATCCGGCGGGCGTTAGCAATGCGCCGGCTGAGCTGATCTTCTTTGTCGGCCCATTCCTCGCGAAAGCCCTCGGGATCGGTCTCGAAAGCGATGCGCCGCTCCATGATGGCTACCCGCTGTCGCATGTCCATCAGGCCGCCGATCTGCACGGAAAAGGCGAAGCGGTCGAGGAGCTGCGGCCGCAGATCTCCCTCTTCCGGGTTCATCGTCCCGATCAAAATGAAGCGGGCCGGGTGGCTGTAGCTGATCCCCTCCCGCTCGACGATGTTGACCCCCATGGCGGCCGCGTCCAGCAGCAGGTCGACCACGTGGTCGTCGAGCAGGTTGACCTCGTCGACGTAGAGGATGCCATTGTGGGCTGAGTAGAGGATCCCCGGCTCGAAATGCTTTTCTCCTTTCTGGATCGCCTTTTCGATGTCGAGGGTGCCGACAACACGATCCTCGGTGGCACTGACCGGCAGGTTAATAAAGGAGGTCCCTTCCGGCAGGACGGCCGCCAGCGCGCGCGAGGCGGTCGACTTGGCCGTGCCGCGCTCGCCGCGGATCAGCACACCGCCGATCTGCGGGTTGACCGCGTTCAGGATCAGGGCGCGGATCATCCGCTCCTGTCCAACAATTGCCGTGAAGGGAAATACCGCTTTATGGGCCATAACTGGGTTTGATCTCCATCAACCTGTGTGTGCCGGGGATTGGAGGCTTGAGATTGAAGAGGGGGTCTTCAATCGCCAGTCACCAATTTCCGCCGACCGATTATACTTCGGGCCTTTCTCAGTGTCTACGATAACGGCGCCGCTGGCAAGCGTCTGAGACCACCTTCTAACGGCCGGCCGCTCCCGCTTGCCCGGTGGGCGTGAAAAATGATAATTACACCATGCCCGGCATGTACGAAGCGCTCGTCGAATATCTCCAGGCCCGCGCCATCCCCTTTGTCATGCACGCGCATGAGCCGATCCAGACGGTGGAGGAGGCCCGGGAAAAATGGCCGCTGTCGCTCGACTACCTCGTTAAAACCGTGGCCTTCCGCCAGAACGAAGGGGGCGTGATCCTGGCCGTGGCCCGCCCGCTGGACCGCATTGACTATGCCCGCCTGGCCGCCCTGCTCGGCATCAACCGGCGGGCGCTCCATCCGCTGTCCGAAGCGGAAGTAGAGATGCTGCTCGGTGTTCCGGCCGGCGGCGTTTTCCCCCTGCCCCTGGCCCCGGCTGTCGAGCGGATCTGCTTCGATCAGGCGGTGCCGACCCGGCCCCGCATCTACTGCGGCAGCGGCCGGCTCGACCGAACCCTCGAGCTGGTGACCGCCCACCTGCTCGAGCTGGCCGGGGGCCCTGTCGACCGCATCGTCAAATAGCCGGCGCGGCCGTCAGCGAAGCAGTGTCCAGCCGCCGTCCCCCCGGGCAAAATCGACGGCGAAGAGGGCCGGCGAGTACGGGTTGGTCACCTGGGCCGTGGCCCGGTTCCCCTCCAGCTTGAGACGGTGCACCTCGAACCCCCATTCTGTCGCCTGATGGATGATGTCCCGGTAGGTCTGGGACAGCGGGTCGGAAAACGTCCCGGTGGTGATGACCCGGTCGACGCTGGCAAGGATCGCTTCCCCGCCGGGGTAGTCGCCGGCGCGGAAGGCCTGGTCGGCCTCGGTCAGCATCGTCTCCAGAATGATGTTTATTTCTTCCGTGGGGTGGCGGCTGACATCGGCCGTCAGCCCCCGATTTAATAATTCGGTGGGGGCGGGCAGCCAGGCGATCCGGAAATTAGCGGTCGGATCGTAGGCAAGCTGGTAGTGGCGCATGATGTTGTAGAAGCGGATGGTCGTGTTGAAATCGATCAGCGCCGCGCGGTCGAAGGGCAGGGCGTCGAGGAAGAGAAGCCATTCCCCTTCGATCTGACGCAGCGAGCGGCCGAAATGAGCCTGGAAACCGGCGTCCACCGCGGCCGAGGGGGTGGCATAGCCGGCCGTCTGCACATCCATGTAAAACGCCTTCACCGCCGGCCAGCCGAAGCGGGTCACCAGGTAGTCGATCAGCGCCCCGGCCTCCAGGTAGCCGATCTCGTGCTGGACCGGGTAAAAATCGTCGATCAGGCCGGCCAGGGGCAAATAGAGGCCGCTGTCCCGCAGCGCCCGGGCACGGGCCTGGAGATCTTCGGGTTTGTAGTGGCCGCCGGCCGCCCAGACGGCCACCCCTTCTGAAAGAAAGGGGAGGCGGCTGCGGCCGGCGAACTGCTGGTCGAGGAGGTGCACCGTCTCGTGGATAAGGACCTCGCGCAGATCACCACCGGCATAGTTCCGGTCGAGGTAAGAGATGACCGAGCCGCCGAGCGCATAGCCGCCCTGGCCGATCACCCGGTCGACGAAGTAGAAATCGAATTTTCGCCGGGGCTCCTCCGCGAGATTGGCCGCTGCCGTGGCGATCGCTTCATCGGTGAGGGCGGCCAGCGCAGCCAGGTCCCGGGCGGCGGCCGTTCCGCTGACGGCGTGGAGGGTGGCGTATTGGCTTTCCCGGGTGATCCAGCTGGCGTTCTGCTGGACAGTTGGCAGACTGGTCAGCGGCCGGACGGCCACCGCCGCGGCGTACCGGTTGTTGTCCGGATTTTCATCCCCGACCTGGATCAGATCGTCGGGATCGAGGATGAGCTCGATCTGATGGACACCGGTTTGACCCGTCGTGTTCCAGGCCCACTCGAAGACACCCGAAATCTCTCCCCCGAAGTTGCGCGCGGGCAGCCCCCGCTTTTCCTGGAGGACCTGGCCGTTGATCACCAGCCGACTGACGACGTGATCGGGGTTGACTTCGCCCGGCACTCTCACCACGAAATGGAAGGTGGCCACGTCGCCATCGACGAGCTGGGGGGCCGGGTAGATGTGGACGCGATTCGGCACGATGGCCAGATCGCTGCCGAGCAGCATGGACGGGGTTGGCGGCGCCATCGTATCGGTCGGCTGCGGTTCAGGCGTGCTGGTTTCGGTGGGGCTCGGCGAGGCGGTCGCGGTGGGGGAGACGGCCGTTTCTGTGGGGAGGGCGGTCGCGGTGGGGAGGACGGTGGCCGTGGCGGGCGGGTTGTTGGTGGCAACGGCGGTCAGCACTTCGGACACGATCGTCGGCATCGGGATCGGGTCCGGCTCTTCCGCCGGCCGGCAGGCCGAAAGGATGAAGAGGAAGGCGAATAGAAGGGTCAGGATGAGCCGGCTCCGGCGCAGATTGGAATGCGAATGGACGTTCGACAAGCGCATTTCTTCCCGGGGAGCCTCGGCCCACACCCCCGATCCAGGCGGAGGCGGGCGTGTGGCGTCAGGCCCCAATCTTCTAAACAAATGTTCTATAACTGGAATTATAGTCGCCCGGCTGATTCTGTCAGGGAGGTATAATCTTTTGTTCATGTTCCCGATCCCCAAGTTCTCGGCTATAATGACACACCAGAAATATTTTCGGGGGAAACCCGGTGGCGAGCGCTGGCTGCCGCACCGCTGCGGACGGCGGCCGAATGCATCGAAATCCCCTGTTTCGGCTAAAACCAACTCGAGGGACGCGCCGGATAGTCGCTGTCTTGAGGCGCCGGAAAAGCCCCCTTTTACCCGATAAGGAGATCCTTTTCATGAGCTACCAGCACATTGCCGTGCCGACGGCCGGCGAAAAAATAACCATGGAAAACGGCCGCCTGAACGTGCCGGATCATCCCATCCTGGCCTATATCGAAGGTGACGGCATCGGGGTTGACATCACCCCGGCCGCCCTGACGGTCTGGAATGGGGCGATCGCCAGAGCCTACGGCGGCCGCCGCAAGGTCGCCTGGATGGAGATTTACTGCGGGGAAAAAGCGGCCGCCCTGTACGACGGCAACTACTTCCCTGAGGAAACGCTCGACGTTCTGAAGGAATATCTCGTCGGCATCAAAGGACCGCTGACCACACCGGTCGGCGGGGGATTCCGCAGCCTGAACGTGGCGCTGCGGCAGGTGCTCGACCTGTATGCCTGCGTCCGGCCGGTCCGCTACATCAGCGGCACTCCCAGCCCGATGCGCGAGCCGGAGCTGA
>JBFFZG010000160.1:0-11210 GCA_041568735.1 Promineifilaceae bacterium (SeqCode)
CCCCAAACGTAGCAGAAAATGGCCCCAAAAGAGATATGGTCAGTTGGCCCATTGTGCTGGTTCCATCCGACTGCCCACGATGCAGTAGAGCAGGGTATCAACCACTGAAATTCTGCTCCCTCTTGGTGCATTATACACCAGCCTAACGGCTCTCCGGGACTTGGATTAATCCAGCCCTTTTCGGAGTCAGGCAACCGCGAACCGGTTAGCCGGCCTTCATGAATTACTGAAACTGGATCCAATCGGGTTCATGAAAAGGACGTCCAGCTGGACAACCACCCTCGAGCCCAGATTTACGACTCCAGATGAGTTCCGACCTCCGCCTCGCTCAAGGAATCGGCACCAACAGATAGCGGCCGTAGGCCACAAATGCGGACAGCAGGAAAACCACGACGAATAAAATTACCGCGTTTCTGTCATCCCAACGGCGAATGAGCTGGGCGGCGACGACACCTCCCATGAAAATCACGAGCCCAATCGCCGCCAGGGGGGTCAGCCAGGTCAGGATCCTGGTGGCGGCCGGCAGAACCAGTCCGAGCCCCCCCAGGAGGAGCAGCAGGCCAAACAATCGGCGCTGGCCCACCGTAAAATTGACCTGCCAGTTCCCATGGCTGGTATCTGTTGGGCGAAGAACCAGCATGGTGCCCCAGAGAAGGAATGTGATGGCGAGAATCGCCTGAACAACCCATAACGCGATATTCATTGCGATTCCTCCTTGAAATATATGGAAGTAACCTCATTCGTTTTTAGATGCCTGCAGGGAATAACAGTAATGGAACAGGGGACCTGGCCGTTCTACTCCAGTTCTGATTCAGAAAACGGGTGGAAAACGCCACTTCTCAAAAATAAATTGGCCTGCAGCCACTGAACCATCTGCAGGCCTTCCCTCGCATTTAGATCCCAGTTTAAGGCCGCCAAACTGGCGGGCATTGGCTCCCCCGCCGGCATCGATCGTCTAGTCAAAGTGGAGGTTCAGGACGTAGCTCCCGGTGTTCCCATCGAATGTCCCCTGGCCGCGGAGATTGGCCAGGTCTCCCATGCCACCGATCACGATTACCTGTCCGATGTTATCCTTGTGGCCGATCACCCGAAAGTACACGATTCCGGATCGCCCTTCGATCGTACAAGGATTGCAGACACCGGATGCCTGGACCAACGCCTGTCCGTTCGCCTCGACCTTTACTCTCTCCACCTGTGTGTAGATCCCGTTCGTGACCCCAACGAGCTGGTAAACAACCGTTTGGGTGATGAATGAATTGCCGTTCGCCGTGCGCAAATCGGTCACTACGGGTTCCGAAATGGGAAAGAAAAATCCATTGCCGGCGACGGGGGGGCTGGCAAACGCGGGGACGGCCAGCATCAGGATGAGCAGAACCATGCCTGCCGCAGCAGTAAATCGAGTTTTCATGATCTTCCTCCAGATTGGAAATGGAAGACCCCTGGTTGGGCATGCAGTTCCCAGAAGAAATTTCAGGGGGTTCCTATATTCCCTAAAATGACGAGGGAAATTTTAGTATAGCATAGGTTTCTTTGATTTATTCATTCATTTCAAGGTAGCCGGCTGCGGGCCAAAATGGTGGGAACCGGGAGCCTCCGGATGGCCACGTGGACGATCGTCCCCCTGCCCCACGGCGATCCGCGGAAAGGGTGGTGCAGGCAAATGGTGTCTTCCCAGCCGGACAGCGCCCGGCCGTCAATCACCGGCTTCCAGGATGGCGAGGTCGAGCTTCTGCATTTGGAACATGATCGGGGTAGCCTTCTCCGGGATGCGGCCCCTGGGTTCTTCCCTATTTTCCGAAGGATCTGCCAGCTGACGCCGAACCGGTCGTTCAGCCACCCGCACTGCTCGGCTTCGAAAAGCGTGGAAGGTCCTTTCCAGTAATGGTCAATCTCCGCCTGATCCCGGCCGGCACTGTTTCGGGTGTGAGAAATCAGCCGATCGTGGGCGGCGCCAGCCGCCACAATCAGAGGTAGGGAAACCTGCATTGAAGGATAGTGGGTGCGATCAGCGCCGGGTCTTCCCCCAGGTAGCGGACGATCTGGGTGCTGCCGCTGCGAGCGGCGCTGACGATGAACAATGGCGCCGCAACCGGGGCTGTGTCGAAGGCCCGGCCGTAAATCCATTCATCCAGCCACCAGGCGGTTCCTTTCTTGGGCGCGGATACCCCCTTCTGGACACTCGCCAGGGTGATTGTGCCGCGAGCCAGCAGGGTGATGGCCGGCGCCGGCGGCCGGATCCTCCAGGTTAACTTCAGTTAGCGGAGGACCTGGTCGAGGCGCACGACATTGGCCGGCCGTCCCCAGATGGCCCAGCCGAGTCCAAAGAGAGGCCAGAGCGGAATGGAAACGGCCGATGCCAGGATGAAGGTGGCGAATTGGGAGATGAGACCGGCGAGCGATGCCGTCGTGGAAGGCCGTCTGGTTTCTAGAACATAGAGGAATTGCTGCTAAAAAGCCACGGGTCGATGCTCCCTGAAAGAGCTGCTTCCGTTAAATGGATCTACTTCTGGGATTTCAAGTGCCCGGCCCAATGGTGATTGGGATCCGCTCGGGCAGTTTAGACCACAATTGAACCGGGAAATTGATCTTATGGCGGATCGCCCGGCCCAAAATCAGACACACGGGAAGTCATCCCGGACACTGATCTTTGTCACATTTCAGCGGTGAAATACCTGATAATCATATGACATTTGCAACTGCTCACCACCCTTCAAACCCGGTATGATTCGCACTGTTACAAGATAAACCGTGATTTTCCAAAATCACAAAATTTTTTTCAGGAGAATGTCATGAACAAGGTCAAACTTTTCCCCAAACTCGTTATCCTCACCGGTATTGTCTTTGCGCTTGCCGGTTTGCTCACCATCGGTACCGGTGTCTACATCAATTCGTTCGTCAGCGAGCAGTTAGCTGTCCAGAACATCACTACCCCGGATGATGCCTCGATTCCTGGCGTCCAGGTGAACAGCATCCCCACTGCGCTCAGCATGGCGGCTATCATTCAAACGCACGCGGCGGCCAGATCCAATGGTCTGTCCTACGCCGAGATGGGTCGCTTCGCCGTCGAGAGCGGTGATCCGGCCGGTACGAGCAACCCGGAACTGGCACTGAAAGATGACGCCGGCAACCCGGTTCCCAACCGGGTTCGCGACACCCAGCTGACCGCCGCCGGTCTGGTCACCTCGCTCAGCCTGTCCGCCATGGCGCTCGGCACCTCCTACGGGGCCATCCTGCTCGGCATCGCCTTCACCCTGCTCGGGATCGTGGTCGCCGGCCTTGGCTACGCGCTGCACGGCCTGATCACGCCGGAAGTGGCGGCTCGGTTCGGTCTCCAACCGGTCACAGCCTGATCTAACCATCACGAGAGGCGGCGCGCCTGACGAAACAGCCGCCTCTCTCACTCAAAATAAGAAAAAGGCCTCGAAAATATCGAGGCCTTTTTTTATTTTTTCTAATTCTTGCCGACCGGGAAGGAAGAAAGGGAGCCCCGTTTCCATGCCCGCGAAACATAGCGATTAGACCTTTCCCTGATCACCGGGATGGCGGCCGGGAAAGGGTTCCCGGGGCAGATCACGTTTGCCGGCGATTGTCGGGCAGCGGCCCCCTGCTGAGCACACGTTCGGCCGCGTCGGCGACGGCCTGGAGTTCCTTCAGATCGCCGGTCCAGGCATTCCAGCCGAAATGAGAGGCGGCAATCTGGAGTTCGTAGCAGTGGTGGCGCAGCGAGGCATCGACGAGATCGGCTTCGACCAGGTCCGGCGCCGCCAGCGTACGCTGCCAGAGGCCGGCCGCCGCGATTCCCGGATGCCAGTCTCCCCAGAAGGTGCACCAGGCCACATCGAAGAGAAAATCGCCGCGCACCGAACACTTCCACGAGAAGATCGCGGTTACCGTGGAGGCGTCCTCCGAGACCAGCACATTTTGATGGAGCAGGTCGCCGTGGACGAGATCGCGGCGTTCCGGGCAGGCCGGCAGCAGCTGCTCAATGCGCTGCTCGCAGGCGGCAAACAGGCGATCGACGCGGGGATCGGCTGCCAGCAGGCCGCGCCAGCCGCTGACACGGGATTTGGGGTTGTCAATCAGGCCGGCCCGCAGCCAGCCGTGCCAGGTCATGCCGGAGTCCGCGGAATCGTACCAGAAGACCCCTTCGTCGTCGTTGCCGGGCACGGCCCGCAGGGCAGCCAGCAGGGAGGCCAGCGCCTCCCCGACCGCCCTGCCTTCATCGGCCTCCGTGGTCTCGACGAACCGGCCGACATGACGCCGGGAGATGGCATAGGGAAGGCCGAGTGCCTCGCCTGTTTCGAGCACCTCGGGGATCGGCAGGTTGGGGCCGATAAAACGCATGGCGGCGGCGTCGATGGTGAACCCTTCGGACAGTTCGCTGAGGCGCAGCACGAATTCATCCAATCCGACGCGAAAAGTAAATGCGGACGACCAGAAACCGCCGGAGAGGGGCGCCAGATCCTCAACCGCACCGCCAAACTTGGCCTGGAGCCAGGCAGCCACCTGCTCAACTTGCGGAACCTGTGATTTCGGATGGGTCACAATGTCATTTTCCCAAAAAGGCATCCACCCGGTTTCCTGCTGGCTCGATCCGTGTTTGCCCGCCGCCAGGCAGAAAATGACCCGTGGCCGAAAGTGGGGCTCGCAGGGCTTTCGAGGTCCCGGGTGAATCACCACCTGTCGCACCCCAGAAGCTCCCTTCGTGGTGGAGAGCTTCTGGTCCCATCGGATTTTATCATAGGCTGCAGCCGCGGCGGGCTGGGAATCAGCCACATGCCTGCCAGGTCGATCTCTCGCGCGATCGGAGCTGGCTGCAATATGAATCTCAGTTTATCGTTTGAATGAGCCAAGATTCGAATCATTCCCGACCCTCCGCCACTGCCGGGGATTTATTTTAGAAACCTGCCTATCTGAATCAATAATGACGCCGGTAATCGGCCGATGTGAGTGTAAGGAGCGGTCCAACACCGATAAAAAACCGATAAAGATCACCATTTCACCTTGAATCGCTGTTTTAATTTCCCTTATACTGAACCTGGCAGAGGGATGCCAACAGTTGAAATCCGCATCGTTGGCGGGTCAAGAGAGAAGACGCAACGGAAAAGAAATGGAGCATTCATCCTTTGGCAACATTGTCCGCAGCCGCCGGCATCGTCTGGGGCTGACTCAGGCGGAACTTGCGCGGCGAGCAGGCTGTGCCACGATTACCGTTCGCAAGATTGAAGCGGACGATATCCGACCATCGGTTCAGATCGCGCAGCGGCTTGCTGAGTCCCTTGGTATTCCTCGGGAGGAATTGAAGGCGTTTGTCCGCCTGGCCCGCCTGGAAAAACCAATCGCCCCGCTGCCGAACCCCCCACCATCGCTGAGCGAAATCGGGGCCGGCGACCTCAGCGGCCGGGCCATCCGCGGCTACCAGCTGGGCGAACGAATCGGTAAAGGGGGATTTGGCGTTGTCTACCGGGCGTTACAACCCTCGATGAACCGCCATGTCGCCGTCAAAATCGTTTTACCCCGCTTCGCCAACCACCCCGATTTTATTCGCCGTTTTGAATCGGAAGCCCGCCTGGTGGCCTCCCTCGAACACCCCCACATCATTCCCCTCTATGACTTCTGGCGCGAACCGAATATTGCCAGCCTGATCATGCGCTACCTCAAGGGAGGCAGCCTCAAGGACAGGCTCGAAAATGGCGGGCCGCTTGGCCTGGAGAAAGTCGGCGCCATCTTAGAGCAGGTCGGGGCGGCCCTGCAGACCGCCCATAAGGCCGGCATCGTCCATCGGGATATCAAGCCGGCCAACATCCTGCTCGACGAGGAAGACAACGCCTACATCGGCGATTTCGGGATCGCCAAAAACATCCGGCAGGCCACGGGGGACACCGATGAGAGCGGTCTGGTCTGGTCCCCCTACTATGCCGCCCCCGAGCAGATCCTTGCCGACCCCCTTCGGCCGCAGACGGACATCTACAGCCTGGGGCTGGTCCTCTATGAGCTGCTGACCGGCCACAAGCCATTTGGCGGTCCGCTCGTGGGCGATTACATCGACCAGCAGCTGAACCAGGAGGTGCCCCCGCTGGGCAACGGCCGCAACGGATTCCCCCCTGGCCTGGACGGCGTCATCAGGCGGGCCACAGCCAAGGAACCACTGGCCCGTTTTCCCGATGTATCCGCGGTGATCACCGCTTACCGGCAGACGCTGACCCCGATCATGCTGCGGCAGCCGCGCGTCCCCCTGGTGGAGCCGGTAGAAAATCCGTTTAAAGGTCTGCGCCCTTTCGCGGAAGCCGACGCCGCCGATTTCTACGGTCGCGAAACCCTGATTCAGGACCTGCTTGGCCACCTGGGAGAGGAGAACGACCTGGCCCGCTTCCTGACCGTCGTCGGCCCCAGCGGCAGCGGTAAATCCTCCGTGGTGCGGGCCGGCCTGCTGCCGGCCCTGCGCCGGGGAGGACTGCCCGGATCCGAACACTGGTTCATCACTGACATGGTACCGGGCAGCGACCCCTTCCGCGAACTGGAGCGAGCCCTCCTGCGGGTGGCCATCCATACCCCCGGCGAGCTGCTCGACCGGCTGCGGACCAGCCATACGGGGCTCCTGGAGGCTGCCGCCGCGCTGCTGCCGGACGATGAGCATACCGACCTGGTGCTGGTCGTCGACCAGTTTGAAGAGCTGTTTCTTCTGGTCGAAGAAGAAGACACCCGGACCCGATTCCTGGAGAGTCTGGTCACAGCCGTGCTCTCGTCGGACAGCAGGCTGCGGCTCATCATCACTCTGCGGGCCGATTTTATCGACCGGCCGCTGCACTACATCGACTTCGGCGAACTGGTGCGCCAGCGATCGGTTTTCGTGCTGCCGCTGACGCCCGATGAGCTGGAGGAGGCGATCACGCGGCCAGTCCAGCGGCTGGGGCTGGCCGTCGAGCCAGAGCTGACCGCGTCGATTATCCACGACGACGGCAGCCAGCTGGGCGCGCTGCCGCTCCTGCAGTACGCCCTGACGGAACTGTTTGATCAGCGCCAGGATGGGAAACTGACGCTGGCCGCCTACCGCGAAAGCGGCGGCGTACGGGGGGCGCTCGCCCGCCGAGCCGAGCAGATTTATGAGCATCTGTCACCCGAGGCTCGCCTGGTCGCCCGGCAGCTCTTCCTACGCCTGGTCCAACCGGGAGAAGATGGGGCGGATACACGCCGCCGCGTTCTGCGCAGCGAGCTGAGAGCCATTCAACTGGCCGAGGCACCGGAAGAGACCGGTGTCGATCTGGTCATCGATCGCTTTGGGAGCTACCGCCTGCTGACCTTCGACCACGATCCGGCCTCCCGCGAGCCGACGGTCGAGGTCGCTCACGAGGCGCTGCTAGACGCCTGGGAGCGGCTGCGGCGCTGGCTCGGCGACAGTCGGGGTGAGATCCGCCGGCAGCGCCTGCTCGCCCAGCAGGCCCGCGACTGGCGTGCGGCCGGCCAGGACCCCGGTCTTCTCATGTCCGGAACACGCCTGATCCAATATGAAGATTGGACCGAGCGGAGCGACATCGCCCTGACCCGCCAGGAAAAATTCTACCTCTATGCCAGCCTGGAAGCGCGCCGGCAGCGGCAGGCGGAAGAAGAGAATCGCCGCCAGCGCGAACTGGAAACCGCCCGCCGGCTCGCCGCCGAGCAGGCCCGGCGCGCCGAAGAACAAAGCCGGGCCGCCGGCCGCCTCCGCCGGCTGGCGATCGGGCTGGCCCTGGTGCTTTTCCTGGCCCTCGGGTTGGGCTGGCTGGCCAACAATCAGCGGGCCATCTCGCAGGCCAGTTTCCTCGAGGCGGAGCGAATCCGGCTGGCGGCCCAGGCGCAGAACGCCCTCGACCGGGGAGAAGGGGGCGAACTGCCGGCCCTGTTGGCGCTGCGCAGCCTGGCTCTCGGCTATTCGCCGGAAGCCGATGGGGCCCTGATGAATGCACTCCGACGGGGCGTTTCACGCCAGCAGTACCTGGGGCATACCGATACGGTCAATAATATTCAATTTATGCCGGATGGCCGCGCATTTTTAACCGCCGGTCATGATGGGACCCTCCGCCTCTGGCAAACACAGAGCGGCGCAACGCTGCGCGTGTTGTCCGGACACAGCGGTCCAATCTGGCGCGTCAGAATCTCCTCCGACGGCCGGACCGCCCTGAGCAGCGGGATCGATGGGACGGCTCGCCTCTTTGATCTGGAAACCGGCGCCGAGCTGCAGCGGTTTAATCACGACAGTGGGGCCACGGCGGTTGACTTCTCGCCGGATGGCCGCTATGCCCTGACCGGCAGCGGCGCGGATCTTTATTTATGGGAGCTGGCCACCGGAGACAGGGTGCGTCGCTTTGAAGGGCACACCGAACCCGTTTTCACCGGCTCCTTTTCTCCCGACAGCCGCTATGTGGCCTCCGCCGGTGAGGACCGGATTATGCGCCTCTGGGATGTGAACAGCGGGGCAGAACTGCGGCAGTTCATCGGCCATTCAAATTGGATTGGCCATCTCGACTTTTCGCCTGACGGCCGCTATCTGCTAACCGGAAGTGCCGACCAGACAGCGCGTATCTGGGATGTGGAAAGCGGGTTGGAAATTCGCCGCCTTGTCGGCCATACGGAAGAAGTGTATACAGCCAATTTTTCCTCCGACGGCCTCATGGTACTCACCAGCGGCCAGGACCGGACCGCACGGCTGTGGGACACCACCTCCGGCCAGGAGATCCGGCAGATTAGGGGCCATACAGGTGCCGTTTATGCCGATTTTTCGCCGGATGGGCGCCTCATCGCCACCACCAGTGAGGATCGATCGGTTCGCTTGTGGGACGTCAACCCGCTGCTGGAGCCGCAGATCATTCTCAGGCCGTCAGGCGGACACAGCGGCAACTTCACGGCCGCCGCGCTTTCTCCGGACAGGGAACTCATCCTGACGGGAGAAAGCGCCCTTCGGTTATGGCCGGCATCGGGCTCAGAATCAGGCATGGAAATTTCACTTCAGGTTGATGCGGCCAGCAGCCTGGCCTTTTCTCCTGACGGCTCCCAGGCCCTCGTTGGCGGAGCCAACGGAACCGCGTACCTGATCAACACCCGGTCCATAGAGGAAGTCATTCCGCTTCTCGGCCATCAGGGAGAGGTACGAGGCGTCGCCTTTTCACCCGACAGCCGCCTGGCCCTGACCGGGGGGGACGGCGGCCTGGCCATTCTCTGGGAAGCAGCTACGGGCAGAGAAGTACGGCGGCTGACCGGTCAAAACGGTCCCTTGCGGAGCGTCGCCTTCTCACCCGATGGGCGGCAAATGGTCACCGGTGGTGAGGACGGCGTGTTGACCCTCTGGGCAGCAGAAAGCGGCGAGCAGCTGATCCGGTTCGATGGTCAGAACGGGCCGGTAACAGCGGTCGCCTTTGCCCCGGACAATCAGACAGTGGCATCCGGTCACGGTAACCAGACAGCCGTTATTTGGGATGGGGCCACCGGACAGCTGCGACAGCACCTAAACGGCCATACTGACCAGGTAACCCAGGTCGCCTTCGCGCCTGATGGCCGGTATCTGCTCACCGGGAGCGCCGACCAGACGGCCAGGCTGTGGGATGCCCAAACCGGGGAGCTGCTTCATCAGTACATCGGCCATGTATCTCCTCTGCTGACGATCGGCTTTTCGGCTGACGGCCGGCAGGTGTTCACGGCCGATCGGGCAAACGTCTATGCCTGGCGAACAACGCTTGCCGATGCGATGACCTTCGCCTGCAGCCAGCTGCCGCGTGATTTATCCTCAGAGGAGCGTGCCTTCTACAACATCACGGCCGATGATCCAACCTGCCCGGAACCGGCCGCCCAGGTGGCACAGGCTGAACCGGCCTGGACACCCATACCCCCGGCAGCCAGAGAAGTTCCCCCGCTTTCTCTCGAGATAAACGGAGAGGTTTCAGGCGAATTGGCAGACACATCCGCAGCCGGGGAAATGCATTCAATTCTGGTTGACGACATCCGCGATCCCGGCAACATTATCCCGATCGCCGGCAGCCGGGCCTATTTGTCGACAGACGACCAGGGGGCGACGATCCAGGTCCACACTTCGGGCCTTACCCCGGGGCACGCCGTCACGCTCTGGATGGTGTTTTTCAACCAGCCGGAGAACTGTTCCGACGGGGCCTGCGGGCCGGACGACGCCTTCCCACCGCCGGGCAACACCGCCGCCGGCGCCACGGTTTTTTATGGGGACGGGCTGGTGATCGGCGCAAACGGCCGGGCCTATTTTGCCGGACACGTAACGGCCGATGAAGACAATCCACCGTTCTCCATCGGCCTGGTCAATCCGCGTACAGCGGAAGCCCATTTTATCCTGCGCGATCACGGTCCGGCGATCGACGAGATCGTGTACGGGCAGATAACCACCCCGGGCGTGGGCTGTAATAACTTCCCACCATTTTCGGGAGAGTTTACCTGTGTCGACGTTCAGGCCGGGATATTCAGGCAGGCGCCCTGATCTCTGGCCCAACATATGGATAGTCTCCGGACCTCCGGAGGTAATCCATTTACAGAGGAGGTGATGGCAGTCGTATGAGCTAAATGAGCCTCACGAAATGAAAAGCGCGTCGTATTGGAGGGCTCGACAGGCTCTTCTCAGTGACAGGCAAAAGGGCCGGGCCCAATTCCCACCCAGGGCAAGGTTTCAGGAATCATGGCCACGGCCTTATCTCCTATTATAACGATTGGAGAAGGTTGCTTCCACCTCTTCACGCGCTGACGTGTCCGATTTCCCTGGATTTTTTAAGAAACCCGAGTTAGACATGAGGAGAAATCACATGCGTAAGCGAATGATCGCTGCTTTCGGTTTGACCATTTTTCTGCTGATTTTGGCGCTGCAGTCGGTGGCCCTGGCCTCCGGCCCGGCGCAGCGTTATACGACCATGGCCTATGACATTACCGACATGGGCAACCCCATGCCGATCTCGGGCAGTCACGCCCAGCTGGTGACGACCGACAGCGGGGCGTCCCTGCAGGTGCAGACGTCCGGGCTGACTCCCGGCCACGCCGTGACAGTCTGGTGGGTGATTTTCAACTATCCGGAGAACTGCAGCGGCGGCGTGTGCGGGGCAGACGACGCCTTCCCACCGCCTGGAAACATCGCCGCCGGGGCCTCGGTTTCCTTTGCGGCCGGTCACGTGATCGGTGGGGACGGCCGGGCCAATTACGGCGCCCACATTTCGGCCGGCGGCAGCGCC
>JBFFZG010000161.1:0-11115 GCA_041568735.1 Promineifilaceae bacterium (SeqCode)
CGGCCCAGAACAGCCGCCAATGGCTGGGGGCCGAGTATCTCTCACCCGATTTTGTCGGCCGTCAGCTGGACGCCGTCCTGGCTGATTACCGGGTTGACGCGATGAAAACCGGGTTTCTGGGTCGGGTCGATCTGATTGAAGCGGTGGCCGCCCGACTCGAACAGGCACCTGCGCGCCCGCTGGTGGTTGATCCGGTCCTGGTCGACGGGCGAGGGCGCCCGATGTTCCCGGCCGAAGTGGTCCGAGCCTACCGGGAGCGGCTCGGGCCGCTGGCCACCCTGCTCACCCCCAACCTGGCCGAAGCGCGCCTCCTGCTCGATTTGCCCCCAGAGACAGACGTGGAACCGGCCGACTTCCTCCAGAGGCTGGCCGGATGTTTCCCGGCCGGGGGACCGCCGCGTCCGGTGCTGCTGAAAGGGGTTCCGCGTAACGGGCAGTGGGGGGATTGGTTCTGCGCCGGGGCAGCCGTCACCTTTCTTCCCCAGGAGTGGCTGGATACTCCGAACACGAGCGGCAGCGGAGACACGCTGTCTGCGGCCGTGGCCGCCCGCCTGGCCCGCGGTGAGCCGCTGGAGGCGGCCGTGCGCGGGGGGCAGCGATTTACCCACCGGGCACTGGCGCAGGCCCGTGGGTGGCGGCTGGCCGGCGGCAGCGGACCACTGGCCAATTTCGCGGCCGAATTGGTCGATTGAAAAGTCCGCCGGCGCTTTAGCCAGTTTGCGATCGGGCCAGGCGGAAAGTCGCCGGGTCAAACGGCTCCGGCCAGGGGGATTCGCGAACGGTCAGGGCGGCCAGCCAGCCAACCGTGTCGGAGCCTTTGGCCCCACTGCCGTTGCCGCCGATCGCCACAAACAGGCGGTCTCTCAGCCGGTCGATGATCGGATAGCCCGAGGGAGTGTAGCAGATGATGCAGCGGTGGGTGCGGATCGAGCGGAAGGAGACGGCCGGACAAATCGCCTGCAGCGCCCGCGCCATGGCCGGCCGGCAGCGCTCGCCGTCCCCGGCGCGGAACCAGTGCTGGACTTCGGCCAGGGTTTCGGGCCAGGTGTCGGCGATCGTGTTGCAGCCCAATTTGACATAAAATCGCCCATCCGGGTAGCGCAGCGGGGGGGTCATGTAGATATCGTCGATTTCCGGGTCATCGACCTGGTAGATGATCACCGGCAGGTTGGCCAGCCGGCCGGCTTCGTCGGGGTCGACCTCGGCCAGAATGATCGTCTCGGTCTTGAGTTTAAGCGGCAGGGGGGTGGGCAGCAGGCGGTTGAAATTGGAAAAGGCGCCGGCGGCGACCAGCACCCGTTCGGCCGGGTGGCGACCGCCACCGGCCGTGTGGACGATGACCGCACCGGTCGCTTCCTCCACAGCGGTCACCATCTCCGGCACGATCATCGCTCCCTGCCGGCGGGCGATTTCGGTCTGGGCCTGGACCAGCCGGCGCGGGTTGATCATGCCGGCCGGTCCCGGCTCGTGGAGGACCTGGTAGTGCGCGGGAAAATACAGGTCGGGAAACTGGTCGCGCCACCGGCGATCCCCCGGCGGGTAGCAGGTATGGGGGATCTGAAATTGGGCGGCGGTCTGCAGCGGATCGTGCCGGTAGCTGTGGAAGCCATCCGGCGTGTCGACCACCAGATTGCCGACCGGAGAGTGGAAGCGGACCCCGGATAATTCTTCGATCTCTCCGTACCGGCTGACCGCGCGGATGGCCAGCGCCGCCCAGACGGCATCCTGGCCGATCTGCCGCGTCAGCCGCCCTTCGTCGTAGTGGCTGGCGAAGACGCCGTCGTGATGGGCCGGATCGGCCGGCTCATCCGGGCCGATCAGGGCCACGCCCGTTCCATCCCGACTGAGATAGCGGGCGGCCGCCGCGCCGAACAGCCCTTTTCCGATGACAATGGTTTCAAACGTCGTCATGATCTCTCCTGGGCGAAAATTATTGGCGGGAGCGCCAGTCCAAATTTTAACAGGATCCGGCTCGCTGGTCAGTCGGGTAAAATTCTGTTATCATGCGTTCAAAATATATTGAACGTACAATAATGGCGGTTCAATGAACAAAAATCTCAAAGCAGTCAACGAAAGCACCGTGGCCGGCATCGGCCGCCTGGCCCGATTTTTCGGCTTCAACGAGGTCATGGGCCGGCTTTACGGCACGCTGCTGATGAGCCCGGAGCCTCTCTCTCTCGACGACCTGGCTGAGAGCCTGAAAATCAGCAAGGGGTCGGTCAGCATGAACATGCGGGCCATCGAGCGCTGGGGAATGGTAAAGGAAGTCTGGATGCGCGGGGAGCGCAAGAAATACTACGAGGCGGAGTCGGACATGTGGCAGGTCATCCGCAATGTCCTCAGCGGCCGCGAAATGCGTGAGGTTCAGCTGGCCCTGCAGGTGCTCGGCAACAGCGTGGATAAGCTGCGGGCGGCCGAGGAAGAGCTTTCACCGGAAGAGCGGGAGCTGGCGGAATTCTACATGGCCCGGGTGGCCGACCTGCGCTCTTTCTTCGAGTTTGCCGAAATGATGCTGCAGTCGGTGCTGGCTACCGACGAAGGGCTGCCTCCCGAAAACTCGCCGTTCGAGTTAAGGGCCTGGGATCTCGACCGGGGAAGCTGACCCGGACCGATTTTTCCGGGCAAATCCACTCCGTTTTTCGCTGGTTGACCCGCTTCCCCCGATAGCCCATATGTGCTAAACTCCCGCCATGACCCTGGAATTTGAACAGCTGATGGGGGAGGTCGAACTCATGGCCCGGCTGGCCGGAGAACGGCAGGTTGTGCGCGATACGCGCCTCGACCAAATCGAGCGCCTCCTGCGCGAGCGGGCCGCCGATTTCGCCGCCGTCGACCGGTATGTCACTCATGTGCGCCGGACAGTGCTCCAGGCGACCCAATTTCGTCCGTTCAATGGAGCCGCCTTTCCACTGGCCGCAGATGCCGCCCTCGACGAAACGCGGGCCGTGCGGCCGGGGGAGCTGCCGGATGAGGCCACCCTCATCGGGGTCGATGGCTCGCAGATCGTCCCGGACCGGCACGCTGCCTTCGTCTACTACCTGATCAATATCGGGGCCATCATCTTTCACCACGGCCGGGCTACCGCTCCCGAGCCGGTGGCCTTTCCCGTCCTGCGCTATCCCGAACCGGACGAATTGAACAATCTGCGCTTCGGCGATGGCGCCGGCGTGGCGGTGGAACGGGACATGGCCGAAATCGGCCGGCTGGCCGAACTGGCCGAGCGGGTCAAACAACCCGACGTGCCGCTCCTGGCCCTCATGGATCAGCGGCTGCTCTATGTCCCCATCGGCGAACTCGGTCCCAAATTTAAAGAGGAGGCCATCCGCAGCTGGCAGGAAAACATGAACCGGATTCGCCGGGCTGGCGGCTGGCTGGCCGGCCTGATCGACCGGCCGGGCAAGTCGTCCGTCATCACGCTGCTGCGGGGGCTGATGCCGGACTTCAACCCGGACACCCCGGACGACCTGGGGGAATGGGATGGGCTGGTCGACGCCGAGCTGTTCGAACGGCTGCTGGCGCCGGGCGAACGCAGCGCCGTCTTTGTCGATCTTTCTCACGCCAACGAGCGCTTTGCCGGGGTCAGCCGGTACAACGAAATGTGCTTTTTTTATCTCAACACCGGCGACGACGGCCACCCGAACATCGCCCGGGTCGATCTGCCGCGCTGGGTGGGCGAAAACCCGGCGGCCGTACAGGCGGTTCAGGCCCTGCTGCTCGACCAGTGCCGGATCCTGGGGCGCTATCCCTACATCCTGGCCCGCGCCGACGAAATTGCCGTCGTTGGCCGGCAGGACCAGCAGGAGCTCGAATTTCGCATCGCCCGCATGATGGACCGCCACGACGTGGCGGCGGCCCCAACCGCCAAATTCACCAGCAAGGAATGGGTCCGCAGCGGCAAACGTCGCCTCGACCAGCCCTGACGCGATCTCGTCTCCCGTTTCACTTTCAACTATCCACGATTATCTCTCTATGTCTCCACCATCCAACTCCCCCGAAATCGGCCGCATTCTGCGGTCCAACACCGCCGGCTTCGCCGTTGGCTGCCGGGTCAACCAGCTGACCGCGCCAAGCTTTGGCGCCCTGGTGCGGGCGCAGCCAGTCGACGGCCAGGAAGCGATTTACGGCCTGATTTACGATTTCCATATTGACGACGACCAGCTGATTCAACGGCTGGTGATGACGGAAAATCCACGCCCGAATGTCATCGAAGATCAGCGGCAAAACCGGATGCTGCCGCTGGAAATGAGCGTGCTGACAGTCGGCTACCTGGTCGAGGGAAGCCTGCGGCAGGGGTTCCCACCCCGACCGCCACTCAACCTCGACCCGGTCCACCTGGTGGTCGACGAGGGCGAACTGCGTCGCTTTTCCGATCAGCTCGGCTATTTTCGGCTCATCCTGCGGGCGCCGGCCGGCCGGGTTCCCGTCGACCAGCTCCTCGTGGCTCATATCCGCCAGGTGTACGAAAGCCGGGGCGAGGACCGGCTGTGGGCGATGACCGCCGTGCGCGAGGTGGTCGAACTGCTGCGCACCAACTACGACCTGCTGATTCCCACCCTGGAAGCGCTCAGCGCAGCGCTGCCGGATCTCCCCACCCTGGCCTGATTGAGGGCGCAGGATTTATTTTGTGATTTTATGATGGAAGAAGAGACTCAGATCGGCTACGTCGTCGGCGGCGGTTTAAAGGAAGGGCTGCGTGTGCGGCTTACCGTTCCGGCCGACCAGGTTCAGGAAGGAAGCTTTGTGGTCTGCGACAGCGGCCGCTGGCGCTTTTACGGGTTGGTGACCGACATTCAGCTCGGCGCGACCGACCCGCGCTTTGCCGACGAATCGAACGACCGGCTCCACCCGGCCGTGCGGCAGGTGCTGCTCGGCCGCACCCTCTACACCACCCTGACTGTCTACACCACCCTCATGCTCGACCGCGGACCCGAACCCGGGGAAGTGGGCTTTAACGAATACCAGCAGCAGGTGCTCGACGGGGAGATCGGGCCGCGACCGGTCAAATCAGTACCGGCCCACCACATGGCGGTGCGGCTGGCCGATGAGGGGGATGTGGCCGATATTTTCGGCCGCGCAGGGGACGGCATGTTCGAGATCGGGCAGACGATTGAACAGGGGCATGCCGTGCGGCTCGACCTGCGCAAATTCGTCAAACGCTCCAGCGGTATTTTCGGGGCGACCGGCACTGGCAAGAGCTTTCTGACCCGGATGGTTCTGGCCGGCCTGATGAAAGAAGGCATTGCCGGAGCTCTTGTGTTCGACATGCACAACGAGTATGCCTACGACGATCTCGATTCGGACAACACCCGGCCGGTCAAAGGTCTGCGCTCCCTGTTCGGCAGCCAGGTGCAGGTGGCGGCCCTCGGCAAGGGGGCGATGGTGCGGGGGCTGACCCCCGATTTCACCCTGGAGCTGACCTATAAAGATTTTTCCACCGAGGATATCGACCTGCTGGCATCGGCGCTCAACCTGACGGACACAGCCGCCATTACTCTGAGCGCCCTGGTGCGGGATTTTGGCGACGACTGGTTTGCCCGCTTCATGAAGCTCGATCCCGGCGCCACCATCACCGATCCCGAATCCGGAAAAACGGTGCCGGCACCCGGCTCGCTGGCCGAGTGGGCGCGCGGCAGCAACATCCATGAACGGGCGGCCGAAGCGCTTCACCGCCGGTTGAAGCGGATCGCCGACCGGCCGTATGTCGTCGAGCGGGCGGGCGGGGACGCCGTCAGCTCGATTGTCGACAAGCTGGAAAACGGCCGCCACGTCATCCTCTCATTCGGCGAGTACGACAACGACCTGGATTACCTGCTCGTTTCCAATATTTTGACCCGCCGCATCCGCCAGCACTGGGTCGATAAAACGGAAAAATCGAAATCCGCCGGGAGCGGTGGGCCGCGGCCGCTCGTCATCGCCATCGAAGAGGCGCATAAGCTGCTCAATCCGCAGCTGGCGAATCAGACGGCCTTCGGCACCATCGCGCGCGAGCTGCGCAAATATTTCGTGACCCTGCTGGTCGTCGACCAGCGGCCGTCCGGCATCGACGACGAGATCATGTCCCAGCTTGGCACCCGGGTGACCGGCTGGCTGGGGGACGAGGACGACATCCGCGCCGTCTTATCCGGCCTGTCCGGCCGGGAGCAGCTGCGCGGGATGCTGGCCCGGCTTCAGGAAAAAGAGGAGGTCCTGCTGCTCGGCTGGGGGGTGCGCATGCCGATTCCGGTTCGCTCCCGCCGCTACGACGACGATTTTTACGCCGCGATGCAGGGGCGGCGGACGGCCAGGGGCAAAAATGGCCCGGTGGAGGACATCAACGAGGTCTTCGGCCTGGAATAGCCGGTTGGGGCAGCCATGATTTATTTGATCGACGGGCACAATTTGATCGGCCGGCTGCCGGATATCGACCTGGCCGATCCCGACGATGAAGAGCAGCTGGTGCGCCGGCTTTCGGATTGGGTGCGGCTCGATTCCCGGCGGCAGATTCGCCTGTTTTTTGACGCCGGCCCGGCCGGGGGAACCGGGGGTTTCCTGACGGGGCCGCGGGTCCGGGTGCGCTTTTCCCGGGTCGGGCAGTCGGCGGACGACCTGCTGAAACGGGAGCTGCGGGGGGTGAAAAACCCGCCGGAATACACCCTGGTGACGAGCGACCAGGCGGTTCTGGCGGCGGCGCGCCAGGCGCGTGTCGGCTATATTCTGTCGGAAGAGTTCGCCCGCCTGCTGGCGGAGGAGCTGGCCGCCCCCACGAAGCCACCGGCCGAGGCCGAGGCGGCGGCGGCCGATCCGGAGATGGCCGATGAGCCGGCGCTGTCGGCGGAGGAAGTCGCCCTCTGGCTCGATCTCTTCGAGAAAGCGCCGCGGCTGGAGCCGCCGCCGACACCCCCGACGCTGCCGACCCGTTCCCCGGCCGCCCCGCGGCCAACGCCGGAGAAACCGCCGCGGCCCCTCACCCCGGAGGAGCTGAAAAATGGGCTGGCCCGCCTCTCGGCGGCGGATCTGGCCGAGTGGCTGTCCCTGTTTGCGGAAGGGGATGCGCCGGCCGGAGGAGAGAGCGCCCCTCCGGCGGAAAAATCAGCCGGCCGCCGGCCGTCGATCGATAAACAGGAGGGGGTCAGCGATGAAGACCTCGATACCTGGACGCGCTATCTGGGGGAAGATGGTTGAACGGGCAGGTGGCCGGCATCGATCCTCGATTTTTGAATACTTGATCCGGGAATCGGCAGCTGAACGGGTGCGGGCCGGTCATCGACCCAATCGTTTTCGCGTAGTCATATAGAGACCCGTTGGGGGGCTGCGGCTGATTCGGGCAGACCGGGGTAAGGGCGGCCGCCAGGTAAAATCAAAAGACCCCGCATGGCGGGGCCTTTTGAAGGAAGAGGAAAAAAAGGAGGACAGAAAATGATGGACAGGCGTTTGCAGTAAATCGGTTGCATGTCAACGGGGTGTCTTCATGAACCTTACTACACTCATCATTTTAGGGATTTCCAGGTCGTTTGAAAATAGGTAAATATTCCTATGCCTGAAGTCCTGGTTCCAGGGAGACCGGTGGCGGGCAGAGGTTTATAAAGTAAAACCCTGTCCGCGGAAGGGGATCTGGACATCCGGAAAGCCGATCCCGGCCAGCCCCTCGGCCAGGGCGGTCGCGGCTTCTTCTTCCCCGTGAACGAGGAAGGTGTGCGCCGGCGGAGGGGTCAGGTGGCCGGCCCAGTCCAGCAGCTCCTGCCGATCGGCGTGGCCGCTGAAGCCGTTCATGACGACCACCTCGGCCCGCACCCGATAGGGCTTCCCAAAAATGCGCACTTCTGGATGCTTCTCGACCAGCCGCCGGCCGAGCGTGTCCGGCGCCTGCCAGCCGACGATGAGGATCGTGTTGCGCCGGTTTTCGATGTGATTGCGCAGGTGGTGGAGGATGCGGCCGTTTTCCGCCATGCCGCTGGCACTGATGATGATCGCCGGCCCTTTGAGCTGCCGGAGCGCTTTCGATTCCTCGACGGCCCGCGTGTAGCGCATTTTTTCCATGCTGAACGGATCCTGCCCGTTGAGCAAAAGCGTTGACATCTCGCGGTCGTAGGCTTCCGGGTGCAGCTGGTAGATGCTCGTGGCGTTGATGGCCAGGGGGCTGTCGACGAATATCGGAATTTCCGGGATGCGGCCGGCCTGGATCAGCTGGTAAAAACAATAGACCAGCTCCTGGGTGCGGCCGACGGCGAAGGCGGGAATGATGACCTTGCCCTCACGGGCGACGGTGCCGTTGACGACGGAGGCCAGCGCTTCTTCGGTCGGTTCGTCGGCCGGATGCAGGCGGCTGCCGTAGGTGCTCTCCAGGATCAGGAGATCGGCTTCGCGGAGGAACTCGGGGTCCTGCAGGATTGGCCGGTTGGCCCGCCCCAGATCGCCGCTGAAGACGAGCCGCCGGCCGCGCGCGGCCTGGTGATCCTCGATATCCAGCGCCACAATCGCCGACCCCAGCATATGTCCGGCGTCGTAAAACGTCAGCGTGATGCCCGGCGCCAGCCGGTAGGGCCGGTGATAGCCAATGCCGACGAAGTTCTTGAGCGATTCGACCGCGTCGGCCACGGTGTAGATCGGCTCGACCGGCGGCAGGTTCTCACGGCGCCGCTTTCGGTTGACATAATCAATGTCCTGCTCCTGAATATAGCCGCTGTCCCGCAGCATGATGCTGCAGAGATCGCGCGTGGCATAAGTGCAGATGATATCGCCGCGAAAGCCGCTTTTTACGAGATTGGGAATGTTGCCGCTGTGATCGATGTGGGCATGGGAAAGGACGAGAACGTCGACTTCGGCCGCGTTAAACGGCAGGTGCAGATTGCGCTCATAGCTCTCCTGCCGCTTTCCCTGGTAGATGCCGCAGTCCAGCAGGATTTTCATTCCGTTGACTTCGATCAGGTGCTGGGAACCGGTGACCGTGCGCGCCGCCCCGTGAAATGTCAACCGCATCGTCTCTCTCCTTGTCGTTGGGCGGTGGGTGCCGGGATTACCGGTTGGCCCCGTTTCTCAGTATCTCGAGAATTTCAGGCCCGTAGGTGGCCGTGCGCCAGGGGCCAATAATCTCGCTGAGGGAACCGAGTTCCACCGGATTTTCTGGATTGGCCTCGGCGATCGCCCAGAGGGCCGTTCGGCTGAGGATGACATCGGATTCGACTCCGCGGGCCTGAGCGCGCTCTTTGCGCCACTGCTGGAGAGCATCGTACCGCTCGAGGGCTGCCTGGGGGGGCCGGCGCGGCGGCCGGGGTTTTTTCGGGATGGGCCCCTGCCGCCCCGCCTCGATTCGACGCAGCAGCTCCCGCCCGTACCGGCCGAGCAGCCATTTGCTGACACCGCGGATCTGACCCAGGTGGGCCATCGACCGGGGGGCTTCAATGGCCAGGCGGAGCAGCAGCTCCTCTCCCATGATTTTAAACAGCGGCCGGTTCAGCTCTTCGGCGAGTTCATACCGGAAGAGGTAGAGCGCATAGGCGATGGCCCGGGCGCGCGGCGGCATTTTGTTAATCCCGTTCATCGTCCAGAAGCGATCCGGGTCGAAGCGATCGTCGGGCAGCTCGACAGTCGACTGCTGTTCAAATGTCTCCCGTGCTTCCGGCCAGTACCCGCCCTCATCCAGCTCCCTGGCCAGCTGATCTCGCAGCTGAAAGAGGTAATGGGTGTCCATCTGGGCGTAGCGGAGCTGACTGGCGGTCAGCGGCCGCTCTCCCCAATTTGCCCGCTGATAGCGCTTGTCGAGCTTGACGTTGAACAGTTCGGCCAGCATATTGGCCAGGCCGATTTTTTTGTACCCGAGAATACGGGCGGCCCACATCGTATCGAACAGATTGTTAAGCTCCCAGGCGAACTGCCGGTTCATCAGGATGAGATCGTATTCGGCCGCGTGAAAGATCTTTTCGATCTGCGGGTCGGCCAGAATTTCCCCCAGGGGGCTGAGATTGAGATTCAACAGCGGATCGATGATGTAGTCTTGCTCTGGAGTCGAGATCTGTACCAGGCAGATCTCTTCGTGTAAGACGTACATGCTGTTCGACTCGATATCGATGGCCAGCCGGTCCTGAGCCTCCAAATCGCGGAGGCATTTCTCCCAGGCGGCCGGATGATCGACGTAGCGGTATTCAGAAGGCTCATTCATGTGACTTTATCCGTGCTCGGCGTACCAGGCCCAGAATTTGCGCACCCCATCGGCGACCGAGACGCGCGGCTCATAGCCGAGAAGCCGCCGGGCGCGGGAAATATCGGCGTAGGTCCGCTGCACATCGGCCGCCAGCATCTCCTGATCGACGAGATGGGCTTTCCCACCGGCCTCCCGCTCGATCAGGCTGACGAATTCCACGAGATGGGTGGGCTCACCGCGACCCAGGTTGATGATTTCGTAGCCGAGCGGCCGGTCGATCGCCAGCACGAGGCCGTCGGTGATGTCGTCGATGAAGGTCCAATCCCGGTACATGTCGCCGCCATTGTAAAGCGGGATAGTTTTCCCATAGCGGATGCTGTCTGCCACCAGATAGGCCATCATATCCGGCCGGCCGGCCGGTCCGTAAACGGTAAAAAATCGGGTGGCCGTGAAATTCAGGCCGAAGAGATGGTGGTAGGCATGCCCCAGAATTTCCGCCGCCCGCTTGGCCGCCGCATAGGGCTGGAGCGGCCGGTCGCAGCTGTCGCTTTCGACAAATGGGATCCGCTCCGTGTTCCCGTAAACCGAAGAGGTCGAGGCGAAGACGAAGTTTCCAACCCCGTGGTGGCGGGCGGCGTCCATGAGGTTTTGCGTGCCGTTGTAGTCGACTTCGATGTAGAGGTCGGGATACCGCACGGCATTGCGCACGCCGGCCAGGGCGGCCAGGTGAGCCACGGCCTCAAAGCGCTGGTTGGCAAAGAGGTCGAGAACGGCCGCTCGCTCGCGGATATCCATTTCGACCATCTCGAATTGCTCGAAAGTGGCCAAATGAGCCGCGTTGGCCCGCTTGATGACCGGATTGTAATAGTCGTTGAAATTGTCCAGGCCGACGACCGTATCGCCGCGCTGAAGCAGTTTTTCCGCCAGGTGGCTGCCGATAAAGCCGGCCGCGCCGGTGACGAGAATTTTCATTCAGTTCCGCCTTGAGTCATGGGCAG
>JBFFZG010000162.1:0-11034 GCA_041568735.1 Promineifilaceae bacterium (SeqCode)
CCCCGTTCCCCGTTCCCCTCATTTTTGGTACACTTGTTCTCATGACCAGGCGATCCAGCAAGGGAGAACCGGCCGGGCCGACCAATCCGCCGACCTGGGATGAAAAGCTGATCACTGCGCTCCGGCCGTGGGGGCGGGAAATCGGCGGCATCCTCGTCTTTTTAGTCGCGGCCATTTCGCTGTTCGGTCTGCTGGGGCTGATTCGCACGACGGCCGTCGCCGCCTGGAGCAGCTTCCTCTGGATCTGGCTGGGCTGGGTCTCTCTGCCGGCTGCGCTGTTCATCGCTTTGCTGGGGCTCTACAACGCCACCTGGCGTCTGGAGCACCCCTATCACCCCCGGCCGGCCGTCTGGATCGGGTCGGCCCTGGCGCTGGTCGCCTTTTTGCCCCTGACCCATCTCCTGGCCGGCACGACCCTGCCTGAGTCACAGCTCGGCCAGGGAGGAGGGCGGCTGGGATACGCGCTGGGGGAGCCGGTCCACTACTTCTTCGGCACCGCGGCCGCCTACCTGGCCTACCTGGCCCTCCTCTGGTACGCCATCGCCCTGATCACCGGCTGGCGCTGGGTCGACAGCGTGCGGGTGCTGCGCCGGCTGGCGGCCCAGCTGCGCGGCTGGGCCCGGTCAATCGCCCCGGAAGACGCAGGGCGTGCCGCGAACCGGCCGGAGCCGCGGCCGGTGATTGACCGGCGCAAAATGGAAAAAATCAAGCGGGAAGCGCCACCGACCGCCCCCCGGCCGCCGGTTCGCCGGCCGGTCCCGGTCGGGCCGGTCGAAATTCAGCGGCGCCACCCCCTGCTCCCCCCGGTCGACATGCTCCTGAAAGGGGGAATCCAGAAACTCTCCGCCGATGAAATTGAAGCCAAGCGGCAGATCATCCAGAAGACGCTCGACGAATTTAATATTCCGGCCGAAGTGCTGCCCGATCCCTTGATCGGACCTTCCGTTACCCAGTTTGCCGTCGTGCCAGGTTACGACGAGCGGGAGATGCCCGATGGGAGCGTGCACCGGGCGAAAGTGCGCGTCAACCGGATCGCCGCCCTCGACCGGGACATGGCCCTGGCCCTGGCCGCCCCCCGCATTCGCATCCAGGCGCCGGTGCCCGGGCAGGGGATCGTCGGCGTGGAAGTCCCCAACAGCGCCATCAGCACGGTTCGCCTGGGCACGGTCATTGAATCAGCCGAATTTCAAAAAATCCAGTCCGGCCTGGGGATGGCGCTCGGCCTCGACGTTTCCGGGGCGGCCGTAGCCGCCGATATCGCGAAGCTGCCCCACATGCTCGTCGCCGGGCAGACCGGCTCCGGCAAATCGGTTTTTATCAATGCCATCGTCGCCTGCCTCGTTTTCAACAACACGCCGGAGACGCTCAACCTGGTCATGATCGACCCCAAGCGGGTGGAACTGATTCGCTTCAACGGCCTGCCGCACCTGCTGGGAAAAGTCGAGACCGACGGGGAACGGGCGATCGGCGTGCTGCGCTGGCTGATGGGGGAAATGGATGACCGGTATCGCAAGCTCTCAGAGATGGGGGCGCGCCACATCGAGGCCTACAACAAAAAGATCCGCCGGCATCCGGGGGTTAAAACCCTCCCCACGATTGTGGCTCTCGTCGACGAGCTGGCCGACCTCATGGTCCAATACGGGGCCGAGCTGGAACGGGCCCTGTGCCGGCTGGCCCAGATGGCCCGCGCAGTCGGTATTCACCTGATCATCGCCACACAGCGGCCATCGACCGATGTTATCACCGGCCTGATCAAAGCCAATTTCCCCTCGCGGGCTTCCTTCGCCGTCGCCTCCGGCATCGATTCCCGGGTCATTCTCGACAGCAACGGGGCGGAAACCCTGCTCGGCCGCGGTGACATGCTCTTCCTGTCTTCGGATGCCAGCACCCCCCAGCGCCTGCAGGGCTGTTTCGTCAGCGATGATGAAATCGACCGGCTGGTGCGCTACTGGCAGGAAAAATGGCCGGAACAGCGGCGGGGGCCGGCGCCCTGGGACAACCTGATCGAGCGGCAGGCTTTCCTGGGGGACAAGGACGACCTGCTCGAGCGGGCGGTCGCCCTGGCCCAGAAATACGATGCGATTTCCACTTCGATGCTGCAGCGCCGGCTCCGCATCGGTTTTCCCCGCGCGTCGAAAATCATGGAAGATCTATACGAAATGGGACTGGTGGAGGATCCAAAAATCGGGGGGGCAACGCGCAGAACCCTGGTCGACGATGGCGCCAGCGATCCCCTGCGGGACTTCCTGACCAAACATGGGGAAGACTACATCGACTACCCCGATAAACCGGATTTCGACAACCCCTAGCCGGCCGGTGGGCAGTTGACCGGATCGGCCTGACGCAGGAACGGCCAGGTGTAAATACCGGTCGAATGGCCGTCGCTCCAGATCAGCTGCAGGGCATAACTCCCCAGCGCCTGCACCTCCTCCAGACGCAGATCAGTTGCCACCGTATCCCGCACCGTGCACGGGTTGGGCGGTCCCCCCATGTGGGCGTGCCCCCCCCGGCACATGACGCACGGGCAGACCACCCGCAGCCCGTCAAACGGCAGGTGGCTGGTATGGCCGTCCGCCCAGGAAATAATCAGCTCGCGCCGGGTGCGATCGGCCGTGACTTTTGTCGGTTTTACCGCCTGGGAATCCATGTCTCCATTCTCTCCTCAACTCGGTTGCGCGATGGATTGTAGCAAGTTTCCCGCCGGGCCACGAACAATCCTGGCGAGCTCCAGATGAACAGGACGATGGTCCCTCTTTCCCGCAGAAATGATCCGAAAACCAGGGGCCAATGAAGAGGCAGTTCGATCGCTGCCGCGAAAATGGACCTGCCGCTGCCGGCTGGATCGGGCTTTCGAGCGATGCCGGGAGCCGGAGAGCTCATGACGGCGCCCTCCCAAACCCCATCTTTTTTCTCTTCGACCTCCCTGTCGTCCCGCAGGTCGTCCCTTTGAGCCATCTGACCTTCGAGGAGCTGGTCGCCGCCCGGAAGCTGCTGGACCGTGCCCGCGACCAGGCTCCCCCTTTGAATTTTATCCGCCGCGCAGGCTAGACTGAAATCAAGAAAGCCCCCGGCCGCGTGCAGTTTACCGGCCAGGGGCTCTCCTTTCAGGCTTCGAGCGCGGCCAGCCGGCCGGCCAGCTCATCCCGGCTCGCTTCGAGGCGGACCAGCCGTTCTCGCTCCTTCTGCACCACCGGCGGCGGCGCCTTCTGGGCGAAGGGGCCGGCGAGCAGGCCGCTCACCCGTTCGATCTGCGCGCTGGTATCGGCCAGCTCTTCCCGCAGGCGCTCCCGCTCCTGGTCGAGGTCGACCATGCCGGCCAGCGGGAGGTAGCCGGTGACCTCCCCCAGGCTCAGGGTGAGACAGTTCTCCGGGGCGGCGGCACCGGCCGCAAAGGTCAGCCGCTCTTCATCCAGGCCGGCCAGGAAAGCCAGGACCGGTTTCATGGGGGCCAGGCGATCGGCCCCGGGGCCGGCGATGATGGCCGAGATCTTGCGGCCGGGGACCACCCCGGATTCGGCGCGGGCGTTGCGGATCGACCGCACCAGTTCCCGCAGCAGCTCGAAGTCGGCCGCGGCCGGCAGATCGAGCGCCGTGGTTCGGGGCCAGTCGGCGATGATGAGCGCCTCCGCCCACCCTTCGTTGGGGGCGATCCCCAGGCCGGCCTCCTGAAAGGCCGCCTTCAGCTGCTGCCAGGTCTCCTCGGTCACATACGGGATGTAAGGATGGAGGAGGCGGAGAGCCTGGTCGAGCACGTAGCGAAGGACCGACAGGGTTGTCCAGGCGCGGCCGCCTCCTTCGCCCAGCTGCACCTTGGCCGTTTCGACGTACCAGTCGGCGAAATCGCCCCAGAGAAAGTCGTTGATCTGGCGGCCGGCCTCGCCGTAGAGATAGCTGTCGAACAGCCGGTTCACGCTGGCAACCGTCTCGGTCAGCCGCGCGAGGATCCACTGGTCGGCCGTCGAGTAATCCGGGCCGGCCGGCCGGTCGGCCGGGCTCACCCGCTCGATGCTGCGGCTGACGAAGCGGGCGATATTCCAGATCTTGTTGGCGAAATTCCGGTTGCTTTCCACTTTGGAGAGGGCCAGGTTGAGGTCGTTGCCCGGGGTGCCGCCGGTCAGCAGGGTGAAACGCAGGGCGTCGGTGCCGTATTCGGCCACGACTTCCAGCGGATCGACCACATTACCGAGCGTCTTGCTCATTTTCCGGCCGTGCTCATCCCGGACCAGCCCGTGCAGGTAGATCGTGTGGAAGGGAATATCATTCATGAACAGCAGGCTCGTCATGGCCATCCGCGCCACCCAGAAGAAGAGAATGTCATAGCCGGTTTCGAGGACGTCCGTCGGGAAATAGCGGCGGAGATCCGGCGTCTCTGCGGGCCAGCCCAGCGTGCTGAACGGCCAGAGCGCCGAAGAGAACCAGGTGTCGAGCACATCCGGGTCCTGCTCCAGGACCACCTCCTCGCCATAGCGCTGCCGGGCCAGGGCGTAGGCCTCCTCTTCCGTTCGGGCCACGACCAGCTGCGCCTCGTCCCCGTTGACATAATAAACGGGAATCCGGTGTCCCCACCAGAGCTGGCGGCTGATGCACCAGGGGCGAATTTGGGTCAGCCAGTTTTCCCAGACTTTGCCGAACCGTTCGGGCACAATGCGGATGCGGCCGGAGCGGACCGCTTCGAGGGCCATTTTGGCCATCGGCTCAACGTCGACGAACCACTGCTTGCTGAGGAGCGGCTCGATGATTTCACCGCCACGCTGGCTGCGCGGCGTCTGGCGCACGTAGGGCTCAGTTTTGAGCGTCAGGCCGGCCGCCTCCATGTCCGCCCAGAGCCGCCCGCGGCAGTCCTCGCGGGTCAGTCCGGCGTAGGGACCGGCCTGCTCATTCATGGTGGCGTCTTTGTTCATGACGTTCACCAGGGGCAAACCGTGCCGCTGGCCGATTTCGAAGTCATTGTGATCATGGCCGGGGGTAATTTTCAGCGCCCCGGTGCCGAATTCGCGATCGACGTAGGCGTCAGCGATGACCGGAATTTCCCGGTTCAGGATCGGCACGCGAGCCATACGGCCGATGTACTGGCCGTAGCGCTCGTCCTCGGGGTGAACAGCCACGGCGGTGTCCCCGAGGATCGTCTCCGGCCGGGTCGTGGCCACCGGGATTCCGCCACCACCGTCGATCGGATAGGTGAAGTAGTAGAGGAGGGCCTCTTCATCACTGTATTCGACTTCGAGGTCGGAGACGGCCGTCTGCAGGCCGGGGGACCAGTTCACCAGCCGCTCCCCGCGGTAGATCAGCCCCATCCGGTAGAGGCGCACAAAGGCTTCGAGCACGGCCTCGGAAAGGCCGTCATCCATGGTAAAGCGCTGGCGGTCCCAATCGCAGGAAGCCCCCAGACCGCGCAGCTGGCGCACGATGCGGCCGCCGTATTTATCTTTCCACTCCCAGGTGGCGTCGAGAAATTCCTCCCGGCCGATTTCCTGGCGAGAAGTGCCGCTGGCCCGCAGCATTTTCTCCACCTGGAGCTGGGTGGCGATGCCGGCGTGATCGGTCCCCGGCACCCAGAGGGCCGCCTTGCCCCGCATACGCGCGTGGCGGATCATCAGATCTTCCAGCGCCACGAACATGGCGTGCCCCATGTGGAGTTCACCCGTCACGTTGGGCGGGGGACTCGAAATGACGAACGGTTCGGCGTCGGCCGGCCGGCATTCCGGCTTGAACCAGCCGTTTTTCTCCCACCAGAGGTACAGCCGTTCCTCGGTGCTGGCAAAATCATAGGTCTTTGGCATGCTCATCCGCTTTGTTCCTCTCTCGACAGATTTCAGCCGTTCCGGGCTACCCCGGAATCCAGCCGTTTGGGCCGCGGCCCAATTAAAAACGCCCCTGCATCCCTAAGGACGCAAGAGCGCTGTCTCTTACGCGGTACCACCTCAGTTCCAGAAGGACGGCCAAAATTCAACCGGACCTCCTGACTCTCTGTCGCTGTAACGGGCTTTCCCGGCCGATCCTACGATTCTCTCATTTCAGATCGGCGACTCCTGGACGACCTTCGGCGGGGACGGCAGACAGGGTTTTCAGCCTCTGACCCTTGCTCTCTGGACTGCAGCGGCAGCCGCCTACTCCTTCCATTCAACGTCTCTGGCTATGCGATTGATGTCAGTATAGCAAGCCGCGGGGGCGGTGGCAAGCCTCAGGAATCTTCTGTTTACTTCTCGACGATGTCGATGCGGACGATTTCATCCCCCGGCCGTGGATCGCCCATCGGATCTCGTTCCCGAATGGCGGCCAGCACCTCATCCCCTTCAATCAGCTCGCCAAAAATCGTGTGGCGGTTGTTGAGGTGGGGGGTCGGCCCATGGGTGATAAAAAATTGGCTGCCGTTCGTGCCGGGTCCGGCGTTGGCCATGGCCAGCAGCCCGCGCTTGCTAAAGCGGAGGTGCGGCACGAACTCGTCTTTAAACTGATAGCCGGGCCCTCCCCGGCCGCTGCCGGACGGGTCACCCCCCTGGGCCATGAAATTGCCGATGACCCGGTGAAATGTCGTGTTGTCGTAGAAGCCCTGGGTGGCCAGAAAGACGAAATTGTTGACCGTCACGGGGGCATTCTGCGCGTAGAGCTGGAAGCGCATGTCGCCCCGGGCCGTGCGAAAGATCGCCTCGTAGGATTTATCCGGCTGCAGCATGTTGTCCGGCTGCTTGTTGTAGTGGCCGGTCCGTTTGCCGGGGGTCATTTCGGCCAGCGGCCGGTCGCTTTCCATCAAGTGTTCAGTCACGAGAAACTCCTTATTTTTCCAGAATATCAATGCGTTCAATGCGGTCGCCGGGCAGCGGATCACTTTCCGGCGCGCGCAGGCGGATGCTTTTCAAGACGTCTTCCCCTTCGACGAGCGCGCCGAAGATCGTATGGGCGTCGTTGAGCCATTCGGTCGGACCGAATGTAATGAAGAACTGGCTGCCGTTCGTGCCCGGGCCGGAATTGGCCATGGCCAGCAGGCCGGCCCGATCGAAGCGGAGCGAGGGGTCAAATTCGTCGGCGAAGCGGTAGCCGGGACCGCCCGTGCCAATTCCCAGCGGATCACCGCCCTGGGCCATGAAATCTTCGAGCACCCGGTGGAAGGTCGTGCCGTCGTAGAAACCCTGGTTGACCAGGAAGACGAAATTGTTGACCGTGAGCGGGGCCTGGTCGTCGAAGAGGTCGAAGGTCATCTCACCCTTTTCGGTAACGAACACGGCCCGATAGGAGCGGGTGGTGTCGATCGCCATCGCCGGCGGGGCGCTGAAAGAATCGACCCGGCTGGCCGGTTCGTCGGCCGCCAGCGGCCGTTCGGCGGCCATCACCTGCCAGTCGCCGCTGCTCGCTGCCGGTTCGGGGGCGTCTTCACCGCGAAAAAAGGTCACGCCGAGGGCGACGAGGGGCATGACAATAAAGAGAATGATCAGGGACATGAAAGTTGCCCGGCGGCGCTGTCCGCGATTCTGCTGCCTGGCAGCCGCGGCCGCTTTTTTGCTGGCGTATCCTTTGGATTGTTTGCGTTTGGCCATTTTCTCTCCAACCATGGATCAATGAGTCTGGTTTGTTTTCGGCAGTTTACCCGGCCGGCGCGGCGCTATTTTAGGCAAAAAGCCGGCCGGAAGCCGCAATTCTTATTTTATCGCAACGCGAACGAAACGGCGGCAGGGGACGGCGATTCAGACCGGCCGCCGGTCGGGCCGCTCCAACCAGAGGATCGCCAGCAGGTAAATCACGGCCACGACACCGCCGATGACGTATCCTTCCAGAATGGCCGCCTGGGTGATGAAAATGGCCAGAAGGCCCATGGCGCCGCCAAAGAGGTAGAGCAGGAGCACGGCTTCCCGCTGGGTAAAGCCGAGCGCCACCAGCCGGTGGCTCGTGTGGTCCTTGCCGGCCGTCGTAAACGGGTTGACCCCCCGGCGCAGCCGGGCAAAGGTGATCAGGGAAAGGTCAAAGAGCGGTACGCCGAGAATAAACAGGGGGACCATCCAGGTCACGAAGCTGCTGTTCAGCGGAAAGCGCAGCTGCAGGGCCAGGATTGACAGCAGGAAGCCGAGGAACAGCGAGCCGGCATCCCCCATGAAAATTTTGGCCGGGTTGAAGTTGTAGCGGAGAAAACCGATCGTCGCTCCGAGAATGCCGGCCGCCAGGGCGGCGACCAGCTCCTGGCGGTTGATGGCGGCGATGAGCAGGATGAAGGCGGCCGCCACGCCGCTGACCCCGGCGCAGGCGCCGTCCATATTGTCGAGAAAATTCACCGCGTTGCTGATGCCGACCACCCAGAAGAAGGTGATCAGGTAGTTCAGCCAGAGCGGAAAGGCCAGCTTGACATGGACGCCGAAATAAATCAGGACGGCTACGGCCAGGAGCTGGCCGGCCAGCTTGGCCGTGGCACTCATGCCGCCCCGCCGGTCGTCGACCAGCCCTAAGAGAGCCATGATCGTGATGGCGATCAGGATGCCGAGCACCTCTCCGGTCAGGGTGTAGAGACGGAAGACGAGGAAAATCAGGAGAAAGGCCAGGATCGCGCCGCCAAAAATCGCCACCCCACCCATAAGAGGCATCGGGTCCTTGTGCAGCTTGCGCTGGGCCGGGAGGTCGACAAAGCCAATGGCCAGGGCAGTGCGCCGGATCCAGGGCGTGCCGAAGGCGGTGATGCCGAAGGCCAGGATGAAGACGGTGATCACGAGATTCATGGAATCTGCCTCAGCTGCCGGCGGCGAGCGTGTCTAAAAATTGTTGAATCGGCGTCGTGGCGTCCGGGGGAGCGGTGGCCAGGGAGGCGGCCGCCAGCTCGGCCGCCCGGGACTTATTGCCGGATTCGGCGTAGGCAACGGCCGCCAGGTATTGTATCCGCCAGAGGGGCTCCTGGTCGTCGGCCAGCGGCAGCGCCTCCTCGTAGGCCTGGATGGCCCGATCGAGCGCGCCCAGCTGCTGGAAGGTCTGCGCCGTGCGCAGCCAGCGTTGAGCCAGCCCTTCCGGCGTGCGGGCCAGGCGGGCCCCGGCCCGGGTCTGCTCGAGGATCACATCGAGATAGCGCCCCCGTTCGTCCACAGGCGCGCTCAGGGCGCAGACGGCCGCCACCTCGGCCACTTCGAACCGGGTGGCCTCGAAAAAGGGATCGACGGCGATCGACTGGTCGTACAGGGCCAGGGAGCGGCCGCAGTCCTGCGTGAAGGAGTAGACCATACGGGCATATTCGTTGCGGATGATCGAATTCTGGGGGCTGAGCTCGATGGCGGCCACGTAGTGGGCCTCGGCCGATTCGAGGCGAAGCTGCTGTTCGACCCCGGTTTCAAAAGTCGCCCAGCGCGTGTTGAGCCGGGCCAGGTTGGCCGTGTGATCGGTGTTGAGCGGATTGATGGCCTGCGCCTCGAGCAGGCTGCGCTCGGCCGTGCGCAGGATCTCATTCCGCTCCGTCCCGTCGAGCAGGGCGGATTTTTCGAGATAAGCCCGGCCCAACCAGAGGTAGTAAAAATCCTCGCGGGGGGTCAGCTCCAGGGCCCGGCTGTAGATCCCAATCGCATCATCCCAGAACTGGAGGGCGACGGCCTGTGTTTCCGGATTCCCGCCAAGGGTGCCGGCCCGATTATCAAATTCCTTGCCCCGCTTATAAATCATGTCGGCATGGATGACTTCCAGGTTGGCCGCGTTGATCCACCAGAAGGCCAGCGGCAGGAGGACGACCGCCGCGATCAGTCCGGGCGGGGTGGCCCAGCGGCTCGAGCGGGCGACCCGGGCGGCGGTGAAGAGCAGGCCGAAGAGCAGCAGCAGGCCGAAAAAGATGACATAATATCGCGACAGAACGCCGACGAACTGATCGGCCTCGGCCACCCGGCGCACGACTTCCGGCGTGCTCGCCGTGACATTGCGCGGCGCCAGGAAGGTGGCGCGCAGGCCGGCGGCGTGCAGAAAGGCGAAGAGGAAGCCGGACCCCAGCGAGAGCAGGCTGATAAAGAGCGCCGGCTTGATCAGGGCGGCCACCCCATCGCCCCAGAGGGCAAACAGGAGAACGATCCCTGCCAGCCCCACGAGGAAGCCAACCCAGACGCCAAGCCCACCGGTCAGCATGAGCGGCAGGGCCATGGCGATCCCGGCGGCGGCCACGGCGGCGGCCAGGAGGCGGCCGTGCGGCCGGCCGTTGAGCAGGCGAATCCCCGCCCCACCGGCCGCCAGCGCCCCCAGCGGAGACAGGGTCAGGTAGCCGATGCGGCGGGTGGGGCCGAGCGGATCGGCCTGGAGATCGAGCAGGCCGATCAGGGATGGCACGAGGAAGAGGGCGGCCGCGCCGAGGAAAATCCAGGCCAGGACCCGGTCACTGCGGGCATTGGCCGCGCGATCCGCCAGTGTGACCGCCCCGCTGCGCACGAGCTCGCTGATGAGAATCAGGCTGCCGAGCAGCCAGGTCATCGTGAAGAGCAGGTAGATGAAGGGGGATTCGATGAAATTGATGCGCGGATTGACGAAAAAGGAGTCGTAAAAGATCTGGCCGGTCGTCGGCAGGTCGGCCACCGTTTGAATGACCTGGTCCGGCCGCGGGGTAAAGATCGTGAAGTTGTAGGCCAGCGTGGCCAGGATCACCCCCAGCGCAAGCGCGCCGGCCGCCGCCGGCGCCAGCCAGTCGGGCCAGCTGCTCGAACGGCGGGAGGTGGACCGGCGCCGGCCCCGCGCGGATCCCCGCCCGGCCGCGGCCGGCGCCGCCTCAGCCGCGACCTCCCCTTCTTCCCGAAGCCGCGGGAGGATGTGCACGAGCAGAAGGAGCAGGGCGGCGAAGACGAAGAAATGGATGCGGGTGGCGGCGATGGCGATGCCAAAGTGGATTTCGACGTAGTGGGCCAGGATCGCCCCCAGAAAGGCGATGACGCTCAGGCGGGCGGGACTGAAGGGATCGGCCGCGCGATCGGCTTCATCCGGCCGGGCGCTGACCGCGTAGTAGATGAGATAGACGACCAGGCCGGCGATCGAGCCAAACGGGAGGGCGACGCCGATATAGACCGGGCTGCGCCAGAGGCTGAAGGCGGCCGCCGACAG
>JBFFZG010000163.1:0-11027 GCA_041568735.1 Promineifilaceae bacterium (SeqCode)
CCCGACCAGTTGTACGTCCCACCCGACCAGTTGTACGTCCCACCCGACCAGTTGTATGTCCCGCCCGACCAGTTGTACGTCCCGCCCGACCAGTTGTACGTCCCACCGGACCAGTTGTATGTCCCGCCCGACCAGTTGTACGTCCCACCCGACCAGTTGTACGTCCCACCCGACCAGTTGTACGTCCCGCCCGACCAGTTATAGGTCCCACCGGCCCAGTTGTACGTCCCGCCGGCCCAGGCATCGGCATAAGCCCAGGGGGTTTGCTCAACACCGGCCCGGTTAAAGGTCAGGTCACGCGATCTGAGAGTCCGGTCGTCAACCCACTGCTTCTTCTCAAGATCAACGCCACCCAATAAGACCAGGCGCTCTTCTGTTCGATTCTCAACATAGTAGAGATGGAAGCGGCCGTCATCGCTGGCTACCCGGCGTACCGGGCCAAAATAATGGTAAGCCAGTTGGCCAGGATCGAAGATTGGCGTTCCATCCTCTTGGAAACGAGGCCGCCCATTTTCATCCCGCAGCACCCAGTCGTGGCTGAGGTCGCTCAGGATATCCATATTTCCATTCGCCCGGCCGGTGGATGGTTTCAGTGCGCTGAGTACGGCGGCCGGCGCCCAGATCCGGCCGGCCCCCTGCCGAAGCGGACTGTAGGCGAGCTGCCCATCATTCACGACCGCCGGAACCGCCGTGACCATGAGATGGTATTTAATTTGATCCGGCGTCAGCATCGGGTTGGCCTGGAGCATCAGGGCCACCACCCCAGAGGTCACCGCAGTGGCCATGCTGGTTCCGTTCATGCGGAAGAGACTCGTGGATTCCGAGTAATCCGGATGCTGCAGGACGAGTGCGGCCGACTGGCTTGTCGCCGAATCATGATTGCCGTCGTTGTACATAAACGACACAATCTGGGAGCCCGGGGCGAGGATATCCGGCTTGACAAAGCCGTCGAGGGTAGGCCCGGCCGCAGACCAGTCTGGAATGACGTCATCATACCAGTAGCCCGGGGTCCGCTTGCTGTCAATTGCGCCGACGGTAATGATGTATGGATCGTTGCCCGGGACGGTGATCGACTGCGCATCTGGTCCCGAATTGCCGGCTGCGGCGATCACCACGAGCCCTTTGGCCCAGGCTTTTTCAACAGCGCGGTTCAAGGGGTCGGCGAAATAGGGAACCGCGGCATGGCCGCTCAGGCTCAGATTGACCACCCGAATGTTAAAGCGCTCCTTATTGGCGACGATATACTGAATCCCTTTAATCGTGCTTTCATAGGTTCCCCTTCCATCCGCCCCGAGAACGCGGACGGAGAGAATCTGAGATCCAGGAGCGATGCCCAGGGCAACGCCGGTGTCATAATCTATCAGGTTGTTCCAGATGATACCGGCCACGTGAGACCCGTGTCCATAATCGTCCTGGCTGTTCAGGAAATCGTGGAAGCAGTAGCTGTCAAACTGCTGGCCGATGACTTGCTGCAGACCATTCTTCTGGACCCCGATCGGGCAGATTGGCCTGACGAAATCCGCCTGGCCGACAAAATTTTTGGCGACCTGGGATCCCAGCTCATTTTTAATTTCCTGAGTGAAGAAAACGCCTGAATCGACGACGGCGATGGTCACACCCTGACCGGTGATCGATGTGGATTGGACCATCCCATCATGGAGAACATCAGCTCCTATATCGACGGCCACGGGGTTGACGAGTTTCCAGCGTTTTTTGCTTTCCGACGGCCGAACATCATCCCGTCCATCCCAGGCACGCGGCAGTAATCCCATCATGGCCAATGTTTTGTCACCGGCCAGGACGCTGAAACTGCCATCCGGATTCACCCGAATTGGCTGTTTAATCTCTCCGGGCACGGCGGTTCTGTATTTGACAGAACCGTCGGACTCTAATGCTACAATCTGGCCATATTCGTTGCCAAGCAAGATCTGGCCGGTGCCATCAATCGACGCCCCGGCATAAACCTTGCCGCCGGCAAAATACTGCCACAGCAAATTCCCACTCTGGGTATCGACCGCATAGAGGATGCCATCCTCAACGGCCGCATAGACGGTCTTGCCATCCAGAGAGAGGAGCGGAGAGGTTTTAAATTTACCGCTGGGAGGTCGAAATTTAAAGCGCACGGTTCCGTTCGGGTTCAACCCATGGAGGGTCCGTTCTTCGGACGCGATGTAAACGCTGCCGTCGCCGGCCACTGCCGGCTGAGCCAGCACCTTGCTTTCGGTTCCATACCGATAGAGAGGGGATCCATCGGTCGTGCGCACAGCCGTGACTAATTTATCTTCTCCCGTGATGAGGACCAGGCCATTTCGGGTAAGCTGAGGCGACTGCAGATAGCTGCCGCCGCCGCTGGCCCGGAAAACCCATTTGGGCGTTCCATCCGCAGCAATGGCGACCAGGTAGCCTTTTTCGGTCAGGATGTAGAGCACCCCATCCGATCCTCTGGCCGGCGTGGTCTTGACATCCCCATCAGCGCGGTCGGATCTAAAATGCCACAGTTTACGACCTGTGCTGCTGTCCAAAGCGTAAACTTTCTGTTTCTGATCGGTGATATAAACGATCCGTTCATCGACACTGAGAACGGCGCTCCCTTTAAAGGATTCGCTGGCGTCCGAGAACATCCAGCGCAGCTGGCCGTTCGGTTCGATGGCGAAAACCCGTTTTCCTTCGCCCACGATAAAAATGGCCCCGCCAGCGCCAATACTGGGGGCATACTTAAATGGACTACCAGCGGTCAGCTTGAGGTTAGCCCGGCTGGATCCATCGGCATTAACAATCGTTAAATTCCCTTTTTCGTCAATGGCAACCAGACCCCCATCCGGTAAAAAGGCGGTTGGGGCTGTCTGGTTTTCCGGCTGCAGAAAGGTGCCTTTCACCAGGCGCCGGGAGGTGGCAAACCCATTGGCCGCATTGCCGTAGCCTCGATCCCGGTCATCTGAGCCCGTCCTGTCGTCCGATGTCTCCACCTCATAATTGTTCACGATGGAGATCACGCCGGGTTGGGCAGCCAGGCGGGCCAGCTGCTGCGACGAAATGGTCGCCCCAACGGCATCCACCAGCCACAGATCGGAAGTGATGTTTCCCCCAACCAACTCGACTGCGGCACGGGCCCTGGTCGAATCCACACCAGTCACGATGACCGAAATCTCCTCACCGGGCCGATTCAGGAGGGCAGAGTCGATAAAATCGTTAACCCCCGCCTTCATGGAAAAGGCGCTGACAGAAACCAGGGCAAGCATCACCAGGAAGCCGGCCATGACTTTAACCTTCTTCAGTCTGGGCAAGAACCTCATAATTCCCTCGAATGAAACCATAGAGATAAAGTTACTTATTTAAATGATTCTCGAAATTGCAAATGACCTGTCACGACCGATTCTTTCTGCCTCGAAACCAGGGAATAAAAATCGACGACCCCGTCACGCACTGGACCGGGCCGCAGGCCCGCGGTCAGGATTCCAATTCTCCCGCATGGCGTGAATTAAAAGGCGATCGACTGCGATAAAGAACGGCTGCACCAACATTCCCCCAGTTAAATTCAGCGACCCAAGGCATGGCTCAGATAAAGGTCATTGAGTAAAAAGGTCTACTAAACTTGATCATGCCCATTATAGATTACGGACTATCTTACGGAGCAAGCCGCACAATGTTACCTCAGTCCTCAATATCTCAATATTGGCCGATCTAACCCAAACATACGCCAAAAACGGGGCGGATGCCGGTCATTCGAGTTCCTGAAAGCGGCCGTTTTTTAGTAATAACTGCCATTTGCCCCAGGCGTAATTTCTGCGCTTCAACCCATCCCACCGACCGGCGACTTCCCTCTGGCATGCGCCGCTTGACAAGAGAAAATTCTCGGTTTAAAATGCAGATTAACTTTGTAAGTTAATTTAACTTTCTTTGGGTTTGACATGCTTAAAGCGACCCGCCAGCAAACCAAAACCCACAATTCCCGTCTCGTCCTCAAAACAATCTACGAAGCCAACGAGATCAGCCGGGCCGATATCGCCCGGGCCACCCACCTGACCCGGCCGACAGTCTCGACGCTGGCGGCCGAACTGATGGATGCCGGGCTGGTCATCGAAACCGGGCCCACCCCTTCGACCGGCGGCAAACCACCGACCCTGCTGGCCGTCGATGCGGACGCCCGCCATATTCTCTGCCTCGACCTCGGCGGCCAGAGCTTTCAGGGAGCTCGCGTCGATCTGCGCGGCCGGCTGCTCGACCGGGTCATCCTGCCGGCCGGCGACATGACCGGCGAAGCGGCGCTGCAGCTGACTTTCGACCTGATCGACCGGCTCATCGAGAATGCTTCCCGCTCCCCGATGGGAATCAGTGTCGGCACCCCTGGCCTGATCGAACCCCGGGCCGGCGTCGTCAGGCAGGCGATCCACCTGCGGTGGAGCCACCTCCCTCTGCGCGACCAGCTGGCCGGCCGCTACCAGCTGCCGATCCTGGTGGCCAATGACAGCCACGCCGCCGCGCTCGGGGAATACACCTTTGGTCCCCCCACAGCCGGCCGCAACCTCGTCCTGGTGAAAACCGGGCAGGGCATCGCCGCCGGCGTCGTGCTGAACGGCGCGCTTTTCTACGGGGATGGGGCCGGCGCCGGTGAAATCGGGCAGATTGTCGTCGAAGAAGGGGCGGACGGCCGGCCAATTACGCTCGAAAATCAAATCGGCACGCGCGCCCTTCTGCAGCGCGCCCGCCAGATCGCCGGACCGGAACTGAACTGGCCGGATTTTATCGAGGCGGTCGCCTGCGGTGAGCCGCGGCTGGCCGCGCTGGTGCGGGAAGCGGCCGGATTCCTGGGGGCGACCATCGCCCAGCTAATCGCCGTCCTCAATATCCAGCAGGTGGTCATTTCCGGCCGGCTCACCCAGTTCGGCGAATCCTTCCGCGAAGCGATTTTCCAGGCCGCCCTGAGGCGGGCCCTGGCAGCTCAGGTCGAAGAAACGACCATCCGTTTTTCCACCCTCGGCCAGGATCTCGTAATCCTGGGCTGCGCCTCCATGATGATTCGGCAGGAGCTGGGCATCCTATGAGCAGTCCCGAATTTCTGGTCGGCCTCGACATCGGCGGTACCAAGAGCGCCGTGCTGGTCGTCGACCGCGAATTGAACGAGTGCAGTGCGGCCGTGGCGCCAACTCCCCTCGAATCGTCCGACCGCCTTCTCGACGGCCTGGTGGCGCTGGTGGAAGAAGCGCTGCGCGCAGCCGGCGCCTCCAAAGCGGCCGCCATCGGGGCCGGGGTCCCGGGCAAGGTCGCCCCTGACACCGGACTGGTGGAAATGGCCGTCAATCTCAACCTCGACCGCTACCCGCTCGGCCCCCGGCTGGCCCGCGCCCTGGGCGCCCCGGCCGTGCTGGAAAATGACGTGCGCCTGGCCGCCTTCGGCGCCTTTCATCGGCTGAGCCGGCAGAAAACGCTCGCCAACCTGATCTTCATCGGCATCGGCACCGGCATCGCCGCCGGCATCGTGCTCGACGGCCGCATCTTCCGCGGAGAGGATGGATTGGCCGGGGAAATCGGCCATGCCGTCGTCGAAGAAAACGGGGCGCGCTGCTCCTGCGGCCAGCATGGCTGCCTGGAAACGATCGTGGCCGGTCCGGCGCTCGCCCGGCAGGCTGCGGCCGCCGGTCACCCCGTGGCGGACGCCGGCGAGGTCTACCGGCTGGCGGTGGCGGGTGACCCGGCCGCCCGGCAGATCATCGAACGGGCCAGCCGCCACCTGGCTCGCATGATTCAATGGCTGGCTCTGACCGTGAACATTCGCGAATTTGTATTTGGGGGCGGGGTCACCCGCTCCGCGGAGGCCTTTCTGGAGCCCATCCAGGCCGAACTGCGCGGCTTCCAGGCCCAGGCCCCCTTTGCCGGGGCGCTAATCGCGCCCCTGCGTCTCTCGCTGCTGCCGGCGGATTTTAACGCCGGCGCCTGGGGTGGTGTGCGGCTGGCCCGTGCCCACCTCGACCAGATGTCGGGTCAGGCGGTCTGATCGGGCCGGCCCTGGTGCAGGCACCCAGACCGCAGACACGACCTGTCGAATGTGTCGGGATTTTTGATTGCATTACAAAGGTAGGAGGAATTTCATCATGTCCAAAAAAACGATCTCACTTCTGACGATTCTGCTGCTTCTGCTGCTGGCGGCCTGCGGCGGCCAGGGGACAGCCCCGGCCGCCGAAACCGGCGGCGGGGAAACCACAGAGACCGGCGGCGCACAGCCGGCCGAACCGGCCGCCGAGGTGACACTGACCATCGAGAGCTGGCGGAATGACGACCTGACAATCTGGCAGGATGTTATCATTCCGGCCTTCAACGCCGAGCACCCGAATATCAAGGTCGTCTTCTCGCCGACGGCCCCGGCCGAGTACGATGGGGCGCTGAACACCCGGCTCGAAGGGGGCAGCGCCGGCGATCTGATCACCTGCCGGCCGTTTGACCGCTCCCTGGCTCTGTTCGAACAGGGGCACCTGGCCTCGCTCAACGATCTGGAAGGGATGGGCAACTTCGGCGATGTGGCCAAGAGCGCCTGGATCACCGACGACGGCTCCGACGTCTTCTGCGTGCCGATGGCCTCGGTGATCCACGGTTTCATCTACAACAAGGCCATTTTTGACGAGCTGGGTCTGGCAGAGCCGGCTACGGTCGACGAATTCTTCGCCCTGCTCGACACCATCAAGGCGGACGGCCGCTACGCCCCGCTGGATATGGGCACCGCCGACCAGTGGGAGTCAGCCACGATGGGCTTCCAGAACATCGGCCCCAACTACTGGCTCGGGGAGGAGGGCCGCATCGGCCTGATCAACGGCACCGAGAAGTTCACCGACCCGACCTACGTGGCGGTCTGGGAGCAGCTGGCTCGCTGGGGAGATTACCTGCCGTCCGGCTTCGAAGCCCAGACCTATCCCGATTCCCAGAATCTCTTCACCCTGGGACAGGCGGCGATCTATCCGGCCGGCTCCTGGGATATCTCGCTCTTCAACCAGCAGGCCGATTTCGAGCTCGGCGCCTTCCCACCGCCCCTGCCTGATGGGTCGTCGACGTGCTACATCAGCGACCATACCGACATTGCCATCGGCATGAACGCCGCCACGGCACACCCGGAGGAGGCGAAGACATTCCTGAACTGGGTGGCCTCGGCCGAATTTGCCTCGCTCTACAGCAATGCACTTCCTGGCTTCTTCTCCCTGGCCAATGTGCCGGTCACGCTCGAAGATCCGGTGGCCCAGGAATTCCTCGACTGGCGCAATGTCTGCAATTCGACGATTCGCAATTCCTACCAGATCCTCTCCCGGGGCGAACCCAACCTGGAGAATGAACTCTGGCGGGTCAGCGCCCAGGTGATCAACGGCGCCCTGGAACCGGCGCAGGCGGCCGAAGAGATTCAGAAAGGTCTCGAAGCCTGGTACGCTCCACAAAGCGGGAGTTAACCCGCCCTTTTTGTTAACCCAGCTACTGGGGGAGCGGTCGATGGCCGCTCCCCCAGCGAGCGACCACCAGCAGGAGGTTCTGATGGTCGATCGGCTTCCGGGCCGCGCCCGCCGTAAACCCTTTCCCACCCACATCGTCGTCTTTCTGGCGCCGGCCGTGGTGGTCTACTCCCTGTTCATGATCTACCCTCTGGCCGATTCGCTGCGGCTCAGTTTTGTCTCCAATCAAACCGGAGACTTCGTCGGCCTGGAAAATTATGTCAACTTATTGACCAACGATCTCTTTTCGGTTCGCTTCTGGTCGGCCCTGAAGAACAACACCATCTTTTTCATCATTCACATGCTCGTCCAGAATCCAATCGGCCTGCTGCTGGCGGCGCTTCTGAGCCGGCGAACCCTGCGCTTTACCCAGACCTATCGGACGCTGCTCTTCATGCCGACGATGCTGTCCGTGGTCATCATCGGCTTCATCTGGCAGCTGATCCTGAGCCCGCTGTGGGGCATCGCGCAGTCCTTCATGGGCTTCGTCGGAGTGGACGCATATTTCAGACCCTGGCTCGGACTGGAAAGCAGCGCCCTGATCACCCTGTCGCTCATCTCAGTCTGGCAGTTTGTCGGCATTCCCATGATGCTCTTCTACGCCGCCCTGCTGGCCATCCCGGAGGAGCTGGTCGAGGCGGCCCGCGTGGACGGGGCGTCGACCTGGACCGTCTTCTGGCGCATCAAGTTTCCGCTGATCCTGCCCACGGTGGGGATCGTCGGCATCCTGACCTACGTCGGTAATTTCAATGCCTTCGACCTGATCTACACGGTAAAGGGGGCGTCGGCCGGACCCAATTTCTCCACCGACATCATGGGCACCCTCTTTTTCCGCACCTTTTTCGGCCAGCAGCTGCAGCTGGGGAACGCGGCCATGGGGGCCACCGTGGCCACTATGATGCTGTTGATCATTCTGGCCGGCGTTCTGCTCTACCTGATCGGCTGGCAGCGGCGAATCGCCAACTACGAAATCTGAGGCAGCTCTCGAAGGAAACGACCTGATGAAGACCTCCGCTTTTCGCTACCGGCTCACCGAATCGATCCTGCCCCATGTGATCCTCATCGCCTATGGGATGATCGCCCTCTTTCCGATCATGCTCATCATCATCAATTCGTTTAAGGCGCGCCGGGCGATTTTCGCCGAACCGCTGGCCTTTCCCCTGCCCGGTTCGTTCAGCCTGATTGGCTACCAGACCGTCTGGGAGCGATCGAATTTTCCGCGCTATTTTGGCAACAGCCTGATCGTCACCATCGTGACCATTGCCCTGGTCCTGTTCATCGGGGCCATGGCCGCCTTCGCCCTATCCGAGTATCGGTTTCGCGGGAACACCCTGCTCGGGCTCTACCTGGCGCTGGGAATCATGATCCCCATTCGGCTGGGCACGGTCGGCATCCTGCGGCTGGTCGCCGCCATGGGGCTGGTCAATTCCCTGAGCGCGCTGATCCTGGTCTACACGGCGCAGGGTCTCCCCCTCACCATTTTCGTCCTGCAGCAGTTTATGCGGCAGGTGCCGGGGGAAATGAAGGAGGCGGCCCGGGTCGACGGGGCCAGCGAATACCGCATTTTCGGGCTCGTGCTGCCGCTGGTGCGGCCGGCGATCGCCACGGTGGCCGTCTTTGTCATGATTCCGATCTGGAACGATCTCTGGTTCCCCCTGATTCTCGCTCCCGGCGAGCGGACAAAAACCGTGACCCTGGGGGCGCAGCAGTTTTTAGGGCAGTTTGTCAGCGATTGGAATGCGGTTCTGTCGTCCCTGACGCTGGCGATGGTGCCGATCTTAATTCTCTATATTCTCTTTTCCCGCCAGCTGATCCGGGGGATCACAGCGGGGGCCGTCAAATAAGGGACGGCCACCGCCGGGACCGGGCAGCACCAGGAATGCAATTGGAGTGAAAGGTATGCGCGTAGGATTGATTGGCACCGGGTTCATGGGGCGCGTTCACGCCGCCGCCTGGGCCCAGACACCGGCCGAGATCGCCGGCTATTTTTCCCTGTCGGAGGCGGCCGGCCGCGACCTGGCGGGGCAGTTCGGGGGGCAGGTCTTCGTGGATCTCGACGAGCTGCTGGCCGCCTGCGATGTCGTCGACATCTGCACCCCCACTCACACCCACCTGGCCATCGGCCGCCAGGCGGCGGCGGCCGGCAAACCGATCGTCTGCGAAAAACCACTGGCCCGGACCGTGGCCGAAGGGCAGGCGCTGATCGCGGCCTGCCGGGAAGCCGGGGTGGCGCTGCTCGTGGCCCAGGTGGTCCGCTTTTTCCCCGAATTCCGGCTGGCTCGCGACCAGATCGCCGGCGGGGAGCTGGGAGCGCCGGCCGTGATCCGGCTGCGCCGGGGAACCTTTCAACCACGCCGGGCGGAAGGAAACTGGTACGTCGAATTCGACAAGTCGGGTGGGATGATGCTCGACCTGATGATCCACGACTTTGACTACGCCCGCTGGATTGGAGGCGAGGTCGATCAGGTCTACGCCCGGCACATCGGCCGCCGCTTTCCGGAGGCCGGGGTCGACCATGCCCTGGTCATCCTGACCCACCGCGGGGGAGCGATTTCCCACGTCGAAGGCTCCTGGGCCTACCCTCCACCCTTATTTAGGACCCAGCTGGAAATCGCCTGCAGCAATGGATGGGTGCGGCATGACTCGGAGGAGTCGACCGCTCTCCTGGTCCGGCTGCACCAGCAGGCGGGGGAGATTCCGGATGTTCCTTTGGCGGCCAGCCCGCTGCTGGAAAATCCATACACGACCCAGATCCGAGCCTTCTACCGCCATTTGACCGAGGGAACTCCCCTGCCCGTGACAGCCGCCGATGGTCTGGCCGCCGTGCAGATCGCCCTCGGAGCCATTGAATCCGCGCAGACGGGCCGGCCGGTCCGCCTGCCGGCCCTGCCGGAGGTGGCATCGTGAAAATCGGCATCATGAGTTTTGCCCATCACCACGCCGAAGCGTATATCGGCAATCTGCGGCGGATCCCCGGCGTCGAGCTGCTCGGCATTGCCGACGACGACCGGACGCGCGGCGAGCAGTTTGCCGGCGCGTTCGGCGCCCGCCTGTTCGACAGCTACGAGGCGCTCCTGGCGGCTGGACCAGACGGGGTGATCGTCTGTTCAGAAAACAGCCGCCACCGGCCGCTGGTCGAAATGGCCGCCCGGGCCGGCGTCCACGTTCTGTGTGAAAAACCGCTGGCGACGACGGCCGCCGACGGCCGGGCCATGATCGAGGCCTGCCGGGCGGCCGGCGTGCTGCTGATGACCGCCTTTCCAATGCGCTTCAGTGCTCCGCTGCAGCAGCTCAAAGCCGGCCTCGACGCCGGCGAGCTGGGGCGGGTGTACTGCCTCAGCGCGACCAACCAGGGGCAGATGCCGATCGCCCATCGCCGCTGGTTTGTCGATCCGGAGCTGGCCGGTGGAGGCGCCATGATGGATCACATCGTTCACCTGGCCGACATCTTCAACTGGTTTTTCGGCCGGGAAGTGGACGAGGTGTACGCCCAGTCGAACCGGATCCTGCATGCCGATCGAGTCGAAGTGGAAACGGGAGGTCTGGTGCTCCTGACCTATC
>JBFFZG010000164.1:0-10943 GCA_041568735.1 Promineifilaceae bacterium (SeqCode)
ATGAGCGTCATCGTGGGCCGGGCGCTGCCCGACGTGCGGGACGGCCTGAAGCCGGTCCACCGGCGCATTCTCTACGCCCTGCAGGACATGGGCATCCGCTACAATTCCCCGCACCGCAAAAGCGCCCGCATCGTCGGGGAAGTGCTGGGGAAATACCATCCGCACGGCGACTCGTCCGTCTACAATGCCATGGTGCGCATGGCCCAGGATTTTTCCATGCGCTACATGCTCGTCGACGGCCAGGGAAACTTCGGCAGCATCGACGGGGACAGCACGGCCGCCATGCGGTACACCGAAGCCCGCATGTCCCGCATCGCCGGGGAACTGCTGCAGGATATCGATAAAAATACGATCGATTTTTCTCCCAACTTCGACGACAGCCTCAAGGAGCCGGACGTCCTGCCGTCGCGCATTCCCAACCTGCTGCTCAACGGCACCACCGGGATCGCCGTCGGCATGTCGACCGATATTCCCCCTCACAACCTGACCGAGCTCTGCCAGGCGATCACCTACCTGATCGACCACCAGGAGGATTGGGACGACATCACCGTCGACGACCTGATGCATTTCGTCAAGGGACCGGACTTCCCCACCGGCGGCACCATCGTCGGCATTGAGGGGATTCGCAACGCCTATGCCACCGGCAAAGGCAAGCTCTACATGCGCGGCGTGGCCGAGATCGAGCCGCTCCCCGGCCGGGAGCACCGCCAGCGCATCAACATCACCGAGCTCCCCTACCAGGTCAACAAGGCCAATCTCATCGAGCGCATCGCCGAGCTGGCCAACAAGGGGGTGCTCGACGCCGTTTCCGACCTGCGGGATGAATCGGACCGGAACGGCATCTCGGTCGTCGTCGAGCTCAAGCGGGGGGCGATCGCCAAGAAGGTGCTCAACCAGCTCTTCAAGTACACGGCCCTGCAGTCGACGTTTAACGTGCAGATGCTGGCCCTGGTCGACCGCTACCCGCGCCTCCTGTCGCTCAAGCGGGCGCTGCAGATCTTCATCGACCACCGGATCGACGTCATCGTCCGCCGGACCGAATTCGACCTGGAGAAGGCGCGCCGCCGGCAGCACATCCTGATGGGGCTGCTCAAGGCGATCGACCAGCTCGACGCCGTCATCGAGACGATTCGCCGCTCTCCGGACGCCGACGAGGCGCGCAGCCGGCTGGTGGTCAATTTCGACCTCTCCGAGGAGCAGGCGGCCGCCATTCTCGACCTGCAGCTCCGCCGCCTGGCCGCCCTCGAACGGCAGAAGCTCGAGGACGAGTTCAAAGAAATCACGGCCCACATCGCCTACCTCGAAGACCTGCTGGCCCACCGGGAAAAGATCCTGGGGGTCATCAAGGACGAAACCAACGAGCTGATCGAGACCTACGGCGACGACCGCCGCACCCGCATCGTGGCCGGCTCCGGCGAGCTGAGCGACGAGGATCTCGTCCCCAACCACAACGTCCTGCTGGCGATCACGCAGCGCGGCTACATCAAGCGGACCCGCTCTTCGGTCTACCGGGTTCAGGCCCGGGGGGGTAAGGGGCTGATCGGCATGAACACGAAGGGGGTGGATGAGCTCGTCCACCTGCTCTCGGCCCACAACCACGACACGCTGCTGTTCTTCACCAATAAAGGAAAGGCTTACTCGGTCAAGGCCTACGAAATCCCCGAGGCCGACCGGACAGCCATCGGCACCTCGCTGATGAACGTGCTGCTGCTGGAGCAGGATGAGCGGGTGACGGCCGTCCTGCCCGTCGAAGATTTCGACGACGCCGAGTACCTGTTCATGTGCACCCGCTACGGCCGGGTCAAACGGGTGGAAATCAAGTCCTTTGAAAATGTCCGCTCGACCGGCCTGCGGGCGATCACCCTCGACGAGGGAGATGAGCTGGCCTGGGTCAAGATGACCAACGGCGAGCAGGACATCGTCCTGGTCAGCCAGGAGGGGCGGGCGATCCGCTTTTCCGAGGAAGATGTGCGGCCGATGGGGCGCACGGCCGCCGGGGTCAACGGCATTCGCCTGCTCGGCGAGGATATCCTGGCCGGCTGCGACGTGGTCAACCGCAGCGATATCTCGGCCGAAAGCGAGGTGGACGACGAGGATGGGGGTGAAGACCAGGATGAAGTCACCGGAAACGGGGCCGATCTTCTGCTCCTGACCGAGAGCGGCTACGGTAAACGGACGCCGGTCTCTCATTTCCGCCGGCAGAACCGGTACGGCCAGGGGGTGCGGGCGATGAACCTCTCCTCGGAGCGGACCGGCAATATCGTCAGTGCCCGCAAGGTGATCGACGACGACGAAGTGACCGTCATCACGGCCAACGGCATCATCATGCGCACGGCCGCCGACATGATCTCCCGCCAGGGCCGCTACAGCCAGGGGGTGCGGATCATGGAGATGAAGGAGAAGGGGGATTACGTCGCCTCCGTCGCCATCATCCGGGCCGAATCGCTCGACGGGCAGCCGGAAATGGAAGCGGCTAATGACAACCAGCCCGAAGCCGGCGAAGCGGCCGCCGCGCCGGCGGCGCCAGCCAACGGCGCCACGCCAGACGAGGCCTGAGTTTCCGCCGCCGGGAAAAGATAGGTAAATTGTCCTGAAATGGCGGGAATCTCATTGTAAGAATCCCGCTTTTGCTTTAATATGCGAGAGTGACTGCATTGAGACCCGACGCGAGGAAATAGTTCTATGGCTGTGCTTACGCCCCTGTCCCCTTCATCTTCCGTGGCTTCCCATCCGATAACGCCGCTGCTCCAGCAGACAAATGATCTCGACGAGCTCGGCGTGCCGCGGAGCCTGGTCATCGACCTGTTCTACCGCCTCCTCTTCCAGGAGCGAGAAGTGAGCGTCAACCGCTTTTCCGAGGTGCTGCGGGTGACGGCCCGCCTGGCCGATGGGGTCATGAGCAAGTTAAAGCAGGACAGCATGGTCGAAGTCTCCCGGACCACCGGGTTGAACAGCCTCAGCTATATTTACCGGCTGACCGAAGCCGGGGAAAAGAAGGCGCGGGATGCCATGGAGCGCTCCCAATACGTCGGCCCGGTTCCGATCAACATCGAAACCTATACCGAGTCGGTCCTGATCCAGTCGAGCAATGTGACCAAGATCACGCCGCCGCTGGTGCAGAAGGCCTTCGGCAAACTGATTCTCCCGCCGAATTTCGACCGCCGCATCGGCGCCGCCCTGAACGCCGGCTCGTCGCTCTTTCTCTACGGTCCGCCGGGGAATGGCAAGACGACGATCGCCCAGATCTGCGGCGATCTGCTGGCCGGCACCGAGCCGATCTTCATGCCTTACGCCCTGACGGTCGGCGGGCAGATCGTCCAGCTTTTTGACCGGCTGAAGCACGTCGAAATCGACGAAAACAACCCATTTCTCGACCAGTTCGGCCGGCGGGACACCCGCTGGGCCTGCATCAAGCGGCCAGCAATCATGGTCGGCGGTGAGCTGGAGATGGGCAATCTCGAGCTGCGCTACGAGCCAGTGGGCAAATACTACGAAGCCCCGCTCCAGATGAAAGCCAACTGCGGCATGCTCCTGATCGACGACTTCGGCCGGCAGCAGATCACCCCGTCGGAGCTGCTCAACCGCTGGATTGTCCCCCTCGAAACTCGCATTGACTTTGTCTCCCTGCTGTCCGGGCAGACGATCGAATTCCCCTTCAAGCAGCTCATCATCTTCTCGACCAACCTCGACCCGTCCGAACTGGCCGACGACGCTTTCCTGCGCCGGATTCAAATCAAGGTCGAGTGCGAGCCGCCCGACGAAAAGATGTTTTACGAGCTCTTCCGCATGATGTGCGACGTCCACAACATCCCCTTCGACAAGGAGGGCTTCGTCCATCTGCTGAAAAACTGGTACCGGAACTCCAGCACCCGGGCCATGCAGGGCGCCCACCCGCGCGACCTCCTCAAAACGATCCAGGCCATCTGCAACTACACCGGCGAAGAGCCCAACATGAGTCCCCTGATGCTCGACGAAGCCTGCCAGGCCTATTTCGTCGACATGGAGCGCAAGCGGAAGTGGGCCTCAACCGCAAAGAGTTGAGAGAAAAGAGTTAAAAGTTAAAAGTTGAATGTTGAAAGTTTTCGGCCGCATCCGCCGGAGGCTCTTCACTTTCGACTTTCCCCTTTCCACTTTCGACTTTCCCCTTTCCACTTTCGACTTTCCCCTTTCCCCTTTCCCCTCAGCTTCCCCCCTACCACTCACTCAGCTTCCAGATCTCTGGCTGCCAGGCGTCTTCCTGGCGGCCGACTTCGGCGTAGAGGGTGACCGCCTCCATGAGATGGGCCATCGCCTCGTCTTCGCGGCCGCTGAGGTGGTAGAGGTCGGCCAGGTTGTTGTGGAGGGCGGCCTGGTAGTGGCGATCGCCGTAAGTCTCGCAGAGGCGCAGGGCGGTCTGCAGGTGGGCCAGGGCCGGCTCGTAGCGGCCGGCAGCCATCTCCGTCAGGGCGAGATTGTTCAGGCTGGCCACCTGGACCGGTAGATGGCCGGCTTCCTCGGCCAGCCTTCGCCCCTCTTCAAGGACCTGCACGGCCTCGTCCAGCTCCTCCTGCCGGCGGGCCAGGATGCCGAGAATATTTTGGATCTGGGCCAGGACGAGGGGGCTGCCGGCCGTTTCCGCCAGCTCGCGCGCCTGCCGGGCCAGCTCGCGGGCCGGCGCCAGCGCCTCCTGCCGGTAGGCGGCGTAGCTCAAATCCCCGAGCAGGGCGGCCCGGCGGGCCACGGCGCCCGCCGCCTCGTAAAGCGCGCCGGCCCGGTGCAGCTGCCGCTCCGCCAGCGTCCACTCCCCCTGCCGCAGGTAAACCTGCCCCAGCTTGTGCTCCACCCGGCCGAGAACGGCCGGATCATCTGCCGCCGCCGCGATCGAGGCGGCCATTTCGAAGCCGGAGCGGGCCGCGGTGTAGTCGCCGGCCAGCGTGTGCAAGTCGGCGCAGGCTTCATGCAGGGCGGCCGGATCCGGATGGCCGAGGGCCAGGGCCGCCTCGTAGTGCGCCAGCGCTTCCCGGTTGGCATAGAGCAACCGGGCGTGGTCGCCAGCCAGTTTGTAATATGCGGCCGCCTCATCCTCCTGCCCGGCCAGCTGCAGGTGATGGGCGATCTGCCCCTCCAGCACCTGGCCGCGCCAGCGGTGGGATGGCTCCTTGAGCGCCTGGGCCAGGCGGCGGTGAAGCAGGCGGCGGCGGATCAGCCGGGTTTCGTCGTAGACCATCTGGCGCAGCTTGTCGTGTGAAAAGACAAAGGTCGGCTGGCTTTCCTGTTCGACCAGAAGACGCCGGTTCAGGAGCGCTTCCAGCCCGCTGATCACCTCTTCCTCCCCGCGGCCGCTGGCCTTCTGCAGGAGATCGACGTCAAAGTCCCGACCGATGGCGGCGGCCGTCTGCAGCAGCTGCCGGCCGGCTTCGTCGACCCCGGCCAGGCGGGCCCGCAGCAGGTCGCGAACGGAATGGGGCAGCGTCCACTCGCCCGTCGCCGCCAGCTCGCCCTGATCGGCCAGGTAAGCGGTGATAAACGACGGCAGCCCTTCGGTCTCTCGGAAAAGCCGGGGAGCCAGATCGATCGGCGCGGCGCCGGCGTGCAGCAGCTCGCCGACGTCGGCCTCGCTCAATCGGGCCAGGGAAATTAAGGCGGCCCGTCCGTCCAGGCGCGCTTCATGGATGAGCCTTTCCAGCCGGCCGCCGGCCGGCTGCTCCTGGTCGCTCTTGGTGAGGAGAATGCCGTAGGGCTGCCCCTCAAGCCGGCGGGTCAGGTAGGCCAGCAGGTCGAGCGAGGCGGCATCAGCCCAGTGGGCATCGTCGACCCAGAAGACGCCGGGCTCGTCCCCCGCCAGCAGGGCGGCCACGACCTGAAAGATCCCCTCGAAAAAGCGGCTCTGGGCGCCCGGCCCGTCGGCCGCGGCCGGGGGCAGCTCCCCGGCGAAATCAGCCAGGGCGGGCACGAGTCGGGCGGCCTCAGCCAGCCAGAGCGGATCGACCGCCGCCAGACGGCCGGCGGCATCCGGCTGCTGCAGGGCGGCCGTCAGCCCCTGCAGGAACGGGGCGTATGCCAGGTTCTGCTCCCCTTCGTAGCAGCGGGCGGCCAGCAGCCGGACCGGGGCCAGCTCCTGGAGAAAGGCTTCGACCAGGCGGGTTTTGCCGATGCCGATTTCGCCGCTGACGACCAGCAGGCGGCCGTCCGGGCCGACCTGCCGGTAATTTTCTTTCAGATCCGTGAGCTCCCGGCCGCGGCCGACCAGCGGAATGGACGGGCGGGCGGCGGCGGCCGGCGAGGTGGGTGCGGGAGGCGGCGGGGGCGGCGCGGCCAGCCGGTTTTCCTGGATCGCCTCGTAGAGGTCGGTCGTCTCCGGGAGAGGGGCGACCCCCAGCTCCTCTTCGAGCACGCGCACGCACTCCCGATACTGGCGCAGGGCGGCATCCCGGCGGTTGTCGGCCGCGTACAGCCGCATCAGCTGCCGGTGGGCCTCCTCGCGCAGCGGGTCGAGCTGGAGCCAGCGCCGGGCGAAGGGGAGGGTTTGGCTGATCTCACCGCGGGCCAGGCCGTCCCGCGTCAGCTTTTCCAGGGCGTTTTCCAGCCCGCGGCGCAGATTCTGCGCTTCGAGCAGCTGCCAGTCGTCGAACGACAGGCTGTCCCGCAGCGAAAATCCGGCCAGGAAATCGTCGCGGTAGAGGTCGACCGCCTGCTCGAGCTCGCCGTCCGAAGGGTCCCCTTCCAGCAGGTCCCGGAAGGCGAGCACATCGCACCAGGTCGCTTCTGGATTCAGGCCGATGACCGTCCGGGTGGCGTAGAGGGGGGCCTCGCCGACGGCCGCTTTCAGGGCCGAGAGAGTGCGCCGCAGGGCGGCCCTGGCCCGGCTGCCGTCCAGCTCGGGCCACAGCAGGGCGGCCAGGGCGTCCCGATCATACCGCTCCCCGGTCAGGGCGAGATAGGCTACCAGGGCGATAGCCTTGCGCGTGTCGGGTTCGACGAGTTCTCCGTTTAACTCCAGGCGAGGGGGGCCGAGAAAGTAAAGCTTCAGGAGGCTCATCCCCGTATTTTACCGAAAATATGTCACGAGGGGAGGGGAGACCGGAATTTCGTAACGTTTGGCAGACGGCCGCTCGTTAAGATGGGGGAAAATCACACGGTGAGCCGGCCGGCGGAAACAGACCTGCCGGCCGGCGCCGATCGGGAGGATGACATGTCCGGCAGCAGTCAAGCGATGGAACGAAATATTTCCCTGGGGGACGGCTCGGTGGATGGGCTTCTCGCCGGTTTTGCCGCCGGGCTGGCCATGCTCGGCGTTCTGATTATCGAGGGGTGGTTGGGTGATCTGACGGCCGCCCAGGTAACCGCGAGCTTCGCCCCGCCGATGACGAGCGGTCCTCCGGCGGGTTTCCTGCTCCACCTGGCCACGGCCGGCATTTACGGTCTCATCTTCGGGGCGCTCACCCGCACACTCCAGCGCCGCCGGATCCTGGGGCTCGGCGTGGTTTACGGACTGATCCTGTGGCTCCTGGCGCGCACGATCCTGCTCCCACTGGCCGACTCACCTCTGCTGGCGCTGCCGGCGGCCGGGTTCTTGCTGGCCCATCTCGCCTACGGGCTGGTACTCGGCTTCATCCTCGCCCGGCGGTAGACCGGCGCCAGGCGATTTCGCGGCCCGGCCCGCTTCGTAACGATTAACAGACGGTAGACCGTTAAGGTTGGGGTGGATTGACCAATCGAGTCGTCTCCTGACAGCCGATAAAACCGGCCTCAGAGCGGACAGCCTGCAGCTGGAGGCGGCCCGGTTTGCCGTCGTGCCTGGAAGCACCGGCAGGGCACGGCGCCACCTGGGCGTTTTTACCCGGGCCGGAAGGTCCCCATTTTACCCATCGTTCACCTCAGAGGAGGGTTTTCACCATGAAAAAGGTATTGAAATGGATCGGCATCGTGCTCGGTGCATTGGTTGGCCTGGTGCTGCTGGCAGGGATCACACTGCACCTGATCGGCCGCTCCCGCTTTGAAAATTCCCCCAACGTCACCCTGAAGCCGGTCGCCGTGCCGACCGACGCCGAGGCGATCGCCCGCGGGCAGTACCTGGCCCGCCACGTCAGCCTCTGCACGGAGTGCCACGCCACCCAGCTGCAGGGGGGCGAGGTCTTCATCGAGGGGGAGATGGGGGTCACCCTGGTCACCCCTAACCTGACGGCCGGTCAGGGGGGTGTCGGCCGCACCTACACCGATGCCGACTGGGAAAAGGCGATCCGCCACGGGATCGGCGCCGACGGCCGCACCCTGGTCATCATGCCGTCCGCCCTCTACAGCCACATGAGCGATGAAGATCTCGGGGCCCTGATCGCCTATCTGAAATCGGTGCCGCCGGTCGACAACGAGGTTAAAAAGCGGGAAATCGGCTTTCCCGGCACGATCCTCTTCGGCTTCCTGGCCTACGACGACGTGGCCCAGGTGGGGCGCATCGATCACGACGCAGTCGGCCGCTCCAGTCCGGCCGTGGGGCCGACGGCCGCCTACGGCGAATATCTGACCTACATCGCCGGCTGCCGGGAATGCCACGGACGCAACCTGGCCGGGAATTTCCAGGAGGACGCCGGGCCGATGGGACCCAACCTGACCCCGACCGGGCTGCCGGGCAGGCTGAGCCAGGCCGATTTTATCAACCTGATCCAGACCGGGATGCGGCCGGACAACACCCAGCTCAGCGAAGACATGCCCTGGGCCTCCTACAGCGGCATGAACCCCACCGAACTCGAAGCGCTCTGGGCCTACCTGAGCAGCCTGGAACCGCTGCCGGATAACCCGGTACCAGGAAGTTGACCCGACCCGGGGTTCACAGATCCCCTGGAAACGATTATCATGAAAGCCGCGCCGCCCATTTCCGCCCCGCGCGAAATAGGCGGCGCGGCTGGCTGGCGGCCGGATCAGCGCAGGCTGAGATTGAAACCATGGAGCTAACCAGGCAAAACAGCAGGACCGATCGATGCAATCGAGGCGCGTGGCTGGCGCAGGTCGGGCTGTGGCTCAAAGGGGAAGAAAACGGACCGCCGCAGCGGGAGGAGCGGCCGGCATGAGCAATTCGCCCACCCCCCCGATCCGCCGGCTGCGTAACCTGAGCTGGTGGCTGCTTTTCATTTCAGCCGCGGCCGGCATCCTGGCGGCCGTGGCCGGCTACGTCAGCGGCTGGCCGTTCGCCGGGGCCAGCTGGAGCGTCGAGACCTCGCCGCAGCTGGTGCGGCTGGCCTGGATCCTGGCCAGCCTGACCTCCCTGGGCTGCGCCCTCCTGTCGCTCTTCCTGGCCGGGCTGCTCTTCGCCCGCCGCCGGCAGGACCGGATGGCCTTTTTCATCTCGGTATACCTGATTTTTTATGCCTTCCTGATGGCCGGCCCGTTTGAAGCGCTGATCTATTCCTGGGGGGGTGATGAGCGGATCTACATTTACGTACAGACGCCCCTGATGTCGGTCGCCACGGTGATATTAATGGTCACATTTCCCAGCGGCCGACCGGTTCCCCGCTGGTCCGGCTGGCTGATCGGTTTGTCAGCTGTAGTGACCGGGATCAGCCTGCTGCGGCCGCTGGACGACTGGACAACCTTTGCCTCGCCCATCATGCGCGGGCTTCTATTTACTCTCACTCTGATTATCCTGGCGGCCATGGGAACCCAGGTCTACCGCTACCGGGTGATTTCGAGCCCGGTCGAGCGCAAGCAGACCCGCTGGGTCATCGGCGGCCTCTTTCTTTGGGTCATTTACCTGGCCCTGACGACCGGTCCCTGGCTGGCGCAGCAGAATCTGCCGGCCGATCAGCCGACTCCGCTGTGGGTCCTGCTGATGAGCAGCTTCTGGTGGCTTTCCCTGACCATTCTCCCCCTCTCCCTGACCCTGGCCATCTTCCGGTCCCGCCTGTTTGACATCGACCTGATCATCCGGCGCACCCTGATCTACGCCGGGGTGACCGGCATCCTGGTGGCCGTTTACTACACCACTGTCATCACGGTCCAGCGGCTCTTCGAGCTGGTCAGCGGCCGGCAGTCCCCCCTGGGCATTGTCCTCTCCACCCTGTTCATCGCCGCCCTGTTTAATCCCGTACGCGGCTGGGTGCAGGCGGGGATCGACCGCCGCTTTTTCCGCCAGAAATACGACGCCGCCCGCACGCTGAACACCTTCGCCCACACCGCCCGCGACGAAGTCGAGCTGGAAAATCTGCAGGCGGCGCTCCTGGGGACCATTCGCGAGGCACTCCAGCCCGAGCAGATCACTCTTTGGCTCCCGGATGGGGATTAAATCAGAAAAGAGCCGGCCGAACTGGGCAAAATCGGTCCCGATCCGGGAAGAATGGCGGGTTTCGTAACGTTAACGAGACGATCCCCGGCTATTCTATGGCCAGGGTCGACACATCATCTGGCCGTTAACTTTGAAGAGTTAATAGAGAAGGAAGGAGGCATCCCATGAAGAAGGCAATGGTAAAAACCCATCATGCCCTGGCCTGGATCGCCCTGACCCTGGTGGCCGTGCAGTTTGTCACGGCCGGCCTGCTGGTCTTTCCCGGCATCCTCGGCGACGCCATGGAGCAGTATTACGGCTTTCACGCCCTGCCCGGTTTTCTGGCGGCCCTGGCCGGCCTGCTGCTGCTGATCGCCGCCCTGGCCGGCTGGGTGGGCGGGTCGACGATTGGCGCTTCGGTTGTGTTTTTCCTGCTGCTGGTCGCCCAGGGTTTCCTGGCCCGGGCGGAACCCCGCCTGATCGGCGCGCTGCACACGACCAACGCCCTGATTCTCCTCTACCTGAGCCACGAACTGGCCAGGGGACGCTTTCGAGCGCCGGCGGCGATTTAGGCCGGAATGGGTCATCCCGTGAGGGCGGTGAGATGGCCGGCTGGTTTATGGGCTGGAATTTTCTCCGCCACGCGGAACCCGGAGGTGAAGCATGCGCAAATTTTTTAAATGGCTCGGGTTTATCCTTGGCGGCCTCA
>JBFFZG010000165.1:0-10924 GCA_041568735.1 Promineifilaceae bacterium (SeqCode)
GCGGCAGGCGTGGGTGAAACGGCACGCCGGCGGCTTCCGGCGGCAGCAGCCGGTCGAGATTGTAGCCGCCGCAGCGGCGCCAGTGATGGGGCGTGTCGCGATTGATGACGGCCTGGTTGGCCGGATCCCAGATCAGGGCGTTGAGACGGCGGATAATCTCCCCTTCCCGATCGCTGCGCTGCTGCCGGCGGGCCAGCTCCGGTGGGGAGAGCGGTCCAAATTGGGCCAGGCTGCCGTCGTCGAGCAGCACGCGCGCCTGGCGCAGGTGATCGGCCGCCATGCCGTAGAGAATCGAATGGCTGCCGGTCGAATTATTGGAGACGATTCCCCCCATCGTCGCCCGGTTGCCCGATGCGGGATCCGGACCGAACTGGAGCCGGTGCGGCCGCAGCGCTTCGTTGAACACGTCGAGCACCAGCCCCGGCTCCACGCGCGCCCAGCCGGCCTCCGGGTTGATTTCCAGCACCCGGTTCAGATGGCGGGTCATGTCGATCACGAGAGCCTCGTTGACCGCCTGACCGGCCAGACTGCTCCCACCGCCGCGGGGGAGCAGCGGCACCTGATGGGCATGGGCCAGGGTGACGGCCGCCTGCACATCTTCAGCCGATTCGGGGAAAAATACCCCAAGGGGAACCACCTCATAGAGGCTGGCGTCGGTGCTGTAGAGGGTGCGGCTGATCGAATCGGTGCGCACCTCGCCGCGCGCCTGCCGTTTGAGGGCATCCACGAATTCCTGCAGATTCTCGGTCATATTCATCCTGCCGATGGTGATCGTCGGTTGGGCCGCCCCCGGCGAGCGGAGAAGGCGCGGCTGCCGGCGTATTGTAACAGCTTCCACCGGCAGACTGGAAAACCAGCAGCGGCCGCCCCCAGCAAGCCCAAAGAGCGGCCGCCAGGACTGATTTCTGTCTAAAGATCTGCCCTGTTAAGTTTTTTCTACCACTAATTTTGTTATACTCGAGGAACGTTGACCGGTGAAGATCGGGCGGACCTTTTTCCCTGCCGCCCGACTGCCCCGGTTCCAACCCGAATCAATGAGGCAACCCGTGAGTTCAACGACCCTGACCCGAATCTTTATTTACAGCCTCGTCGCCGTGGCCGGCATCGCCATTCTGTGGAGTATTTTCAACTCAGAAAGCCAGGCGACCGATCTCCCGATCAGCACGGTCGCCGCCCAGATTGTCGAGGGATCGGTCAAGCAGCTGAACGTCAGCTCGGACGGCCGTGAGGTGATCGTCACCTACAAGCAGCCCGGCAAGCAGCAGGCGCGCTCCCAGGTCACCGGCGTGAGCTCCCTGGAAGAAGTGCTCGCCGCCTATGGGGTTTCCGGCAGGACCTACCTCGATCAGGGGGTCGCGGTCGTCTATGAAAAGCCGAGTCCCTGGTCGGGCTTTCTCGGCCTTCTGACCTTTATCCTGCCGATCCTGCTGATCGTGGCCCTCTTTTATTTCTTCATGCGGCAGTCCCAGGGGGCCAACAACCAGGCGATGGCCTTTGGCAAGAGCCGGGCGCGCATGCTGACCAGCGATAAGCCGACGGTGACGTTTGACGACGTGGCCGGCGCGCAGGAGGCCAAGGAAGAGCTCGAGGAAATCGTCGCCTTCCTGCGGGAGCCGGAAAAATTCGTCAATTTCGGCGCGCGCATCCCCAAGGGGGTGCTCATGATCGGCCCGCCCGGCACCGGCAAAACCCTGATGGCCAAGGCGGTGGCCGGCGAGGCGGCCGTGCCGTTCTTCTCGATCGCCGGCTCGGAATTTGTCGAGATGTTCGTTGGCGTCGGTGCGAGCCGGGTGCGCGATCTTTTCGAACAGGCGAAGCGGCACAGCCCGTGCATTATTTTTATCGACGAGATCGACGCGGTCGGCCGCCAGCGCGGCGCCGGCCTCGGCGGCTCGCACGACGAGCGGGAGCAAACGCTCAACCAGATCCTGGTCGAGATGGACGGCTTTGACACCGATACCCATATCATCATGATGGCGGCGACCAACCGGCCGGACATACTCGACCCGGCCCTGCTGCGCCCCGGCCGCTTTGACCGGCGGGTGACCATGGACCGGCCGGATATTCGCGGCCGGGAAGAGATCTTCAAGGTCCACATGCGGGGCAAGCCGATCGGCCGGGATGTCGACATCAGGGTCCTGGCCAAGGCGACCCCCGGCTTCACCGGGGCCGACATCGAAAACACGGTCAACGAAGCGGCCCTGCTGGCCGCCCGGCGCGACCGGAAGCACATCAGCATGAGCGAAATGCAGGAAGCGATCGAGCGGGTGCAGCTCGGACCGGAGCGGCGCAGCCGGGTGATGACCCAGGAAGAAAAGGAAGTCGTGGCCTTTCACGAGGCCGGCCATGCCCTGATATCCCATCTGCTGCCGGACGGCCCGGAAATTCGCAAAGTAACGATCATCCCCCGCGGCCAGGCGGGCGGGGTGACCTGGTACCTCGAGGAAGAGGGAACCCTGGTCGCCACGACCACCTCAAAATTCAAGGCGCGGATTGCCTCGGCCCTGGCCGGCCGGGTGGCCGAAGAGCTCGTCTTCGGCGATGTGACCGCCGGTGCCAGCAGCGACCTGCAGTATGTCACCCGGATGGCCCGCACGATGGTCACCCAGCTCGGCATGAGCGAAAATCTGGGACTGCGCGTTTACGGCGAACGGCAGGAAATGGTCTTTCTCGGCCGGGAAATTTCCGAACAGCGGGATTACTCCGACGCCGTCGCCCAGCAGATCGACGCCGAGGTTTCGAAGATCATCGACCACCAGTACGAGCGGGTGCGCGAGCTCCTGACGACCCATCGCGACAAACTCGATTTAATCGCCAATACGCTCCTGGAAGTGGAAACGCTGGAGGCGGCTGAATTTATCAAGTTAATCGAGGTTGAAGTGGAAGCTTCGACCGAAACCGCGGACTGAGGCCAGCGTATCATCCGGGCGGCGCCTGATGCCGGCGGGTCGATCGCCGACCCGTTTCCTCCGGGGCGATTTCACTGATTAAATTTTTCAATGAGCAGCAGCGTCATCCAAAGCTATCTGGCCCTCTTCAATGACGTACTCCAATCGGCCATCGTCATATTTGGCGCGTCGATTGTCCTCTACAATATCGGCTACAGCCTGCGGGACCGGGTGACACGGGCCTATTCCGCCCTCATCGGCTTTGTCGTCATCGTCTATACGACCGAACTGCTCGTCACGCAGACGGTCACCGTCGTCTCGGTCGAGCCCTGGCTGAAAGCCGGCTGGCTGGGAATCGCCAACGTGCCGGCCGCCCTCTTTCATCTCTCGGACGCCCTGCTCGTCACCACCGGATCGGTCTCCACCCGCCGGCGGCTGATGGTGCGTGCCGCCTACCTGGCCAGCAATGGCTTTGTGCTGATGGCCGCCATGACCGACTGGCTCCTGGCGGATCTGTTGAACCTGCCCCGGGCGCCGCACTTCACGCCCGGACCCCTTTTCATCGTTTTCGCCCTCTATTTCTGGCTATTGACGGCCGTCAGCGTCTGGAATATCTGGCGAGCACGCCGCCGGGCGCTCATTCTCGTCACCCGCCGGCGCATGACCATCACCCTGGCCAGCGTCCTGGCCGCGCCGATCGGCGTCTTTCCCTATCTGCTCCTCAATACCAGCACGACCATCAACGATACGATCTTCTTCTGGCTTTTGATGATTGCCGTCAACCTGCTGGTCTCGTTTCTGTTCAGCGTTCTCACCCTGCAGCTCGTCTATTTCGCCACCACCAGCTCACCCGAACGGGTTGTGCGCGTTCGCCTTTACAAATACCTGGCCCGGGTGCCGCTGGCGGCGACCTTTGTGCTCGTCATCTACATCCTGGTAGGCCGGGCGTCGACTTTTCTCGGGCTTGAGTCGGGTACAGCGGCCGCCTTTGCCGTGGTGGCCACCGTCATCCTTGTCGAGTGGGCGATTCACACCTTTAAACGGCCGCTGGAGCGCATCTTCCAGCTCGACGACGATCCGGACGTGCGCCGGATCCAGCTGTTGAGCGAGCGCATCGTCACCACGCGGGAGCTGCACGATTTCCTCGAAGGGCTGCTGTCGACCACCTGCAATGCGCTCCAAACGCCGAGCGCTTTCGTCGTCGTGTTCACGCCGGAAGGACCCCGCATTGAAAAGGCGGTCGGCCCGCTGGCGACCGACCAGCAGGTTTCGACCAACGGCCATCTGCCGGAACTGGCCTCGACCCAGCAGCGGCTGGTGGCCGGCGAGCAGGTCGAAATGGTCGACGACCTGCTCGTCTGGCAGCATTTCTGGCTGAAGCCTCTGCACAGCCGGCAGAACGGGGAGATGATGGGCATTTTTGGCATTCAGGCGCGGGGGGAATCGGTTGACCTCACCCGGGACGAACTCAACCTGTTTGAACGGCTGTCCCTCCAGGCGGCAGACGCCCTCGAAGATCGCTTCCTCCAGCAGCAGGTATTCGCCGCGGTCGAAGGGCTGCTCCCGCAGATCACCGCCTTCCAGCAGCGACGGAGCGCCGCCTTCACCGGCCAGGCCGACCTGACGGAAATCGATCCGACCGAAGGGCTGGGCGACGAAGACGAAATCAGCAACATGGTCAAGGACGCCCTGAGCCACTACTGGGGCGGGCCAAAATTGACCGAAAGCCCCCTCATCGGCCTGCGCATCGTCCAGCTGGCCCTGGAAGAAAACGACGGCAATCCGGCCCGGGCGATGCGGACCATCCTCGAGCGGGCAATCGCCCAGCAGAAGCCGGAGGGGGAGCGAAGCTGGACCAGCCCGGAGTGGATTCTCTACAACATCCTGGAGCTCAAATTCGTCGAGGGGCGCAAGGTGCGGGATGTCGCCCGCCGGCTGGCGATGAGCGAATCTGACCTCTACCGCAAGCAGCGCGTCGCCATCGAAAACGTCTCCCGCACCATCCTCGACATGGAACGAGAGCAGTTTTCCAGTGAACCAGACCTCGATCCGGCCGCCTGATTCGAGCCATCCATGACCTTCGAGCGCCGCGAAGATCAGCTCTACTGCGAGGAGGTCTCCCTCCAGGCGATCGCCGAAGCGGTGGGGACACCGACCTATGTCTACAGCCAGGCCGAGCTGACCGGCCGGGCGCGCCAGTACCTGGAAGCGGCCGGCGGTCCCGAGAACCGCATCTGCTATGCCACCAAGGCCAACGCCAACCTGGCCCTTCTGCGTCTTCTGGCCGGACTCGGCCTCGGGGCGGACGTCACGAGCGGCGGCGAGCTCTACCTGGCCCTCGAAGCGGGCTTTCCCCCCGCCAAAATCATCTTTTCCGGGGTCGGCAAAACCGATGAAGAAATCCACCTGGCCCTCGAAGCCGAAATCGCCGCCCTCCACGTCGAATCGGAGGAAGAGCTGGCGGTCATCGCCGGGATCGCAGCCGGCCGCGGCCGGCCGGCGCGGATCGGCGTTCGCCTGAACCCGAATATTCGAGCCGAAACCCATCCGTACATCAGCACCGGCCTGCACGAGCACAAATTCGGTGTCGAACCGGCGCGCGGCATCGCCATGCTGCGGGCGGCGGCCGCCTCGCCGCACCTGGAACCGGTCGGGATCGCCGCCCACATCGGCTCGCAGATCCGGGAGCTGGCCCCCTTCGCCGAAGCGGCCGCCCTGCTGGCCGATATCGGCAGCGAGCTGCGGGCCGGGGGACTGCCCCTGGCCTACATCGATGTCGGCGGCGGCTGGGGAATCGACTACAGCCGCCTGCCGGGTGAAGCGGCAGCCGGGGAAATCACCGCCTGGGTGGCGGCTGTCCGCGGACCGATCGAGTCAGCGGGCTTCCGGCTGGCGGCCGAGCCCGGCCGTTCGATCGTGGGACCGGCCGGACTGCTGCTCACGCGCACCGTCTTTACCAAGGAGCGAAGCGGCAGGCGATTCGTCATCACCGACGCCGGCATGAACGACCTCCTGCGCCCCACCCTCTACCAGGCCCGCCATCCGATTGAGCCGGTCGTCAAAACCAAGGCAGACGGCGGCGAGCAGGTCGTCGACGTCGTCGGACCCATTTGCGAGAGCGGGGATTTTCTGGCCAAAGACCGGCCGCTGCCGCCGCTGAAACGAGGGGATCTGCTGGCGGTTCTGCACGCCGGCGCCTATGGTTTCGCCATGAGCAGCAACTACCACGGCCGTCCCCGCGCCGCCGAGGTGCTGGTCGACGGGACCGGCTGGACGATCATTCGCCGGCGGCAGCAGTTCGCCGATCTCCGTTCCGAGTAGCGCGGCCGGCCGCCGATGGCGATAATCCGGGAGCCACTCACACACGAGCCGGCCGGCGTGTCAGAATATCATCTGGAAAAACGAGCAGGAGGCAGCATGAAACCTTTAACGGGCAAAATTGCCGTCGTTGCCGGAGCGACCCGGGGTGCGGGGCGGGGCATCGCCTGCATGCTGGGGGAAGCCGGGGCGACCGTCTACTGCACCGGCCGCAGCGTGCGCGGCGCCATTGCCACCTCCGGCCGGACGGAAACGATCGAAGAGACGGCCGAGATGGTCACCGACTACGGGGGCGCCGGTCTCTACCAGCAGACTGATCACACCGACGAAAGCCAGGTGAAGACCCTTTTCGAGCGGGTTCAGAGGGAGCAGGGTCGACTCGACATCCTGGTCAACGATGTCTGGGGCGGGGATGCGCTGACCGAGTGGGGGCAGCCATTCTGGACACTTTCGCTGGAGAAAGGGCTACAGCTGCTGCGCACGGCGGTTTTCAGCCACATCATCACCGCCCGGCACGGCGTCCCCCTGATGCTCCCTCACGACAGCGGGCTGGTCGTCGAAATCACCGACGGCAGTGATTGGACCTACCGGGGCAACCTGTTTTACGACCTGGCCAAGATTTCGGCGATTCGTCTGGCTCAGGGCATGGCCGTGGATTTAAAAGAGACCGGGATCACCGCCCTGGCCCTGACCCCGGGCTTCCTGCGCTCGGAGGCGATGCTCGACCATTTCGGGGTCACCGAAGAGAACTGGCGGGATGGCGCCCGGAAGGACCCGCATTTCATCGCCTCGGAAACGCCCTTTTACATCGGCCGCGCGGTCGCCGCTCTGGCGGCCGATCCGGAAGTGAGGCTCAAAGCCGGGCGGGCCTATTCGACCTGGGAGCTGGTCAAGGAGTACGATTTTGTCGACCGGGACGGCCGCCAGCCGGACTGGGGGGCGTATTTCGAGCGCGTGGTCCGGCCGACCCTCGACATGAGCGGGTGATCGATTCAGAGGACGATCGATGCCGCTGCATCACCGCCCGGTTGAGCCTGGTCAACGGGTCTGTCGCGCCGCACAGGCCTGCGGTGCGGACGGAAGCGGCCGGGTCACTGTGAACGAGCGCTTTTTTTTTCCCGCCCTTTGGGTATGATTAGGCTGCTGCCCAGCCCAAAACGACCTGACCCTTCCGGGAGAGAGTATGAACCCGCCATCCGAACGGCTGCCATTCTGGACCAAACTGCTCTACGGCACCGGCGACTGGGGCATCTCGACGTTTAACACACTGCGCCTGATCTTTTATGCGATCTTCCTGACCGACGTCGTCGGGCTCGATCCGCGGCTGGCATCGGTGGCCACCCTGATCGGGATTTTATGGGACGCCGTCAACGACCCGCTGATTGGCTCCCTGAGCGATCGCATCAACGGCGGCCGCTTTGGCAAAAAGCGCTTCTTTCTGGTCTGGTTTTCCCTGCCGTTCGGTCTCGCTTATCTGGTTCTCTGGTGGGCGCCGCCCATCGAAAATCAGCTGGTTCTGACCCTCTTCATCGCGGCCGCCTTCATGCTGGCCGACACCTTCCAGAGCCTCGTCTCGGTCCCCTACTACAGCCTGACGGCGACGATCACCAACAATTACGATCAGCGGACGTCGCTGACCACCTTCCGCATGTTTTTCAACCTGGCCAGCTCGCTGGTCGTGGCCATCGTTGCCCCGGAGATCATCAAGGCGGTGGCGGCCACCGGGGCACCGCGCCAGCAGGGATACATGCTGGTGGCGGCGATCTTCGGGGGGATTGCGGTCGTCCCGCTCCTGCTCATCGGCTTCTTCATTCGAGAGCAGGAGGTGGCCCGCAAAGTGCCGGCCGGTCCTTCACTCTGGCAGGTCCTGCGCGGCGCCTGGAAAAACATCCCCTTCCGCTTCGCCACCCTGATCTACATGCTCAACTGGATGACCTTTGACCTGATCGCCCTCATGCTCCCGTTTTTCCTCACCTACTGGGTGACGCGGGGGGATCTGCTGGCCCGGGCCAACCTGTTCGGAGTGAATCTGGCCATCGAGTCGGCCGTTCTGGGGGTTCTGTTGATCACGGCCGTGGTCACACTGCCTTTCTGGAACTGGCTCTCGGCCCGCCTCAGCAAGCGAACCGCCTATCTCATCTGCCTGGTCTACTGGTGCGTGGTTCTCCTGGCCATCCTGACCATTCAGCCGGGCCAGGTCAACACCACCCTGGTGATCGCCTTCCTGGCCGGAATCGGCGCCTCGGCCGCTCACGTCCTGCCGGATGCGATCTTTCCCGATGTCATCGAATGGAACGAGCTGCGCACGGGCAGCCGGTTTGACGGCGTTTTTTACGGAACAAAAAATTTCATGCGGAAGCTGACGGGCGCTTTTGCCACTTTTATCGCTCTGCAGATGCTGGGCTGGTTCGGCTACACCGCCCCGGCGCCCGGCGCCGTGACCGCGACCCAGCCGGCTTCGGCGCTGATGGCCATCCGCATCCTCACCGGTCCAACGGGGGCCTTTCTCCTCCTCTCCGCCATTCCCCTGACCTGGTATTATCCCCTGACGCGGGATCGACACGCGCGCATCCGCCGCCTGCTCCTCCGCAGGCGGGCGCTCCGGCAGTCCCTTCATTCTTGAAAACCGGGCGTTCTGGTTCATTCAGCTGCCGGCGCCTTCGGGGAAATTTTCCCGTCGCCTCTTCTCACATCGGCCGGGGTGGCATAAAATAGAAAATCTGGCTCGTCCGCAAGACGTGACCAAAGTAAATTTCTGCCCGGGTAAGAGGTCAATTGACAGTATTCGGTTGGATTACCATCCTCGTCATTTTAATCATCTTCGGCGCGCTCTTTCTCAATCTCGGCCAGCCGGATGCGCTCTTTTTAGGGGCCACCGCCTTCCTGGCCCTGATTGGGATTATCTCCCCTGAGGAAGCCTTTTCCGGTTTTGCCAATTCCGGCATGCTGACGGTGGCGATGATGTTCGTCGTGGCGGCCGGCCTCCGCGAAACCGGAATACTCGACTACATCGGCCAGCGGCTGCTCGGGAAAACCCACACGGAACAAGGCGCGATCGTCCGCCTTTCGACCGTCGTGATTCCCCTCTCCGGTTTTCTCAACAACACGCCGATCGTGGCTCTTTTTATGCCGGTGGTGCTCGATTGGTGCCGCCGGCACAACCTGTCCCCCTCCCGCCTGCTCATTCCCCTTTCCTACATGTCGATCCTGGGAGGAACAGTTACCCTGATCGGCACGTCAACCAATTTAATTGTCAACGGGCTGATGATCAAAGCGGGTATGGACGGAATGTCCCTCTTCGAAATCTCCCCGGCCGGCATTCCCTACGCCCTGATCGGCTTCGTCTACCTGCTCGTCGTCGGTACGCGGGTTCTCCCGGATCGCAAGGAGCTGCTGGAACAGCTCGGCGAATCCCGCCGGGAGTATATTTTCGAAATGCTGGTCCAGCCCGACTGCCGGCTCGTCGGCCAGACCGTTCAGGAGCTCGGTCACACCCACCTGCCCGGCCAGTACCTGGTCGAAATCGACCGCGGGGGAGAGGTGATCGGCCCGGCCAGACCCGATGAAGTCATTCAGGCGAACGACCAGCTCGTCTTTTCCGGCGTTGTCGACAGCATCGTCGATTTTGAAAAGATTCCCGGCCTGATTCCGGCCACCGATCCGGCCTTTGCCTTTTCCCCCAACCAGCACCACAGCCGGCGGCTGTGCGAGGCGGTCATATCCGAAAGCTCCCCGCTCGTCGGCAAGACGATCCGCGAGGCCGACTTTCGGGCGCACTACGGAGCGGCGGTTGTGGCCGTGCATCGCGGCGGCAGCCGGGTCGTGAAGCGGGTCAGCGATATCCGCCTGCGGCCGGGTGACACGATGCTCCTGGAGGTCAATTCGCAGTTCGTGCGCACGCATCGCAACAATCCGTCCTTTTACCTGGTCAGCAACCTGCTCGACTGGCGGCCGCTGCGCCGGGATCGCAGCCGCGTGGCCGTAGCCCTGTTTCTCCTGCTCATCGTCATGATGGCCTTTGAGCTGGTGCCGACCCTGGTGGCGGCCACCCTCATCGCCCTCCTGATGGTCTTTTTCGGCTGCGTTTCGGCCGGGGAGGCGCGGCGCAGCGTCGAATGGCAGGTCCTGATTACCATCGGGGCGTCATTTGGCGTCGGCATCGCTCTGGAGAATTCCGGGGTGGCCAGCACGATCGCCCAATCCCTGGTCGAGGCGACCCGTTCCCTGGGGCCGGTTGCGGCCCTGGCCGCGATCTACATCGTCAGCTCCCTGCTGACCGAGCTGATCACCAACAACGCGGCGGCCGTTCTCCTGTTTCCCTTTTGCCTTGAAACGGCTCGCCTCCTGGGGGTCGATCCCACCCCTCTGCTCATGGCCCTGATTCTGGCCGCCTCCGCCAGCTTCATGACCCCGATCGGCTACCAGACCAATCTGATGGTCTACGGCCCCGGCGGCTACCGCTTCTCCGACTTCTTCCGCGTCGGCGCCCCCCTGCAGTTCCTCTTATTCCTCGTAGCGACGATTCTAATTCCGCTCATCTGGCCGTTTTAGGCGCTGTTCGGTGTTTGGTATCCAGTAATCGACCGGCCGCAGCCTGCCTGCCTTCTTCCAAACCTCGTCATTGCACAAGACCCCCTCCCCAATCCCCCAACCCCCAACTCCCAACTCCCGTTCCCCGTTCCCCGTTCCCCGTTCCCCGTTCCCCTCATTTTTGGTAC
>JBFFZG010000166.1:0-10826 GCA_041568735.1 Promineifilaceae bacterium (SeqCode)
ATCCGGAGCTGGCCACGGCCCTGGGCATGACCGGTGCGGACATCGCCCAGAATGACCTGGGCTACACCGGCGCCGGCGTGCGCGTGGCCATCATGGACACCGGCGTCGACTTCGACCATCCCGATTTTGGCGGCAGCGGCGTCAACGGCGGCACCGCCTTCCCGACGGCCCGCGTCGTGGCCGGCTGGGACTTCGTCGGCGACGCCTTCAATGCCGACTCTACTTCACCGCTCTACAACCCGGTCCCGGTGCCCGACCCGAATCCGGATGACTGCAACGGCCACGGCACCCACGTGGCCGGCATCGTCGGGGCCAACGGGGCGGTCAAGGGGGTGGCGCCGGGCGTGACCTTTGGCGCCTACCGGGTCTTCGGCTGCAACGGCTCCACCACGGCCGACATCATGATCGCCGCCATGGAGCGGGCCCTGGCCGACGGCATGCACGTGCTCAATATGAGCATCGGCTCCGCTTTCACCTGGCCGCAGTACCCGACGGCCGCCGCCAGCGACCGCATGGTCAATAAGGGCATGGTCGTCGTCGCCTCGATCGGCAACAGCGGGGCCAGCGGCCTCTACTCGGCCGGCTCCCCCGGCCTGGGCAAGAAGGTCATCGGCGTCGCTTCGTTCGACAACAGCCACGTCGCGCTGAACACCTTCACGATTTCGCCCGACAACGCCTCGATCGGCTACGGCTCCGCCGCGGCCGCTCCCCTGCCGCCGACCTCGGGCACCTACCCGATGGCGCGGACGGGCACGGCGACCAGCACGGCTGACGCCTGCAGCGCGCTGCCGGCCGGCAGCCTGGCCGGCAAAGTCGTCCTCATCCGGCGCGGCACCTGCACCTTCCACAGCAAGTCGCTGAACGCGCAGAACGCCGGGGCGATCGGCGTCGTCCTCTACAACAACGCCGCCGGCCGCTTCAGCCCGACAGTCGCCGGCGCGCCACCGATCACCATCCCGGTGGTGGCCATCTCCGACGCCGAAGGGGTGCTGATCAACAACCGGCTGGCGGCCGGCCCGGTCGACATGACCTGGACCAACCAGTTCGGCACCTTCATCAACCCGACCGGCGGCCTGATCTCGTCCTTCAGCTCCTACGGGCTGTCGCCTGACCTGGCCCTCAAGCCGGACATCGGCGCGCCCGGCGGCCTGATCCGCTCCACCTACCCGCTGGAAGCCGGCGGCTACGCCACCGTCAGCGGCACCTCGATGTCCTCGCCGCACGTCGCCGGCGGTGTAGCCCTGCTGCTGCAGGCCCGGCCGAACACCCCGTCTAACGCGGTGCGCACCATCCTGCAGAACAGCGCCGATCCGAAGCCGTGGTGGGGCAACCCCGGCCTTGGCTTCCTGGACAACGTCCACCGCCAGGGGGCGGGCATGCTCGACATCCCCGGCTCAATCCTCTCCACGACGAAAATCGAGCCCGCCAAGCTCTCCCTCGGGGAAAGTGAGGCCGGTCCGTCCACCCAGACCCTGACCCTGGAGAACAAGAGCTCGGCCAGTGTGACGTATGACGTGACCTTTGTCAACGCCCTCTCCACCGGCTCCAACACCTTCACGCCGTCCTTCTTCGTGGGCTCGGCCGCCGGCAGCGCCAGCCCCGCCAGCGTGACGGTGCCGGCCGGCGGGTCGGCCGCGGTCGACGTGACCATCAGCGCGCCGGCCGCCCCGGTGGCCGGCCTCTACGGCGGCTACGTCGTCTTCACGCCGCAGGGCGGCGGCCCGGTCTACCGGGTGCCGTTCGCCGGCTACGTCGGCGACTACCAGGCCCGCCAGGTGCTCGTGCCGACGGCCAACGGCTTCCCGTGGCTGGCCAAACTGTCCGGCCCGTCCTTCTTCAACCAGCCGGGCGGGGCCAGCTACTCGCTGGTCGGGGATGACGTCCCCTACTTCCTGATCCACCTGGACCACCAGTCCCGCCTGATGCGCATGGAAGTCTTCGACGCCAGCACCGGCAAGGCCTGGCACCGGGCTTTCCAGAATGAGTACCTGTCGCGCAACAGCACCAGCACCAGCTTCTTCGCCTTCTCCTGGGACGGCACGACGACCAACGGCAGCAAGGTCAACGTCGTGCCCAACGGGCAGTACGTGGTGAAGGTGTCGGTCCTGAAAGCGCTGGGCGATTCGTCCAACCCGGCCCACTGGGAGAGCTGGACTTCCCCGGTGATCACGCTGGCCCGGCCATAGTCCGGCCGCCGGACCGATTTTGGCGAACTTGACTTGTGATTGAATGACCTGAAACCCCCTCTTCTCGTCGCAGGGCGAGAAGAGGGGATATTTACTTTTTTCCGCGTCTGTCTTAAACTTTGGTTACCCATTCGTAGTTTGCCGATGCCCAATTAGGGGCACGCACTCTGGTCGAATTGGACAGCATCCATGTCCGCTGTTGAGTATCAGGCAAAATGGAGACGGCGAGTTGATTTCGGTTAAGAATTGATCGGGCGATCTGGGACACCGTCCCAACGACACACCCGGACCGGCTCTTAACGGCCGGCAGATCGTCCGAACCCCCCGATTTTTAATCGAAGCAGCTCCAGGGAATCACGTCCTAAATTTCGATTTCTAAAATTTCATATCAGCCACCAGGATGCTCTGCCACGGATTCCACCGCGGAATCCGTGGTGACCCTTAGCGAAAGTGGCCACGTTTCGACGATCGATCCGTCGAAAGGTGGTAATCAGGTGTAGTTCCTGTTTTCGATCCGGCTTGGCCTGCACAAAGAGGAGGATTTTGAACCATGAATCAAAATGTTTTACCCTATCGCCGCTGGCTGCTCTTTATATCCCTGCTCATCCTGCTGCTGATCGTGGCCGGCCGGGTGGTCGGGCATGATGGGGATCACGGCCATCGCCTATGGGACGGCGAGGCGGACACCCCGATGGAAATGGATGCGCTGCTGGCAGAGGCCCACGAACAGCACGGCGGCGCTGGCGGCCACCTGCCCGGCTCCAGCCTCAATGTGGCCCTCATCGGCAAGGTAGACGTCAGCGGCGCGGTCGGGGTCAACCGGCCCAACCACATCGCCGACGTGGCCGCGATGGGCAACTACGCCTATCTCGCTGCCCGGCGGCTGAACACCAGCCCCTGCGGTCAGGGGGGCGTCTATGTCATCGACATCTCCAACCCGGCCAACCCCACCGAAGTCGGCTTCATTGCCTTCCCGCCCCATTCCTATCCGGGTGAAGGGCTGCAGGTCGTCAAGTTGAACACCCCCAGATTTAGAGGGGACGTCCTGGTGGCCAACAATGAAAACTGCGGCACCAATCCAGGCCGGGTTGGCGGCGTCTCCCTTTATGACGTCACCAATCCGCTGGCCCCGGTTCCGCTGGCGATCGGCAAGGGGGATACCAACGGCGGCACCCTGCCCCGCGCCCGCCAGATCCACAGCGCGTTCGCCTGGCAGGATGTGCGCCGGGCCTTCGTCGTCCTGGTCGACAACGAGGAAGTGACCGATGTGGACATCATGGAGATCACCGATCCCCGCAACCCGGTCAACATCGCCGAGGTGTCGATCCTCGACTGGCCGGATGCCCAGGCCCCGCTGGCGAACGGGGAGTCGATCTTCCTGCACGACATGGTCGTCAAGAAGGTCAACGGCAACTGGCTGATGCTGCTCTCCTACTGGGATGCCGGCTGGATCATTCTCAACGTCAACAACCCGGCCAATCCTGTCTTCGTTGGCGATTCGGACCATCCCGATCCCGACCCGCTGCTCGGCATTTCGCCTCCGGAAGGGAACGCCCACCAGGCGGAATGGAGCCACAACAACAAGTACATCATCGGCACCGATGAGGACTTTTCCCCGTTCCGGACCGCCTTCCAGATCACGACCGGACCGAACGCCGGCTTCTACGGCGGCGGCCAGTTCAGCTGGACCGTTCCGATCGCAACCAAGTACCCGGCCGGCCTGACCGGCCCCACGATCTGGGGCGGCTCCGGCTGCATCGAGGATACGGACGGCAATGGGACCAGCGACCGGGCCGAAGTGCCGCCGGCCTCCAGCCTGCCGGCCAACCCGGGTGAGGCCAAGATCGTCGTCTTCAGCCGCGGCACCTGCTTCTTCTCGATCAAAGTCGAGTCGGGGCAGCTGGCCGGCTACGATGCGGTCATTATCGGGCAGAGCCATGGCGGCTCCCGCAACGGGTTGGTCCCGAACTCGTTCACCTGCGGCGGGCAGGGACACGTCTTCGTGATCACGGCTTCCGGCGCCTGCACCGGCCACAAGGCGATGCACTTTCTGTTCAACGACACGCCCGAATACCTGGGGGCTGACGGGGCCGACATGCCGCCGTTGGGAACCCTGGGTGAGCGGGTCATGATCACCACGTCTTTCGACGGCTGGGGTGGGATTCATCTTCTGGATGCCAATACCCTGGAAGAGATCGACGCCTATGCCATTCCGGAAGCCCTCGATCCGGCCTTCGCCACCGGCTTCGGCGTGATGAGCGTCCATGAAGTGGCCATGGACAAGGCGGAGGACATCGCCTATCTCTCCTGGTACGACGCCGGAGTGCGGGTCGTGCGCTTTGGTCCGAATGGGCTGACCGAAGTCGGCCACTACATCGACGCCAACGGCAACGACTTCTGGGGCATCGAGGCCCACCGGCTGCCGGGCGATCCGACGGAAACGACCTATATGCTGGCCAGCGACCGCGACAGCGGCCTCTGGATCTTCCGCTACACCGGCCCGTAAGGCACCGGTGATTCTGACCCCACTACACCTGACGTTTTGATCGAATGAACGGGGTCCGCGAGCAAACCAGGCTCGCGGGCCCCTTTTTATTTTCCGACCCTGCTGGAAGGCCCGGCCGTTTGCCCTGGCGCCGATGACGCATTATCCTGACGTGCATGAAAACTCCCAGGGTTGTCATCCTGATGGGCGTCGCGGGCAGCGGCAAGAGCAGCGCCGGCCGGGCGCTGGCCAGCCGGCTGGGCTGGTCCTTCATCGAGGGAGATGATTTTCACCCTCCGGAAAACGTGGCCAAAATGAGCCGGGGGGATCCGCTGGAGGACGCCGACCGGCTTCCCTGGCTCGACCGGCTGTGCGAGGTGGCCGCAGGTGAGCTGGCGGCCGGCCGCTCGGCTGTAATCGCCTGCTCGGCCCTCAAGAAGAGCTACCGGGAGCGGCTGCGGGTGGGCGAGGGCGACGTTCAGTTCGTCTACCTGCGGGGCAGCTTTGACCGGATCGCCGGCCGCCTGCGCGCCCGGGAAGACCATTTTATGAAAGAAGCGCTGCTGGCCAGCCAATTTGACGCCCTCGAGGAGCCGGCGGCCGGGGAGGCTTTCGTCGTCGATATTGACCCGCCGGTCGACCAGATTGTCGACCGGATCGCCGCCTGGCTGGGTTGAAAAGAAAAGAGCCCCGGGCAGCGGCCGCTCAGGCCAGGGCGCTCTCCTCGCCCGAGTCGCGCACGAAGATGCACGAGGCGTCGGTGGCGCGCACCAGCCGCTCCATGGCGGCCAGGTCGGCCGTCTCGCCCAGACCGAAAATGTTGAGGTCGGCCTGGGGGGCGTTGGGCAGATACTCATCGAGGGAGCCGACGGCAACGATCCGCCGGGTGTCACGCGGCATCCGCCCCAGGTTGACCAGGTCGTCCAGGAAGCGCTCCCCGTTCTCCCGCTCGGCCGCGTCGCGAATGATCATGATCAGGGTGATCTGCCCCTGCCAGTTCTGGGCGATTTCGTAGGCCAGCAGGAGCAGCAGGTCGAGGTTGCTCAGCCGCAGGCCGACCGCCCACTCCGGGCTTTGATCCCGAATCCAGACGTTGATCAGCTGCTCCCGCCCCAGCCCGGTTTCAGGATTGTCGGCGTAGAGGACCGCGCCGATCCGATTTTCCGTCGCCTGGTCGAGAATCCCGTTGAGCTCGGCCTGGTTGGTCCGGTTGGCGATCGAGAGAAAGAGGGTGTTGGGGCGGAAAAAGGCGCTGCGCAGGATTTCCAGGCCGGACTGCAGGGCGTGAGCGTAATCCCGCATTTCGACCAGGGCCACCCGGGCGAAGATGCCGTCGTTGTGGAAAGCCTGGGCGAACGACTCGAGGGGAGCCAGGGCTTTCTTTTGACCGGGCTCGTAGAGGCCCAGCACGTGCACCGAGCCGTGCGGGTAGGTCAGCGCCTGGATGAAGCGGTAGCTCAGCCGCAGGTTCTGGGTCGTGCGCACCGGCACGAGCAGGCTCGGCCGCCAGGCCCGCTCCTGGGAAAAGGGGGTGGAGATAACCCGCTTGGCCGCCCATTCGGCCACGGTCACAAAGATGCCGCTGCGGACATCCCCCCAGGGGTTGGTCAGCTGGCGGCGGGAGAGGGTGCCGTAGAGGACCAGGATGAAGGTGATGGCGACGATGCTGAAGATCGGATTGATGAGGAACATGGCGGCCAGCGAGCCGGCCAGACCGATCAGGGGGACCCAGCGGGGGATTTTGAACAGCGGCCGGAAGCTGATCAGTCCGAGCGTCTGCTCCAGCAGCACGACCCCGTTGAGCACCGCGTAGGTCATCAGGAAGAACATCGTCATCAGCGGCGCGATGGCGTTCAGGCCGCCGCCGGCCAGCCCGAAAATCAGGGTGAGCAGGCCGATGCCGCCGGTGACATACATGGCCGGCCGGGGTTCGCCGGCGGCCGTTTCCCCGCCCAGGAACTCCCCGCGCGGCAGTACGCCGTGTTTGGCCATCGCCTGCAGAACGCGGGGGGCGCCGACCAGGGAGTTGAGGGCGGCCGAAAAGGTCGCGGCCAGGATACCGACCAGGATCGCCGGCCCGTAGGCGGCCCGATCGACCATGATCGTCAGGTTCTGCACGAGCTCGTCCGGGGTCGCCACCAGCGAGGCCCAGTAGGCCAGCCCGAGGTAGACGGCGAATGAGACGCCGATGGCGGCCATCGTCCCGACCGGCAGGCTGCGGCGCGGATTTTTCAGGATCCCGGACATGCTGACGCCGGTCAGGACGCCGGTGACGGCCGGGAAAAAGACGGCGAACACTTCCCAGAAGCTCCCGGCCGGGAAGCCCCCCCACAGCTGCGGGCTCTGGGTGATGCCGCCGAAGCTGTCGAACAGGCCGAGAAAGACTGAGAAGAGGGAAAAGGAGACGACAAAGAGGATCGGGTAGCGAATGCGGGCGGCCAGGTTGACGCTGAAAAAGGCGATGGCGAAGCAGGCGCCGAAGGCGATGAAGGTGATCAGCCAGACCGGATGGCCGGGGAAGATGCGCTGCCAGCCTTCGCTGAAGGCGAAAATATAGAAGGCGGCCGAGATCGACTGGGCGGCGTAGAACGGCAGGTTGATGCTGCCGGCCACCTCCAGCCCCAGCGACTGGGCGATAATCGAAAAAGCGCCGCCGGCCCCGACGCGAATGTTGGTCGCCACCGACGAAATGGAGAGGCCGGTGCAGATCGTGATCAGGTTGGCCAGGCCGATGATCAGCAGCGCCCCGCCCAGGCCGGCGTTGCCGACGACCCAGCCGGTGCGCAGGTACATGACCGCGCCGAGGATGGTGAGCAGGGTGGGCAGAAAGACGCCGTCGAAGGTGCCGAAACGGGGGGCTTCTTCGGTGCGAGGGGGAAAGATCCAGGTTTTGATTTGTTCGATCATCGCGTTAATTTAACCCAAAGGGGTGGCGCCGCAAAGAGCGCCGGTTTACAGGGAATCCGTGCCTGCCGGAGCCAGGATGCCTTTTTCCCAGAGAGGAGAACCACCCGGGATGGGCCTGACGCATCCCAATCGTAGAAATGGATACCTCCTCTGGAGGGTGTGCGTCAGGTGGGCTGCCCGATCGGCCCCTATAATTCAGTAGAAACCAAACCGCTCCTTAGCTCTGGAGATCGATCGGGATGTTCAAAACAATATGAGTCGTCGCAGTCTCCCATTTTTCACGTTGTTTGCCCTCTGGCTTTTCCTGAGCGCCTGCACCCCGGCGGCCTGGCCCCCGCCGGCGGATCCGCCTCAGGCGGACCCGGCAGCGCCGGAATCGATGCCAACGCGCCCCGCGGCCTTCTCCCAGTTCGGCGTTTCCTTTGCCTATGACCCCTCGCTGGCGGCGGCTGTTGATGTCGAAATCGTCCCCGGCACTTCGGCCAACGGGCCTGAGCCGTTCGGGTTTGACCTGCTGCCGGACCACCTGGTTTTTACCCTGAGGGAACGTGATGCCGCGGAGAATATCCTCTACCGGCAGACGGTCAATATTCCGGATCGGCCGCAAATCCTGGTGTTTCCTCTCGAGGCTTTTAAATCCATCAACCCGCGGGTCTACGACCAGGAGAGCGCACTCGACCTCGTGGTTCAGGGCAGCCCCCCGCCCCTTCCCGGAGACCTGCCCCTGCTGCCATCGACCAACGGCTTCCAGATGCTGCGCGCCCAGCAGTCGGTGCTCGACTTCCAGAACGGCCGCGGCCTGCGCTACCTGACCCAGTACGCACAGGAAACCCGCCAGGTCAACAACCAGGAAATTTTTTACACCTTTCAGGGGCTTACGGCCGACCGGGCTTTCTATGTGGCTGCCTTCTTTCCCGTTTCTACCGGCGCGCTGCCGCCCGATGACCGAGACACAGATCACGCCTTCCTGGCTCAAAATATGGAGGCCTACCTCGACCAGACGACGGCCATGCTCGATGCGCTGCCGGCCAGCGCCTTTGCTCCCGACCTCGATCTGCTCGATGGCCTCATCTCCTCGCTGATGGTGCTGCCTACGATTGACCTGGATCGGTCCGCAGCCGGTGCCGACGACCGGTCGGAATGGCCGCCTCTCGACAGCCTGCGCATGGAAGCCAAAACCGCATCGTCACCCGACGGCCGGCGGCAGGCGATCGCCGCCCGCTCCGCACCGGAGCTGGTTGGTGGACGGGAACACTTTTACACGACCCTGACCGTCGTCGAAGGCGGGTTCACCTGGACCCCAATCGCCGAATGGCGCCGCGAAGGGCCAGAAGCCCTTACCCCAACGATCGTCAAATGGTCCCGGAACAGCCTGAACCTCTACTTTACCAACAGCGGCTCCCCTTCTGGCTGCAGCCCATTCATTAATGGGACTGATTTCTACCGGCTGGATGCCACATTGGGGGCCGTTTACGAAATTCTCGGTCAAAACAGTACGGTCAGCCTGGCTCTGTCCCCTGATGAAAAAACCCTGGCTTATCTCGGCTGGCATGAAACGGGAACTGTCCTGGCTCTGCGCGATACGATCACCCTGCAGGAGGAACGCCTCCAGCTCCCGGAATCGGCCGGGTACATCCATGCCGGCAGTCTCTTCTGGTCTCCGGACGGGGATCAGGTCTTAATCACGGCCGCGGACGACGCCTGCGGGCCGCAGTGGGCCCAATCGGTCATCCTGGTCGACCTGGCGGCCGGCCTGCCGATCGTCCTGATCGAACGGGACCGCCGGCTGTTTGCCATCAAAGAATGGGCGAGCCAGGACATGGCGCGGCTGACCGACCTGAACGGGACGACCTGGTGGCTCGACCTGACCAGCGGGCAGCTCATTCGGGAAGGTTAGAGGGGATCGGCGGCGCTTTTTCCTCCCGGCCGCGGCCAAAAAAAAAGCCCATCCTCAGGGGATGGGCTGCCAGTGCGGGTTGAACGGGTGGGGAGCGGCCGGCTGGCCGGCACGAGATCGGGTTGGGGGGAACTCAGGCCGCCGCCGGCCTGAACCGGCCCAGCCGCCGCACCAGGTTGACATAAGCCGCCCCGATGCGGGTCCAGTTGTACTGCTCATTGAACCGGCGGCACCCCTGCGCCAGCTGCGCCAGGTAGGCCGGATCCTCGACCAGGGTCACCAGTCCCCGGGCCAGGTCGTCGATATCCCCTGGTTCAAATAAATGGACCATCGTGCCGCCGAAAAAGGTCTCGATGGCCGTGGTGCGCGCGGCGACGGCCGGCAGACCAAGGGCGGCGTACTCCATCAATTTCGTCGGGAGCAGGCCGTCGGTAAAGGGGTCGTTCCGGTAGGGGACGATACCCAGGTCGGCCGTGCGGATCAGGGCCGGCAGCTCCGCGGCCGGCCGCAGCTCGTCGAGGATGGTGACCTGGTCCTCCAGGTTGAATTCGGCCACCATCTGGCGCAGCGGTTCGACAAAATCTCCTTTGCCAAGGATCGTCAGGTGGATGCCCGGAATGCGCTCCCGGAGCTGGTGAACGGCCCGCACGGCCAGGTCGAGGCCGTACCGGTGGACGATCGTCCCATGGTAGATCAGGCGCAGGGTTCCGTCCTCCGGGGGGCCGGCCGGCCGGCCTCCCGGGCTTCCCTGGCTTCCCTGGCTTCCCTGGTAGGAAAAGATGCGCTCGTCGGCCACGTTCATGACCACGCTGATTTTCTCCAAGGGCACCCCGCGCCGGCCGAGCGTCTGCCGCCAGGGTTCGCTGACGGTGATCACGTGGTCGGCGAAGCGGCAGGCCAGCGCTTCCTGCCAGCGCACCAGCCGCACCGGCCAGCTGTCCAGGCTCCGGTTGAGGCGAGCGGCCATGAATTCCGGCATCAGATCGTGAATGTCGAGAATCAGCCGGGTGCCCAGCCAGCGGGGAACCAGGCCGCAAAAAATCAAAAAGTCCGGCAGGTTGTGGGCCTGGATGACCTGATAGCGCCGCCGGGCGGTCAGCCCGATCAGGCGGATCGAGGCCAGGGTAAAAAAGGCGAGATACTCGAGCAGCTGGATGGCGAAACCGCGCCGCTTCGAGCGGCGGACAGGCAGGCGGAAGACCTGCACCCCGTCGACCCACTCGACCGGCCGTTCGCCGGCGTCCCGCAGGCAGATTACATCGACCTGGATGCCCTGTTCGAGCAGCGCCTGCGCTTCTCGCTCCACCCGCGTTTCCCCCAGGGGATAATAGGCGTGGACCACCATGGCGTG
>JBFFZG010000167.1:0-10808 GCA_041568735.1 Promineifilaceae bacterium (SeqCode)
GCCGCTCCCGGCCGGGGAGGAAGAAACGGCCCCCCGCCCGGCCGCCCCCCGCCCCCTGCTTGCCTTTCGGATCGAAGCGGTCGAAGCGGTTTCCGATCAAGCCGTGGATTCTTTTCCCCGGCCGGTCCGTCTGGCCCTCGACCTGCGGGAACATGGGGTGGACCTCCGGGACAGCGGGGGCAGTTTTTTCCTGGCTTTTGAGAATCCCGACTCACCGGGCGTCTACATCGACATCCCGCTGTCGGTGCACGACCCGGCCGGGCTGATCAGCGGGGAAACGACCCATTTCTCGAACTGGATCGCCGGCTGGCGGCCGGAATCCTGGTCGCTTTCCTGGACCGTTCCCGCCGTCGCCGAATTTACCGGGGCGGCCACCTACCAGCACCCGATCGACCTGCCGCCCGGGCGGGCCGGACTGCAGCCGGCCCTGGCGCTGTCCTACCACAGCGGCGGGTTGAATGGCGCGGTGCGCACAGTTTCGGCCGGGTCGGTGGCGGCCGGCTGGTCGCTGACCGACATTCGCATCATGCGGCTGAAAACCGAGCAGTCAGCTTCCGGATTTGCCTACGCCGATGACTTTCGGCTGATTATCGACGGCCGGGGGCACCGGCTGGTTCAGGGCGAAGCCGAGGGGGACCGGATCCGGTTCTACGCGGAACACGCGCCGTCGCTGCGCCTCTATCAGGTCGGCGGGCTGCGCTGGAACAACGACCCCTCGACGCACAGCTACTGGATCGTCCAGACCGGTGAGGGAGTGACCTATCGCCTGGGTTACACGAACAATCTGGCCGACCCATCCCAGGCGGATCCATCGGTGACCTACCAGAAAACGCAGCTGAATGGGGACGAATTTCGCTACGAGGCCACGGCCTGGCATGTCGATACGATCACAGACAGCCACGGCAATCAAATCACCTACCGGTATATCCGGCCGGAGCGTTTTGAAAGCGTGGGCTACTGGTGCCCCTGGGGCGGGGTGTGCTCCTTTAAAATCTGGAACTACACCAGCCAGGTGGCGGAAATCCGCTACAACTTCCGGGATGTGGCGCTGCCGAATGACCCGGTCCCGGCCGAAATCGGCCGGCTCGATGGCGATCCGGCCCAACCCTATGCCACCCGCATCGTCTTTGGCTATGATCCGATCGAGATCCGGCTGGCTTCCATTGAGATCTATCATGGCCAGGCGACCGCCGCGGCCGCTTCCCCGCCGCTGAACCGGCGCATCGAGATCGAGGGGGGGAACGACCAGGTCGCCAATCCGGCCGTCTGCGACCGGCGAACCCCGGCCGGCGGCTATGAAACCCGGTTTACCACGACGCGCGTCGTACGCCAGATCGTCGAGAAGGCGCCCGCACCAGACGGCGGCTGGTACAGCCGGCCGGCCACCCGCTTCTCCTATGCCACGATGCCGGCCCTTCACCACCGGGGCGAGGGATGCTTCCTGTTCCGCTACCTGGAAGGCATCGCCAACGGCTACGGGGCTGAAACCCGGTTTGCCTATGCCGGCGACAACCGGGTCAAAGGACTCCCTTACACCAACTGCCAGGGAGAGGAAAGCGATCCGGTCTGCGAGGAGCGCTTCCCCAGCGTCGGCTACAGCTACCGGGTCCAGACCCGCCGCACGACCGACGGCTTTGACGAGTGGGGGATAGGCGATGGATTCTCGGAGGTGCGCTTCGCCTATGAAGGGGTCTGTTATGACCAGACCTCGATTTACGAGCCGGCCTGCGCCCGGCCGGAAACGACAGCTGAATTCGGCCAGATTGGCGGCCACGAGCGCGTCACCGCCACCTGGATCGATTTTGACGGGACGACGCCGCTGCGCCGGCGGATCGTCGAATTTCACCTCGACGAGGACCGTCACGGCCGTCCCTGGCGAGAACGGGTCGGTCCGCCGGACCCGGCCGATGCCAGCGCGCTTCGGGCCGGCCGGGAGCAGCGCGTGGAGACGGATTACCAGGTCCTGACTTTCGGTCCCGGTGCGGTGTTCACGGCCCCTGGCGAAGTTCGCCGCTTTCTGGTGAACCGCGGCGCTGCGGGGGACTCCGTCTCGCAGAAGACCCGCTATTTTTACGATGCCGGGTTGGGCTATCAGGTCGACCAGAACGGGGTTTCCGGCCAGTTTGGCCAGGTCACCCACATTGAAGAATTTGACCGGGCTGAAGCGGCCCTACCCTACCGGACCACCCGCCGCTGGTCGATTGCCAACACGGCCGGCGGCTACTGGATCATCCGCACGAAGGGAGAAGGGGATTATCGGGAGAACTCATGGGAGCTCCAGCAGGCCCGCTGGTATTATTTTGACCAGGGGGAGGACATCGCGGCCAATGACCGGCTGACCGACGGCCGGCTGTGGCGTGAGCGAACCGCCTCGGCGCGGGTGATCACCTGCGCCGAGGTGGCCGGACCGGTGGCGGCCGGCTGCACGACCGCCTACCAGACGATCGATCGAACCTTTACCTACGATGGGTTCGGCAATATCAAGAGCGAGACTGATTTCAGCGATTTCGGCGTCATGACGCAAAATGACGCCGGCGATCTGGTCGATATTCCTCCGCAGTCGGCCCGCCGGACGGTCATCGACTACGACAGTGACTTTAATCTGTACCCGCTGGCAGTCACCAATCCCTGGCTGCACACGACGCGATATGAATTCTGGGGGGTGGCTGGGGTGCCGCTGAGCGGCTATCAGGTCCAGGCCGGCCTGCTGCGCGGGGTTGAAGATCCGGCCCGGATGCGAACATTCTACGAATACGATCCGTTCGGCCGCCTGTTCGAAGTGGTTCGCGGTTCGGAACCGGCCGGGCTGGGCAACCTGGACGCGGCCGATGGCAACCCGGTGATCCGCATTGCGTATGGGGATAACAGCTGGGAGCGTCCGGCCGGGTCGGGCCCTGAAGATCTGCCGCTGTCCATTTCCGTGCGCAGCCGGCCGGGATCGTTCTCGCAGAGCGAAACGGGGTACGATTTGCTGACCGTTCATTACTACGATGGGTTCGGCCGGGAGATCCAGACCCAGGAGCGGCAGGTGGCCGTGGAGGGCGAACCGGTCCGCCAGCGGCGGATCGTCAGCCTGGGATATGATGCCCTCGATCGGCCGGCCTGTACGACCGCACCCTTTGCAGTGGTCGAAGACGAGGGCTTCTGGGAAGAATCCTGCTTCGTCCGCCCCCATACCCGCACCCGCTACCATGACCAGGAAATCGGCCGGCGAACCGTTGTCGACCCGGCCGGGCAGGCCACCGAACACGTCGAAGAAGTCCTGCGCCGCACCAATGACGGCACGCTGATCGGCCCGGCCGGCGATCCCTACCGCGTGCAATCAACCGTGGACGCCAACGGCCATGCGCGGTCGATCGCCTGGGACAGCCGCGGGCAAACGGCGGCCGTCATCGATTTTTTGCCAGCAAATGGAAACAATGTGTACCCCGTTTACGGCTTCACCCGTTATGAATACGACTGGCAGGGGAATCTGGCCGCGGTTGAAAACGGCGAGGGACAGGTCACCCGGCTGATTTACGATGATTTTGGCCGGAAGCGTTCGCTGGAGGATCCCACACTGGGTCTCTGGCGCTTCCGGTACGACGCGGCGGGCAATCTCATCGAGCAGGCCGATGGCTCCGGCCGGCTCATCTGCCAGTTCTACGATGACCTGGACCGGCTGCTGCGCAAGACGACGGCCGGTGCCGGGGAAAGCTGTCCGGCCACCATTTCAGAGGCGCCGGCCTCCGGGGAAAACTGGCTGGCCCACTACCTGTATGACAGCAGTTTCAGCGAGGCCGGCGTGATTTACGGTGGCCAGCGCGGCCGCCTGACCCGGGTTGCCTGGGCGCCGGGTGAAGGCCGGCATTACGAGCTGTTTGCCTACGATGAGTTCGGCCGTCTGGCCGGGCAGCGGCGGGTCATCGACGGCCGGCCGTTTGTTCTGGAGACCCTGGCCTTCGACGACCTCGATCGCCCTCTGCGGCTTTCGTACCCGGATGGGGAGATCGTTGAGATGGCGTATGATCGGGAAGGGGAAGACGGCCTTCGCATAGCCAATGGAACGCTCCCGCTGGTCAATGGCCTGCACTCTGATGAACTGGGTCGGTTGTCGACCCTGGATCGGGGACCCGGCAGCGCGGTCGATACGACCTACCGCTATTTCGGTCCCTCAGGCAATTTCAGACTCGAAAAAATCCAGCACGGCGGCTGGGGGATTCCGGCCGATCCGGTGGACTTCCAGTTTGGCTACGATCCGGTGGGGAACATCCGGCAGCTGACTGAAAGTGATGCTGGAACTCTGACGTTTGGTTATGACAGTTTGAACCGGCTGGTTTCGACGGCCGGCCTGTACGACCATACCTACAGCTACGATCGGATCGGCAGTTTTGCCGCCGTGAATCGGAACGGCATCGGCCAGATCTACCTCTATGAGGGGCGGCCGCAGGCGGTCAGCCGGGTGGTGGCCGATTCGGGCGCGGAGATTCGCTTCGTCTATGATCTGAATGGCAATATGATCGAACGGTCGGAGAACGGCCGGGTGATGACCCAGCAGTTTGATGCCCAGCAGCGGCTGGCGGGTGTGCAAACCGGCGATGGGGAGGAGACCCGTTTTCTGTACGATGCGGATGGCCGGCGCACGATGGTGATGGAAATGGGCCGGACGATCTTTACCCCATTTGACGTATTTGAAGTCGAAGAACAGCGCCCGCCGCTGATCGCCTTTGAAGCCTGGGCCGATGGGGTGGCCGGCGGCAGCGCCATTGAAATCCCGGCCGGTACCCCGTACACGCTCACCTGGGAAGCGGTTGAAGCCCGGAACTGCGCGGCTTCGGGCGGCTGGAGCGGAGAGAAGCCGCCTGCGGGCAGCGAAACCTTTCCGGGATTTGCCGGTGGTTCGCTCGAATACCGTCTCGACTGCGGCAATCGGTTTGCCGGGGGCCAGGCCGAAGTCACCGTCTCTATTGCCGGCGCTGGCCCCACGGCCACGCCACAGCCGACCCCATCGCCGACCGGGACGCCGGCCGCATCGATCGGCGTTCGGATCAATTTTCAGAGTGAAGGCGCCCCGGTGCCGGCCGGCTATCTGCCCGATGTCGGGACGGCGTTCGGCAGCCGGGGGAACGGATTCAGCTACGGTTGGGACCAGTCGAATACCTCCGGCCGTGATCGGCAGGCCAATGCCGACCAGCGGTTGGATACCCTCATTCACATGCAGAAGGCGGGGGATCGAATTTGGGAAATCGCGCTTCCCAACGGAAGCTACGAGGTAGCGGTTGCGGCCGGGGATCCGGTTTTCATCGATCAGGTGAACAATTTGTCGATTGAAGGGGTGACCCAGGTCGATCCGGATGGGGAGGACAACTTCGATCTGTACACAGTCGAGGCAGCGGTTGTGGACGGCCGTCTGACCGTGGCCCCGGCGGCCGGCGCTTCGAACGCCAAGCTGGCTTATATTGACATAACGAGTCTGGATCCTGGACCAGCTCCCCCACCGCCGACCCCGACCCCCACCCCGCCGCCGGCCGGCTGCGGACCGACAGCTCAAGAAGCGGAGGCGGGGATGCTTTCCGGCCGCTTTGTGGTCGGCCAGGACAGCCTCGCCAGCGCGGGGGCCTACGTCCACGTTCCCGAAGGTCAGGGCAGTCAGGGTGGTATCGAAGGGAGTGTCGATTTTGCCTCGTACTGCTTGACGGTTCCTGCGGCCGGCTGGTATCGTATTCGTGGTTGGGTTCATGCGGATGGCGGCACCAACGACTCATTTTTCGTGGCGATTGATGGAGAACCGGCCGCCGGTTATCTCTGGGACCTCCACGGGTCGACCAGCTATCAGGTCGACTACGTTCGGGATCGCGGCGGTGCCAATCCAGTGGAGCGCTATCTCGAATCCGGTGATCATAACCTGCGCATCTACCTCCGTGAAGACGGGGCGCGCCTCGATCGCTGGGATCTGGAAAAAGTGGACCAGACCTCAGCCACCGCCTTTAATGCAAAAACGATCACCGGGGTCCGCAAGCCGGCGCGGCCGTCAGCCCTTCGTAAGGCCAGGATCGGCCGGCCGGTCAACACACCCCTCGTCGGGCAGACCTTGGCGACAATCACCCGGAAAAGATACAGGCTGGCTGGCCAACCGATCGCCCTGCAGGTCAGCGGCGATCCTCAGGGCCAGAACGGCCTGTTTTACCTTTTTGCCGATCACCTGGGCAGCATCACGGCCGTGGCCGATTCGGCCGGGAATCTGGTCGACTCTCGCCGCTATGACCCCTTTGGAAGGTCCAGGATTTCCCCGGTGACTGACCTGACGGACCGCGGGTTTACCGGGCACAAAATGGACGATGAGCTGGGATTAATTTACATGAATGCCCGCTATTACCTGCCGGAAATCGGCCGTTTTATCAGCCCCGATCCGCTGGTCCCTGATCCCGGCAGCTCACAGGCGCACGGCCGCTACACGTACGTCAAGAACAACCCGATCAGGTTTCAGGATCCCTCGGGCTACTGCGGCCGAATTGCCAATGGCAGCGGTGAGTTAATCCGGGACCCGGATGACTCAGCCTGCTGGTACCTGGTCGATGGCATCTTGAACCAGTGGAGATCCGGTGCCGGAGGTGCCTGGTGGGAACAATACTATGGCCACACCGATATCCTCCTGAGGGTCGCGAATCTTGGCGTTGCCGATTTAGACTACTGGGAAGGGATGTGGGCGTCATTCCAAAATTCCGGGGGATATTATTACGGGCCGGCATCTCCGTCATCGTACAGCCACATAAGTCCAGATCTGGAGATGGGCTATACGTACTTTTCGCTTGGCGGACAGGGACTCCATGGGATTGGTGGAAAAGCCACCTATATCCTCGATAAATTTGGCAACCACTATTTATCGGCGGATCTGACCGCCGGCCTGCCCGGTCCCAATTTCGGAGGTGGGGTTGGATTTGTTCCGAGAGGGTTATCAGAAGATGAATTGGAAGCGTTAATCCTGGGACCATCGTATTTGAATTTTGAAGGCGGTATGGACCTGGGCGGCTATTTGTCACTGCAAATGAAATTTTCCGAACCGCTCGAAGTCGGGATTGATGGTCGAGGTGGCGATCTGTCGATCAACCTGGCGAGTATGACATGGCTTATTTACGATGCGAAAAATGGGGTTCCAGTCCCTCTCGATGCGGGTGGATCCTGCCTGGTGTGCTCCCCGGGCACATCGATTGAAGACCTATTTTTCAAGTAAGAACAGGGGGTTTTAGATGACACTGTGGTGGAGTATCGGATTAATGTTCATTGCCGGGTATCTCTTGCTGTTCTGGTATTCGTACAAGAACCCTGATTCCAGGCTGTTTCAATACTGGCCGCGCAGTCTCGAGAGGGTTCGGGTTTCGACGATCGTGTTGTCAATTTTAGTCCTGGCATTGCTCATTTATGGTAGTTTCATACATTGAAAGTCAATCCACATGGGTCTTACTGGACCACGGTTATGAAATCCGACACATTGACGGTTGCCGGGTCCTAAATCCAGGGCATTCTCGTGAGTTGAGGTTGTGTCATACCGGGTAATTCAGGACACCTGTCGCAGAAATGGAAGCCTGCCAATTTTTTTAGGAAGGCAGCCCTTGCCATTGACCTGATTGAACAACCAGCCTTTGGCGGCTGCTCGGAGGAGAGCGGCCGTTTATTTTATATACCTTTGACCGGGTTTGTTTCACCGAGTTCAAAAAGAATCCAGGAATATGAGCATCGTCCATTACTTTTAGCCATTTTCGGCAACTTAAGTTATTAACTTCAACCATCAATCGAGATAACCTGGCAAAAACTTTTAATTTTTACTGAAATTTTGCTCAAATCCTCTAAGCGCTTATTCCTTGTAACCTAATTGATACTTGTGTTGTATGATTCGAAGTAGCGGTTTCTATTTGTTGATACTAGCGTTAAAATTGGGATCAAATTTTACGCGGGTAAAGCGCAGCAGCATCAGCTTGTAGTCCCCTGCGTTGATGGGTAGGATCTGTTAATGAAGATTCTCCAGACAGGTGGCAACACCAGAGCAACCCTCACCTGCGAGCGCGAAATGGGTGCCGGAATCCAACCGACTTACCAATGATCGACTGATCCAAATAGATGTGATTTATCCCGCGTGAAAGTCGCGGGAAACCTTGTCAATTCGCGGTCGTGAATCCTGGAAATCCACGGCGGTTCAGCCCGGGCAAGCTGGACCTTTCGTGTACTACATCTACCCGAGACCGAAAATACAGCCCCTGCGGACCATGATGAGGAGAATTTACAGGTATTTTACCGGGTTCACACCCCTCTGGGTGTCTGCTGGGATAACCTTGATCCTCGCTTCTTACCCACCTGTCCCGGCATTCGCTCAATCATTCCCGCCAGAAGAAACTGGCCGATTTTTGTATGGGGAGCGGTGTGCATCCTGTCACGGAGCTGGCGCCATGGGCGATGGCGAAATGGCCCCGCAATCGATAGCGCCTCCAACCGCTTTCGCCGCACCTGGCTACCTGGATCGGGCCGTGCCGGTCGAAATGTATCAAACCATAACGGCCGGCCGGGTGGCCAAAGGCATGCCGCCCTTTGGACCTGGCAGCACCAATCCGCTTGCCGAACGAGAGCGTTGGTCTTTAATCGCCGCGATTTATGCTCTGGGTACGCCGTCGATCGCCCTTGAATCAGGCGCCCAGGTCTATGAGACCTCATGCGCTGTCTGCCATGGTGCGGCCGGGGAGAGCCGTCAGGCAGGGGGACCGAAATCCCTGGCCCGGCTGGCTTATTGGGCTGGCCTGAGTGATGAACAGGTGCGGGATCGGCTAATGGGCATCACCGATCACACATTCAATTTAACACCGATAGAAACGGCCAGTGTCGTTCGTTTTGCCCGCCGTTTTGGCTACCTGGATGAAGAAGCTCTTCGACGGGGCCCGGAACTAAGGTTTGTTATCCAGGGAACGGTGATGAACGGTTCGACAGGGGGAAATGTGAATGAACCCCTGGGGGTCGAATTGCGAATCTTTGATGGGGGAAGTTTTGCCGTTGTGGCCAGCCAGGAAAGCCTCACCACCGCCGACGGCCGCTTCCAATTTGAGCTGAGCAATGTGCCTGCCGATCAGATTGCCATGGTCTCGGTGGAATATGGAGGTCTTTCATTTTCCAGCGATGTTGCCCGGCTGACTCCGGGAATTAACGAGATTCAACTCCCCCTGACCGTTTTCGACCAGATTCGGGATCCGTCGGTCATTCAAATTAACCAGTTCCACCTGTCGCTCGACCGCAAGGGGGACCAGGTTCAGGTCAGTGAATTTTTCCAGTTCGATAATAACAGCCAGGCTGTCTTCACTGGCGAGAGCGGGCGTCCTGAGGACGGCGTCCTCCACCTTCTGATTCCACCCGCGGCAGAAAATATCGTCGTGCGGCGGGGGCTTGGGCGGTTGGATTCTTTTGTGCCGGCTGACGGCGTACAGATCCTGGAAGATCGCATCGAAGATACCTGGCCCGTTCGACCTGGCCCCGCCGCCCATATCTTGTTGATCGAATACAGCCTCCCCGTCGCTTCTAAACTGACCATCGAGCACCGGATCCCCTACCCGGTTGTCAGCGGGTCGGTCGTAAGCGCGCAGCCGCTCCTCTCCGAGACCCCGCCACCGGGTTGGGAGCTGGTATCAGAGCCGAATGGAGTGGATTGGCGTGCCACCAATCTGGCTGCCGGGAGCGCGATTGAAATTCAGCTCGATGGAAGGCAGCCGGCGTCTTTCAGCCGTTCGGATCTCATCTGGCTGATCCTTGGCGGGCTGATTCTCGGGAGCGCGGCGGCCTGGTATTATTTTTCTTCCCGGCGCCGCTCGCCGTTCAGAATGAAAAACATCCTGGTTAATCGCGACTATTCGCAGGAAGGTCTGAATGGGATGCTGGCCGACCTGGATGTGCTCTTTGAAGCGGGAGGTCTGACGGATTGGGAATACCGGAAGCGGCGCCAGCGCATCCTGGATGAACTGAAGGCGATCCGGGGAGGGTGACCCCGAACAGCTGCCTTTCCCCGAATGGCCCGGAGGAATCCCTCATCTAACCCTTTTGGGCCGGGGAACAAAGCCGAAAACCGGGTCCGTAACCTGAGAATACAGGTGATGGCTGCCCCGGCAGGGGTCCCGCGTTCTAGCGAATGTCCGGTGAAACCCAGACGGCCACCAACATGGTCCCGAGTCGTTTCCGGCGATCAGCTCCCCGGAGTCAGCGCGGCCGGCTGCCCAATTCGGACCGATTCATACGCGGCCAGCACGATCTGCAGGGCAAAGAGGCCGTCCTCCCCGGTGACGGCCGGCGCCCGCTTTTCCCGGACCGCCGCCACAAATTCGCCGATCATCGCCTGGTTGGCGTCGGACCCCCAGTAGGCCAGCCGGTTGGCCGGCGGTTCCTGCCGGAAGACATTCAGCTGCTGGCGAAAGGGGTCGACGACCGTCAGCCCGCGCTCGCTGATTAATTCCATTCCAAGACCGCCCCAGGTGGGGTAGTTCAGCGGCTTACTCCAGCTCGTATCAATCGAAGCGAACAGCCCATCCCGATAGGTCAGGAGCACCAGACCTCCCGTTTCCACTTCGACTCGATCGGCATGCAGGATCCGGTTCGACTGGGCGTACACTTCGTCCACTTCCCGGCCGAAAAACCAGTTGAAGATGTCGGCCAGGTGAACGATGTGATCCATCATGGCGCCTCCACCGGCCAGCTCCGGATCAACAAACCAGCGGCGATGGGCGATCGGCATCTGCCCCTGGTTGGTCGCGCTGAGGCAGTACACCCGCCCCAGCTCGCCGGCGTCGAGGCCGGCTTTGAGC
>JBFFZG010000168.1:0-10727 GCA_041568735.1 Promineifilaceae bacterium (SeqCode)
AAAAAGGCCCTCAAACTGGGATCTTCCCACCGAATCAACAGCCCATTATAATGATCCGCATCGTGTGGGCAGTCGATGCCGGGTGGAGAGAGCCGATCCCCGGTGAATTATTTCTAACAGGAGAGCGATCATGAGGATGCGAAAGGGAACTGTCGTGCTGGCTGTTTTCATTGCCGCGATCATCGCCCTGGCGGGCATCACCCAGGCCGTCGACGAAGCCGGGAATTTCTTCGACCCGGCGGCCGGTTCCGCGGTGCCGAGCAAGATGAGCTACCAGGGTTTTTATACCGAGAATGGGAGCCCGGTGACCGGGACGCGCAATATGGTTTTCAAGATTTTTACCAACAGCACCTGCACCGGCTCGCCGCTGCAGACCATGACCAAGAACAACACCCAGGTAGCCGACGGTCTTTTCACCGCCATTCTGGATGTCACGGCCGCCAATTTTAACGGCCAGGGATTATGGCTGCGGGTGGAAGTGAACTCGGCAGCCCTGGGCTGCGCCGAGATCATTCCGGCCCCATACGCCCTGCACAGCGCCTCGACCGGAGCCCTGCACGGCCGGCCGGTCAGCAGCGCCGCGCCGGCCTCCAGCCAGGTCCTGAGCTGGACCGGCAGCCAGTGGGCGCCGGCGGCCAACAACAGCCACGACCACCTGGGACAGAACTGGACCGGCAGTCTGAATCCGGGCCTGCAGATTACCAATACCTCAGGCTCTTCTGTTTTTACCCGGGGTGTGGCCATGCGGGGTTTGAACGGCACCGGTGCTGTTGGCGACCTGCATCCGGGCGGGTCGTTCTGGCCGGCCGGCGGTGAATTCGCCGGCTCCAATGGCCTGATTGGTGCGGCATCCAACGAGGGGTTTGATGGGTATGGCGTTATCGGTCTCGCTCAAGGCTCAGCTGGGCGAGGGGTATACGGTGTGGCCAGTCATCCTTCCGGCACGAATTACGGTGTTTATGGCGAATCCTATTCGACCAATGGGTATGCCGGTTATTTTTCCGGCCGCGTTCATGTGGCCGGCACGTTGAGCAAATCCGCCGGTTCGTTCAAAATCGATCATCCCCTGGATCCGGAGAATCAGTATCTCTCCCATTCTTTCGTCGAATCGCCCGACATGATGAATGTCTACAACGGGAATGTCGTCCTGGACGCGAATGGGGAAGCCTGGGTGGCGCTGGCCGACTGGTTTGAAGCCCTGAACGTGGATTTTCGCTACCAGCTGACACCGGTTGGCGGGCCGGGTCCCAATCTGCATATCGCCCGGAAAATTGAGAAGAATCGATTCAAGATCGCCGGCGGATCTCCGGGACTGGAAGTTTCCTGGCAGGTCACGGGCATCCGCCAGGATCCGTATGCCCGGGAAAACCGCATCCAGGTCGAGGAAACCAAACCGGCGGCCGAACGAGGAACCTATCTCTATCCCCAGGGCTACGACCAGCCGGCCAGCCGGGGAGTCGTGCGCCGGCAGGGGCAGGAAACCGGCAATGATCGCTAGCATCAGGTCGCTTTTCAGTACCGCCGTTCTGATCGCCATCCTGCTGATCCTGGCGGCCGGCATACTCGATGCCAGGATCAACAGCGGCGCCCTGGACCGGTGGGTCATTGGCGGCGGTGGCAGCCAGGCGGCGGCCGGCGGTGCGGCTCTTTCCGGGACGATCGGGCAGCCGCTGGCATATTCCGCGGCCGGCGGTAGTGCCGAGCTGTGCGCCGGCTTCTGGTGCGGCCTGCCCGGGGAGTACCACCTCTACCTGCCCCAGGTCATCCGCTAACCGGACGGCGCGCCGCTCAGGCCGGCGGGTCTGAACCGGAGCGGAGGCGCACGACGGGTGGTTCCCCGGCCTGGCGGGTGGTCAGGACCACGCGCTCGACGGCCGGGTGGGCCAGCAGCCGCGCTGCGGTTTCGTCGGCCCGCGCCCGGCGTGCCGCACCCTCGACCTTGTTGAGGCAGACGGCCACCCGGGCCGCCGGAGGGCGTCCTTTGAGCCCTCCTTCGGGATGAACGAGCAGGGCGGCGAGGGCTGCCGGGGTGAGGCGGTCTTCCGGGCCCAGGTCGAGCAGCCGGCAGACCAGCTCCGGCCGGTGGGCTGCCTCTTTGATCGGGGCTTCCAGGGCGTCGAGGCCGGCGACGACGATGAGCCGGGTCGTGCCGGTCGGGAGGACCGGTTCGTGCGCGGCGGGGGCCTTGACCGGCCGCTGCCGGGAGCCGTCGGCCTCGACGACCACCAGGTCGATGGCCGGCCGGTCGAGCCAGCGGGCGGGCAGGTCGGCCGGGACCCCCAGCACTTTGTCCCCGGCCGTCTCCCCGACCACGAGGCAGGAACCGGCCGCCGCCAGCACCTCGTCCAGCCGGTCGATGTCGGCCAGCGGGAGCGCCGCGGCGGCCAGGGAGGTCTGGGCGCGAAAGAGGCGGGTCGTCGTGGTCAGGACGGCCCGGCCGGGCCACTGCCGGCCAAGGGCAAAGAGCAGGCTGCTCTTGCCCCCGCCGCCGACGAGGGCGACGAGATCCCGGGGCTGCAGGTCAAAGGCTTCAATCAAATTCATAGCGGGGCCGGGCTAGTGGCGGCTCTGCTGGTTGAGGTGGACGAGAATCGCTTCGAGGACCCCGCCGCCGATGGCCAGCGCCTTGTCGGAAATCGTGAAGCAGGCGTCGACGCCGGCCCGCGGATCGACGTCGCCGATTTTGAGGCCGGCGGCCACCTCGATGCCGGCGGCGATCAGACCGCGGATGACCCCGTCGAACGGGGCGACCACCGGTGCACCGGCCACCTCCCCCAGCCGCTCCCCTGCCCGGACCCGCTCCCCGATCTCCTTTTCCCAGCTCACGGTCCCGGCGGCCGGCGCGCGCAGGACCCGCTCGGCTGCCCGGCCGGCGACCTCTCCAGGCGTGCCGGTGTTGGGCAGGGCCGTCCCCTCCCAGATGACCCGGCCGAGGGTGTGGCCGCGCATCGTCTCGACGACGGCGTGGCAGTCCCGGCCGGCTTCAAAGCCGGGGCCCAGGGCGATTACCAGGGGGGCCTGGTCGATGCGGGTGTCGAGATTGCGCTTGGCCATGCGCGCGTCGACGATGGTGCGCACCGGCCAGCCGGCGTCCGGCAGCGCGGGCGAGACGTAGACGGGCAGCACCCCCAGCCGGGCCAGGGTCAGCGCCTCGGCCGGATCGTGGGTCAGGACGCCGCGCAGATTTTCGACCTCGATCGACCCTTCGAGGGCGGCCGTGGCCAGGGCGACCCGTCGGCGGACGACCAGCGGCCGGGCCAGCTCCAGAATGATCTGGGGGAAACCGGCCTGGTGGAGCCGGTGGGCGACCCCGGTGGCCAGGTCGCCCCCGCCGCGAATGAGCACGAGATGATCGGCGAATAGCATGAGAGTTCAGGTCCTCGGATACTCAGTCAGGGGCACGGGCTGCCGGACCTTCGGTCGGATCCAGCGGTCGAACAGGTGCCAGCCCAGGCCGGCGTTCAGGGCCAGCAGGAGCGGCTCGAGGGGCAGCCGCTGCCGCAGCTCGATGTGGGTGAGATAAAAGACGAGCGGGTAGAAGATCAGGATGGCCAGCAGCAGCCGGGATTCTTTGGTCCGGGTAAAGAAAAATGAAAAGAAAGCGCCGATTCCCAGGAGCCCAAAGAGAGTTTTTTTGAGAGAGAGGAAGCGGCCGTAGAACAGGAAAACCCCCGGATTTTCCCGGTACCCGACCCAGAAGGCGGGAATTCTTTTCACGATTTTTCGCCCGTAAGCCCCGGGATTTTCCCGGATCGAGGCGAGTGCGCCATTGAGACGCCCCTGGATATAGGCCAGTTCACCCTGGCGGCGATATTTAGCCAGCTCCAGGGGGTTCCGGTTGGGCAGATAGCGTCCGGTTTCCCCCGCCAGATCGTTATTCAGCACCCCTTTCGACAGCTCCAGGCCAAAACCCGAGCGAATGAAGACCCACTGATCGAAAACCAGGACATTGCGCGCCATCCAGGCGGCCGGCAGAAGGGCGCCGATGGCCAGGGCGACCAGGAGCCGCTGCAGCGAGGCTCGCTGAAAAACGAGCCAGATGGCGGCCGCCCCGACGGCCGTCAGGGCGATTGGTTCGACCACGATCAGGACGCTGATCAGAGCGCCATAGGCTATCCAGGCGGCCGCGGCCGTCACCCGTTCGACCGCCAGCGTCAGCAGGAGGAAGCCGGTCAGCAGCAAGGTGTAAAGACTCGTATTCCAGAGGAACAAAGCGTCGGAATAGCCGAGCAGCGGCTGCAGCGCCCAGGCCAGCGCGGCCAGGTAGGCGGCCGGCCGGGAAAAGAGGCGGCCGGTCAGGGCAAAGAGAGGCAGGGTGACCAGTGCGGAGAGGATCAGATTCAATCCCAGGGCCGCCACCCCGGCCGATGTGGATCCAGGACCAAAATAGGCGAAGAGCAGGGCGAAAAGCGCCGGATAGACCGGCGGCACGAGGGCGGTCGGCCCGGTGGGGGCGAGATAGGGGGAGCTGAAACCGGCGCCGGACGCCAGGGATTGGGCCACCGCCCGCATCTCGCCGCCCCAGCCCGGGGGAAACCCCGGGTAATGCTGATAGATCAATTCGGCTCGGGTGCCCAATGAAAGAAGCAGGAGAACGGTCATCACAACCGTGAATCGGACATCGAATTTCAAAGGCGAAACTCCTCGACGCCAGGCTTTAACTCTTTTTGGTGCGGATTCGCTTAAATTTACCACAATTTCGCCCCGCTACCGTGCAGGCCCGGCGGGTTCAGAGGTGGCGGGGAGCCGGCCTGTCTGCAGGATTCACCACAGGTAGATCTGAATTCGCCTCGCGGCCGCCATGGGGGCAAGATCAAGGCGAAGGGGAAATGGTCTGCTCGAGGCGCCGGTCCGGCACGAGCCAGATGACCGCCACGAGGATGTAAAGACCAAAGGCGAGCCAGGTATAGGCGAACGATATCGGTATGGCCATGCCGTAGAGGATGAGGGAGATTACTCCCTTGCGATCCCGGCCGACGGCCGCGGCCAGGGGGGATTCCGGTCCGTGCAGGGCGACCAGGGAGCGCGAGAGGAGGGTGTAGGCGAAGCCGGCGCAGATCAGGACGGTTCCATAGAGGGCGACCGGCCAGGCGGCGAAGTCGTTCTGCCCCATCCAGCCGATTACGATGGGGACAAGGGAGAGCCAGAAGAGGAGGTGAAGGTTGGCCCAGAGCACCCGGCCGCTGACCTGCCGGGAGGCCTGGAGCAGATGGTGGTGGTTGTTCCAGTAGATCCCGATGAAGACAAAGCTGAGCACGTAGCTGAGAAAAACCGGCAGGACGGGCAGGAGCGCGGCCGGGCTCGCCTCGTGCGGCACCTCCAGTTCGAGGACCATGATGGTAATGATGATGGCCAGAACGCCATCGCTGAACGCTTCCAATCGACCTTTACTCATGCTCAAATGGTTCCTCTGCTGTCAGGCGGCGTCAGGGGACGCTGCGCATTTCCACCAGCTCGATCTGACCGCTGCCCCCGGCGACTTTCTTTGCCAGGGCGAGATTGCCGACCGCCTGGCAGTAATATTTATGCTCAACCACGGCCGGCTCCAGCGGGGTCCATTCCTTGATCTGCAGGCAGTGGACGTACTGCCCCAGGCCGATCGAGACCAGGGCGTCGAGGCGGAGCACCTGCCCGATGTCTTCGGCTTCCCCGGGATAAAATTCCTGGCGGTAGCCTTCCCCGGGGCGCGGGTTCCCCTTCATGATGATGCCGGGCAGAGCGCCGTCGACGCCGGCCTCCCAGGAGCCGGCCGTGCCGACCACCACCCCGCCCTGGATCTCCCGGACCGCCTCGCCCAGGTACCAGACATTGCCGTCCCGATCCTGGGCGAACCAGTCGAGCGTGTCTTCGACGAGCTCGCCGTCGACCCAGACCCGGTCCCGCACGACGGTAGCGGTGATGCCGAGGATGACTTTCGTGTCCCGGGTCACCTCGACCTCCACCCGTTCCGCTTCGCCCTCACCGGTCGTGCCTTCGTAGATCCAGACCCGGCCGGGAGTCAGGGTGAAGAAGGGGTGATCGATCCGGCCGACGAAATCGGCCGGATCGAGGGTCGGATGGTAGTCGGCGCCGTCGCTGTCGTGGAGGATGATCTCGCCAGTCGTTGCGGCGCAGCCGGCCGCGGCCGGGAGCAGGCCGCAGAGAAGCAGAATCAGGGCGGAAAAACGCTTCAAACCCACCTCCTGTCCGGCTGGGATCTGACACAACAGGACATTATAAATCAAAATGGGGGTATCGAAGGGAATCAGTCGGAGGAAGGCAGAGGAGCAGTACGATGTCGAAGCACAGAACCCCCAGTTCGGACACCTCTATTCTTCGCCTGTCGTTGACGCCGATCGTGTGCTGCCCGTCAGTAATTGAAAATTGGCTTTGGAGTGATTGACTCGTCTCAATGGCCTGTGTTAAGTTGAAAACAACTGTTGTCTGTTTTCGTCAACCTCCACAAAAAAACCCTTATTTTGCGACAAGTGACACCGATGCCCGCCAACCGGGCGCAATTTGGCGTTTACCCCCGTTCATTTGATTCCTGGAAAAACCGGGGGAATTGGCTTCTTTTTTTGTGATGGCCGGTCGGAGAGTAAGAAGGAGAAACCATATGTTCAAATTTGAAACTGGAAATTGGAATGCGAGAACTGGTCAGAGGGTCCGGTATTTGGCGCTGGGCCTGACGATCCTTTCCCTGGCGGCCCTGCTCGGGCTGGCCGGCCTGGTGAGCGCGAATGGCGCGAGACAGATCGCGGGCACCGGCTATGTCCCGGCCGCCGGGGAATGTGAGGATCCGGTCGTCAACGACCAGGGGCTGGCTCCCGACCTGTCCCTCCGGTTAACCGGGGATCTGGACGGCTGTCTCTATACCTGGGTCGTCGAAGGGTTTGTCCATCCCGGCAACACCTACAACGAAACCGGGTATGAGATCTTCGTCGCCGCTGATGGGAGCGGCACCTTCGAGACGACCTATCGCTTCACGGCCAAGGCCGATGACCTGACGACCTTCACCGGCCAGCAGTACGGCCGCTGCCAGCATCCCATTGTCAGGGGCAGCGGCACCGGCGCCTACGCCGGGGTCAGCGGGCGCATTGACGTCAAGGACAATATCGTGAACGGGGTGGCGGTGGACTTCCCCTACTGGGGGCACCTGCGCTTTAACTAGTCGCGCCGGTCCACCGAACGGCCTCAGTATGCCTGCACACCCGCTTCCGGGACAGGATTTAATGGTTAATTCGCCGCGATAAGGCACGAGAATCGAGCGAAAATTCTCCCTGGCCAGACCATCTGATCAAATCCAGGTTCGCACGTTTGGGGCCTGGATTTCATGCTTCTGCGGCCGGCTTTTCAGTGGAGAGGGAAAAGGCACGCGGATAAGGGTGAGGCAGAAGCGAAAGTTGGGCGTTCGCCGCGCGGGCCGGGGACATGCGATCCCCGCCATGCCGCAGCTCCTGGTCAGACCCTGATCGACCGGATGAATCCCGATCATTCTTCGTGCCAATCGATGGTGTGATTGACGGCGGCGCACTGCTCTAACAGGTCGGGGATCAGCTTCCGTTTTTCACAGTAGATAATCAGTTCGCGGATTTTATCGGCCAGGGAACGGCCGGGGAGCAGATTAAAATCGAGCCCCATATCAAAGCAAATCGTGCGGATTTCGCTTTCGGAAAGGTAATCGACCATGTTCTGCCGCAGCCCGGGCGGGGCGGAGGCGGCCGCGCGTTTGATTTCGACTTCAGGTGTTTCCTGGTAGATACCGATTGCCGGCTTATCGTCCAGGGGATCGAGGGGCGAGGGGGTGCGCCCCGGCTCGCGCTGCCTGACGGGGACCTGGCCGCGCACCTGGCGGGTGACGATTTCGTCATTCGGCAGCTGGTAAGACAGCTCCAGATCGAGGGGGACGGCCGAACCGACCACTTCCGGCTGGGGCTTGACGCGCAGCAGCAGGTTTTCAGTTGACCCCGGCCGCAGCCCCTTGAGGTGCTGGGTCAGGTGAATGTCGCCGTCAAAAAGACTGCCGCGCACGCGCAGGTGGATGCCCTGGGCGATGCCGAAGCCGGTGTTGGCCACTTTGACAAGCAGCGAATGGTATTCCCCGGCCACCAGCTCGCGAACGGCCGAGATGTCGAGGGTCAGCTCCGGCCAGCGGCGCAGCCGGCGCACCTCGCGGCGGCACTGGCGGAGCGTTTCCTCGGATTCCAAACCCTGCTCAAAGGCGGCGATCGCCTGCTCCCACAGGGCGGCGGCCGCCTCACGCAGCGGGGCCGGTGGTTCGCCGTTTTCTGTGTGCTCCTGCATCAGCGCGCGGGCGGCGCGCACCAGGGCCTGCCCGGCGGCGGCGAAGTGATCGAAGCGGGCATTACCGCTGGCCGCGGCGGCCATCTGCAGGGACGCTTCCGCCTCCAGTTCGTAGCGGCCGAGATCAAAGGCCAGCCGCCGGATGAGGGCCCAATCCTGCCGGGCCTGGGCGATGTCGAGGGCCGGTTCGAGATCCTGGTTGAGCAGATACAGGCGCAGGGCTTCTTCTTCTTTCCCCTGATTTTGCCAGATGGCGGCCGCCTGTCCATAGCGGCCGGCCTCTTCGAGAAGCTGCGCCGCCTGGTCGATCTTCCCCGCCTCATGCAGCAGGTCGGCGGCGGCTCCGACCTGGCCGGCCGCGGTCAGGACTCCGGCGGCGTCCTCGGGACGATCGAGCTGGAGCAGAAGATCCACCGCCTGCTGCGGCTGCCCGGCTTTGGCCCACAGGGGGGCGGCCTGGGCCAGCATTCCGGCTTTTTCGAAGTTTTCGGCCGCGGCCGCCCAATCTTTCAGCCGCCGGAAGAGATGACCCGCTTCGGCGAACTGCTCTTCTTCGACCAGGAGATAGGCGGCGGACTCGAGCTCCCCTCCTTCCGTATAGGCGCGCAGGGCGCCGCCCTTGTCGCCGGCCGCCAGGTACGCGGCCGCGGCCGGCTCCCAAGCCCCGCCGCGGGCATACAGGCGGGCGGCCAGGGCCGGTTTACCGGCCTTCAGGAAGTCCCCGGCGGCGTCTTTCCACGCCTCCAGGAGAGCGGCCGCGGTGCCGGCCGCGGCCCATTCTTCCCGCTGCCGGTAGCCCTCCGGATCTTCCAGGGCGTCCCAGTTGACAGCCGCTGCCTGTCTTGTGATCGCGACGATTTCCCCGGCACGGGTGCCGGTGATGACCAGGCTGCCCGCCGCCAGCGGAGCCACCTGGGGCCGATGATCCAATTCAACCGCCCATATTGGTTCGCCTGTCTCGGTGCTGACGGCCGCCAGCCGGCCATCGCGGCTGGTGATGCAGACGACTTCCTCGAGCACCAGCGGCGGGGTTTCGATATGCCGTTCGGTCGGGCAGAACCAGGCCAGATCGCCTGCTTCGAGGTCATAGGCGGCCAGTCCGTATACGCGCCGGCCCTCTTCATCCGGCCGCCGTTTGAGGCCCACGTAGAGGTGCTGGCCGGCTGCTGGAGGAGAGGAGACCCCCCGTTCGAGATCCGCTTCCCAGGCGATTGCGCCATTGGCCGGGTTGACGGCGTAGAGGCGGCGGTTCCAGTTGGGGGCCAGGATCAGCCGGCCGTCGGTCGCCAGCCCCTTGTCGAACCACTGGTCCCTGTCACCCAGGGTGACCAGGTCGTCGACCTGGCCGGTGTGGAGGTCGAGCCGCACGATCTGGGCGCTGCGGCCGGCGGCGTAGAAGGCGCCGGCGAGCGGCACGGCGGGGATGGGGAGCCAGGGGGGCATGGCGCCGGTCGTGTGCAGCAGGGATCCATCCTCCAGAGAAAGAATGTACCCCTCCCCGCTGCTGCCCGGCACGACCAGGCGGCCGTCGAGCGCGGCCGGGGGGGAGAGGCTGTGAGCCGGCAGGCGGGTGCGCCAGGCGACCGAGCCGTCGGCCGGGTTGAGGGCCAGCAGCTCGCCGTTTTTTTCGGCGAGCACCCGGCTGTCTTCCGGGGCGACGAGGAGCAGGCCGCCGGCCAGCACCAGGTGGCGGGTGACCCGCCCTTCCGGCAGGGAAAATGACCAGGCCAGCGCTCCGGATGCCAGGTCGAGGGCGTGGATGGTGGTCGTCGGCCGGTCGTCTTCGACCGGGACGAAGACGCGCTCGTCATCGGCGGCCGGGGTCACATAGGGGCTGCCCGGCCGGCCGGGCAGGGTCTGCCGCCAGGCGATCTGCCCCACGCCGCGGCCGTCACCGCCCCGCTCCCAGCCGCAGGTGGGGCAGGTGTTCTCACGCAGGATGAGGGTCGTGCAGCGGGGGCAGAAAATGAGAGGCGTGGTCATGGGCAATCGGATTATAAAGTGGATTTAAAAACCAGGAAAAGTTTACCAGTCATTATCCCCCACAACTGTCACATCTGCGAAAGCAGGAATTAAAAATAAAATGCAGGCCATCTTTTCCCAACCACCCTCAAATACTGTCACCCCTGCGAAAGAAAAAAGACAAATTAAATGCGGCCCCTCTTTTCCCAACCACCCCCACCCTTTGTCACCCCTGCGAAAGCAGGGGTCCATTGGTGGCTCGGTGGGAGAATTTCAATGGAGACCAATCGACATCACCTGATTGGACCGGTTGGTTTTTCATGTGACCGATGGATTCCTGCTTTCGCAGGAATGACAGGGAGAGAAGGGTTTCCTGCAAAAGGTGCGCCCGGGCACAGGAATGACAAGTTTATTTAGTGAGGGCCCTCTTTTCCCAACCACCCCCCTCCCTTGTCACCCCTGCGAAAGCAGGGGTCCATTGG
>JBFFZG010000169.1:0-10685 GCA_041568735.1 Promineifilaceae bacterium (SeqCode)
ACTCGCCGTCGTCCAGGCTGGCGATTCCCTGGCGGAGGGCAAAGAGAGCGGCCTGCGTGCGGTTGGCCAGGTGCAGTTTTCCCAGAATATTGCTGACGTGCGTGCGGACCGTGCGCTCGCTGACCACGAGCCGTTCGGCAATATCGTCGTTTGAAAGCCCCCGGGCGACGAGTTTCAGGATTTCCAGCTCCCGCTCGGTCAGCGGTTCCTCGGTCGGGGGAAGCGTGGCCGGCCGGTTGAGCTCCTGGATCACCCGCAGGGCGATATCCGGGTGGAGAGACGATTTCCCCTCACTGACGTTGTGGATGGCCCGCAGCAGATCGCGGGGAGAGCTGTCTTTGAGCATATAACCCAGCGCCCCGGCCTTGATGGCCGCGAAAATCTGCTCATCCTCCGTATAACTCGTCAAAATGAGGATCTTCGTCTCCGGCAGGGCCGCCTTAATTTCCTGGGTGGCCTCGATCCCATTTTTGAGGGGCATCTGCAGGTCGAGGAGGACGACATCGGGCTTTTGGCGAATGACGCCGGCCACCGCCTCCCGCCCGTTCTCCGCCATGCCGACGATTATCAGATCGGGGTCGGTGGCAATGAAAGCCTGAAGTCCCTCGCGGACGACGGCATGATCGTCAGCCAGGAATACGCGAATTTTTTCGTCCATGCCGATCCTCTCTGCTGGTTTTGACCGCCGCGGCGGCCGGATTGAATCATGATACCGGAAGGAGCCGATGGGAGGCTAGAGCAGATCGGCCAGCTTCTGGTCGGCCGGCGGCCGGTCGAGGCGCAGGTGGGCTTCGATCCGCGTTCCATGGCCCGGTTGGGAAGACACCGCCAGGGAGCCCCCCCACTGTTCGGCCCGCTCGCGCATGCTCGTCACCCCGAAGCCGGCCGTTTCCTGCAGCATGTCCGGGTCGAAGCCGATCCCGTTGTCGACGACGACGAGCTGCAGGTCGCTCCCATCCACCGACTCTACCCGGACCTCGACCTGGCTGGCCCGGGCGTGTTTGACGGCATTGTTGAGCGCTTCTTGAATGATGTAATAGGACACTTCTTCGCTGCCGGCCGGCAGCGCCAGATTTTCCCCCATGACGAGCCGGTAATCGATGCCCGTACGCCCTTCGACCGCCCGCAGCCGCTGATGAAGCGCGGCGCGCAGCCCTTCTTCACCCAGAATGGACGGCCGCAGTTTGTGCACCAGCAGCCGCATCTCGCGCAGTGCCTGCTGTCCGGTTTCATTCACCCGGGACAGGTAAAGGGCCGCCTGTTCTGGCTGGCCGGCCGCCAGCATGCGCTCGCCCGCCTCAGCAAAAAGCGTCAGCGAGTAGAGGGACTGGGTGACCGAATCGTGCAGATCCCGGGCCAGCCGGTTGCGCTCGTTGAGCACCATCAGCTCCTCGGCCGATCGGCGCAGGCGGGCGTTTTCCACAATCATGGCGACCTGGCTGGCCAGCAGGCCGAGCAGATCGAGATCAAGGGCAGGGCGGTCCGGCTCCGCCGCTCGGGCCGTTCCCAGGAAGCCAAATGGGGCCGCCAAGCCGGCCAGACCGGCGACGGCCAGGGTGTCCAACCAACCACCCAGAGCGTCGAAAGGGGCGGGTGCCTCAGACAGGTCGATTATCAGCGGTTCCGTTCGGCCGGCGGCGCAGGCCAGCAGGGGGTCGTCCATGGGGACCTGGGCGAGCGCTGCCCGAGCCGGCTCGGGCAGTCCCCGGTGAGCCAGCAGCAGATAGGCGTCCTGTTTTTTGTTGAGAATCAAAATGAATCCGGCATCGCTGCCCAGAATCTCCCCCAGGCGGGCCAGGAGCTGGCCCAACCGCATTTCCAGGGGTTCTTCTTTCAAGGCCAGCCGCAGGAGATCGAAAACGACCTGGCTGTTGGGATCCCGGCCGGGCCCTGCTCCCCCTGCATCCTTCTGGATTTGGCCCGGCGTTTCATCGATCCCCATGAGCTGTGTCCATCCTTTGAGCCACCCTGTGTTCCCTGAAAAAAGTATAACACATGGACCCGCGGCCGCTGTACCGTTTTTAATCTGCTCTCCCACGCGTCACCTCCGCGCGGCCGGCCGGCCGCCCCCGGCGCCCCACCGGGCCCAGTTGGCAACCCATTCCCGCTTGATGAGTTGAGCCGAAGCGCCAATTCGCTTATACTAAGGCTCCTGTGCCTGTCTCCGGACAGTAACCTAAATAATCCAATGTCCTTGAGAATCTGATATGCTCATTTTCGTCCCTAAACCCGTGGATGCCGCTGAAACACGCATCCCCCTTGTGCCCGATTCCGCGCGGCGCATGATTGAATTGGGCGCGCGGGTGACGGCCGTCGCCGGACTCGGCGAAGCGGCCGGCTATCCCGATAGTGCCTACACCGCCGCCGGCGTCACCCTGGTCGACCAGGCCGGTCCCGTCCGGGCCGAAGCGGATCTCATTTTCGGCCTGGAGAAGCCGGCCGCCGCCGATTTCCAGGCGATGAAAACCGGGGCGATCTATCTCGGTTTGCTCGATCCGTTTAACCGGCGCGACCTGCTGCAGGCAGCGGCTGCCGCCGGCATTCGCCTGATCAGCATGGAGATGATCCCCCGCACCACCCTGGCGCAGAAAATGGATGTGCTCAGCTCCCAGGCCAACCTCGCCGGCTACATGGCGGTCGTGCTCGGCTCCGAACGGCTGACCAAGATCCTGCCGATGATGATGACGCCGGCCGGGACCATCACCCCGGCGCGCGTCTTCGTCATCGGGGTTGGGGTGGCCGGTCTGCAGGCCATCGCCACCGCCAAGCGGCTGGGCGCGCGCGTCGAAGCCTTCGACACCCGGCCGGTCGTCGAAGAACAGGTCAAATCGCTCGGCGCGAAATTTGTCAAGATCGACCTGGGGGAAACCGGCCAGACCGAGCAGGGGTATGCCCGGGCCCTCACGCCGGAGCAGATCGCCCTGCAGCAGGCCGGCATGAGCAAAATCTGCGCCCAGTCCGACATCGTGATCACGACGGCCAAGCTGTTCGGCCGGCCGGCGCCCACCCTGGTCACCCGCGAGATGGTCGCCGCGATGTCTCCCGGCTCGATCGTCGTCGACCTGGCGGCCGAAACTGGCGGCAATGTCGAAGGAGTCGTCGTCGACCAGGAAATCATCACCGAAAACGGCGTGCGCCTGATCGGCCACGCCCGCCTGGAAACCAGGATCCCCTACCATGCCAGCCAGATGCTCGCCGCCAATTACGCCAATTTCGTCGATCATTTCTGGAATTCCGAGCAGGGTGGGATCGACCTCGATCGCCCCGATGAAATCCTGCAGGGATGCCTGATGACCCGGGACGGGACCATCGTTCACCCGGATTTTCAATAGCTCCGCCAACTGCCGTGGGCCGGCGGCCCGCGGGGAGGTACCGATGACTTTAATTCTGCTGATATTTGTCTTTGTCCTGGCCGCGTTTCTCGGCTTTGAACTGATATCCAAGGTCCCATCGCAGCTGCATACGCCCCTGATGTCCGGATCGAACGCCATTTCCGGGATCACGATCGTCGGGGCGTTAATCGCGACGATGGTGGATGAAAGCGGCACGTTATCGAAATATCTGGGGCTGGCCGCCCTGATCCTGGCCACGATCAACGTCGTCGGCGGCTATCTCGTGACCGATCGCATGCTGGCGATGTTTAAAAGGAAGGAAAAATAAGGGGGAACGGGGAACGGGGAACGGGGAACCAGGCGGTCCCCCGCTGCCCCTTATGCCGTTTTGTTGAATCGCTATGGAAACCATTATCAATATCGCTTATATCGCCGCGGCCATTTTCTTCATTTACGGCATCAAGATGCTCGGCCGGCCGGAAACCGCCCGCCAGGGTAACCGGGTTTCGGCGGTGGGAATGCTCATCGCCGTGGTCGCCACGCTCATTAATCAGCACATCTTCGACTCCTGGATCTGGGTGGTGGGCGGCCTGCTGATCGGTGCGGCGATCGGCGCCGTGGCCGCCCAGCGGGTGCAGATGACCGGCATGCCGGAGCTCGTCGCCCTTTTCAACGGCTTTGGCGGGCTGGCCAGCCTTTTTGTCGGCTGGGCCGAATACGATCGGATCATCTCCGAATCACTCGCACCGGCCGCCTTCACCGCGGCCGTCATCTACCTGGCGGTCCTGATCGGCGGGGTCACCTTCACCGGCAGCGTCTACGCCTGGGGGAAGCTCTCCGGCAAACTCGGTGGACCGCCGATCCTGTTCCCGGGACAGCGGCTGTTCAACGGGGCGCTGGTGGCCGGGATCGTCCTCTTCGGCGTCTGGTTCGTCTTCAACCCGCCCCTTTACCTGATCTTTCTTCTCGGGGTGGTGCTCTCCCTGCTGCTCGGTTTCTTCGGCGTCATGCCGATCGGCGGCGGCGATATGCCGGTCGTCGTCTCACTGCTGAACAGCTTTTCGGGGCTGGCGGCTTCAGCGGCCGGCTTTGTCATCGAAAACAATGTTCTGGTTGTCGCCGGCTGTCTTGTCGGCGCCAGCGGCCTGATCCTGACGGTGATCATGTGCAAGGCCATGAACCGGACGCTGACCAACGTTCTCCTCGGCGGCTTCGGGGCCACCGTCAGCGGCGGCCAGCAGGCGGAGGGCGAAATGAAGGCAGCCACAATCGATGATGCCTACTTCGTCCTGGAATCCGCCCGCAACGTCGTCTTCGTCCCCGGCTACGGCATGGCCGTGGCCCAGGCCCAGCACGTCGTCAAGGAGCTGGGAAATATCCTGGAGGAAAACGGAGCCGAAGTGCGGTATGTCGTCCATCCGGTCGCCGGCCGCATGCCCGGCCATATGAATGTCCTTCTGGCCGAGGCGGACGTCGCTTATGAGCAGCTGGTCGAAATGGGAGACGTCAATCCGACGATGAACCAGGTCGATGTGGCCATCATCATCGGCGCCAATGACGTGGTCAATCCGGCCGCGCTGACCGATGAGAGCAGTCCGATCTACGGTATGCCGATCATCAAAGCCCACGAAGCCCGCACCGTCTATGCCCTGAAGCGGGGACGCGGCCGGGGCTTTTCCGGGATTGAAAACGCCCTGTTCTTCCGGGAGAATACCCGGATGCTCTTCGGGGATGCCAAACAGACGATCAGCCAGCTCGTGGCCCATTTTAAAGAGAATTAAAGGGGACCCGGGCGCCGGCCAGTGGCACCACCGGCCGGCGCCTCCCCCTTTTCTTATCACCCGATTACAGAGTCCTTACACAATCCTCAAACTTCGAGCGATCTTCTCTGCTAAACTCCTCTCGTTCTAAGGATTTATCAGTTTATTTTCCAAACGACCAGAAGCGATTCCCGACCGCAGGCCGGTGAGCCGGACGCGGCCGGATATGACTTGAACATCATGCTCTCATTCTTAAACCGACTTAAATCGAACAATCGTTCAGCAATTGGCGAGATTTCCGCGGGCGATCTGCACCAGAAAATCAAGGCCGGGGAAGATATCCTGCTCATCGACGTGCGCACCCCGCAGGAATTTGCCGCGGCCCACATTCGCGGCAGCCGGCTGCTGCCGCTGATGTCGCTGGCGGGCCGGATCGCCGAGCTCCCACGCGATCAAACCCTGGTCATCTGCTGCCAGTCCGGCAACCGCAGCCTCGTCGCCTGCGAGCAGCTGAATCGGCTCGGCTTCGTCAACGTCGTTAATTTGCAGGGCGGGATCATCGCCTGGCATCGGGCCGGCCTGTTCCTGGCGCAGGATCGCTGATACGGGCCGCCCCCTGCCGATTAATCGGGCTTTTCTTCCACCAGAAACCGAACATTCATCTCCGCCCTTTTCGGCTATTTCTCCTTTCACGGGGTGATCGCGAGCGATCACCCCTTTTTGTTTTCACGTTCCGCAAGGGGGACCCCCCCCAATTTCCCTTTTGACGGCCGGCCAAAAATTTTGCTATACTGCACCTGTCCCTTATGGTGCAACAGTGTTGCACGATGCGAAACCAACGATGAACGGATCGATTCAGTCAGTCCAGCGGGCAGCCGCCATCCTGCGCAGCTTCACCGAGCAGACCCCAGAGCTCGGCGTTATGGAGCTGTCGCGCCGTCTCAACCTGCACAAGAGCACCATTTCCCGCCTGCTGACCACGCTCCAGGGCGAAGGACTGGTCGATCAGAATCCGAAAACCGGTCGATATCGGCTCGGCCTCGGGCTGGTCAGCCTGGCCGGCGTTGCCCTGGGCCGGATCGACATCCGCGGCGTGGCCCAGCCGCTGCTGACTCCCCTGCTGGCCGAAGTCCAGGAAACCATCACCATCGGCGTCCTCGAAGGCCGCGAGGCGGTGATCGTCGAGCGGCTGGCCAGCCCGCGCGTCCTGCGCTACGTCGGCTGGATCGGCCGCCGCATTCCGCTCTACTGCACCGCGGCGGGGCGCATTCTTCTGGCCTGGCTTCCTCCGGGCGGCTGCCGAGAGCTTCTGCCGGAGGCGCTTTATCGCTATACGAAATATACCTGCACCGATCTGGACGTCCTCGAACAGCAGTTCGCCCAGATTCGCGCGGCCGGCTACGCCGTCGTCCAGGAAGAATTCGAAGCAGAAATTACCGCCATCGCCTCCCCCGTGCGGGATCATGCCGGCTGCGTCGTGGCCGCCATCGAAATCTCCGGCCCCACCACCCGGCTCGACAGCGAAACAATCGGAAACTTCGCCGCCCACCTGATCGCCACCACCGGTGAAATATCGGCCGCTCTCGGCTACGCCGGCCAACCCACCCCGGTCTCGCCCGCGACCCAGAGCGGCTGACCGATCGGACAGCAGGACAGAACCATGACAGCGCCAGGTATCCACTCCCTTCATCCCGATGAAATTTTGCCCGACCGGCCGTTTACCCACCCGCGGCATACTCATTTCGACCGGCGGCTGCTCCGCTACCTGATCTGGCGTCTCTGCCTCCTCTACACCAACGGCCCGCTCGCTCCCCACCACTCCGCGGGCGACCGGCCGACCCGGCGGCTGGAAGAAGAGCCCGACGGCCGCACCCTGCGCCAGATCGTCGTGCGCCCGGACCACCTGCGGGAGGGGCGCCACCTGACCCTCGTCGGCTTCTTCGGCCAGCGCCGGCTGGACGTCCAGGAAGATCCGCTCAATCTGAGCGACAAACTCCTCGTCGAACGGCTCCACGAACACGATGGACTCCTCAGCTACAGCACCATCGAGCTGACCTGCGGCAACTACGCCAACGCCGTCCTCTTCACCTCCGAAGAAGCCAAGAACTTCTGGGGCCGTCATCCGGACCACGCCCGGCTGGCGGCCGAACTATCGCCGCGCATCTATCACAGCGTGCGCATTTACAACGGCCAGCTGACGGCCGGCATCGCCGGCCCGGACAGCCTGCGCCTGAACACGGTGAAATATTACGACTTCGGCGAGTCCCCCACCTGGCGCGGACTCCGCCTTCTCGAGGAAGACCGGGCCGCTTCGCCGCCGGCGGATTGACCCCACCTCCGCCGGTCGGGCCCAAGGAAGGCATCCCATGGCCGCTCACCCGCCGCTGCATATCACCACCTGCCAGGCCGAAAATACCCTGCAGGTGACAGCCGGCCTGGCCCGCTACCTGGAGCAGGCCCTGGAGCGGCCGGTGCGCTGCCTGGACGATATTTCCTGGCAGGAGCGCTACCGCCGCCTCGACGCCGGCGAGATCGAGATCGCCTGGATCTGCGGCTGGCCCTACGTCACCCGCATGGCCGCCGGCCGGCCGGATATCGAGCTGCTTGCCGCCCCGGTCATGGCCGCGCCACGCTACCAGCAGCGCCCGGTCTATTTTTCCGACCTGGTCGTGCGCCGGGAGACCCCCTACCGCACCTTCCTCGATCTGCGCGGCCGGCGGTTCGCCATCAACGAACCGGACTCGATGTCAGGCTGTCACATCGTCCGCTTTCAGATGAGCCAGCTCGGGGTGGCCAAGGAATTTTTTCAGCGGGTCATCCGCAGTGGGGCTCACCACCGGTCGCTGCAGCTGATTCTGGACGGCGAGATCGACGGGTCGGCCATCGACAGCACCCTGCTCGAATGGGAATGGGCGCGGAATCCCGCTCTGAAGGCCGAACTGCGGGTCATCGACACCTTCGGCCCCACCCCGATTCCCCCGCTGGTCGTGCAGCGCTCGCTGCCGGAAGCTCTGCGCCGCACACTGCGAGAGGCCCTGCTGGCCATGCATCGGGATCCGGCCGGTCGAGAAATCCTGGGCCAGGGGGCGCTGAGCCATTTTACGGCCGTCACGGACGTCGATTACGATCCGATTCGCCGGATGGGGAAAAAGGCGGGCGACATCCAGCTATAGAGGTGATCGATTATTCTTTTTTTCCGTCGGTTAGGGGGCTATAAAAAAAAGTAGAGGTGGCATACTAGCGGGCGCTAGACACCACCTCAGAGGGAGCCTACACATCTATAATTATAGCAACATTCCCAGAAATGTCACTAGGAGTTTAGAATAATTTTACATAGTTTTGATAGATTTTTTACCGTTCCCGCACAAAACGCCAGCGAAGGGTAGTTCTTAAGTACTAGAGGCTCCTGTAAAGCGGATTAAAAACCAAACCAATCCCCCAGGGCTTCCTTCAGCTGGTTGAAAATGCCTTTTTCCTGCTGTGGAATTACTTCCTTGCCCAGCGTTTCGCCCAGCTGGCGGAAGAGGGTTTCCTGGGTCTCAGTCAGTTTCCGGGGAATGGCGACCTGGACGACGATGTGCTGATCCCCCCGGCCGGTGCGCTTCAGGCGGGGCACGCCGCGGGCGCGCAGCGTAAAGCGGGTGCCTGGCTGGGTGCCGGCCGGAATCTGGAGCGTCGCCTCGCCGTCCACGGTCGGCACAGAGATTTCGTCTCCCAGCGCCGCCTGGGAAATATTGATGTCGAGCGGCAGGTAAATATCGTCCCCACGCCGCTGGAAATAGGGATGTGGTTTGACAAACACGACGACAAAGAGATTCCCCGGCGGGCCGCCGTTGACGCCGGGGCCGCCCTCTCCGGTCAGGCGGATCTGCATTTCGTTGTCGATGCCGGCCGGAATGCGCACGGTGATTGTCTTGGTCTGCTGAATCTGCGCCCGGCCGTGGCAGGTGCGGCAGGGTTCGGTGATCTTGCTGCCCGATCCACCGCAGGTTGAACAGGTGGTGACGTTGACAAACTGGCCAAGGATCGACTGCTGCACCCGGCGCACTTCGCCGCTGCCGTTGCAGTCCGGGCAGGTGATGGGCGCCTTGCCCGGCTCGGCGCCGCTGCCGCCGCAGTCCGGACAGGTGACCGGGCGCGTTACTTCGATTTTCTTTTCCGCGCCAAAAATGGCGTCGAGAAAATCGATCTCCAGGTCGTAGCGCAGGTCGGTGCCCCGGCGCGGTCCCGCCCGCCGGCGGGAGCGGAAGCCGGAACCGGCGAAGCCGCTGAAAAATTCCTCAAAAATGTCGGCCATCGTGCCGAAACCAGCCCCGAAATCCTGGAAGCCGCTCCCGGCTCCCTGAAACGCCGCATGGCCGAACTGGTCGTAGGCCGCCCGCTTCTGGTCGTCGGAGAGGATTTCATAGGCCTCGTTGATCTCTTTGAAATGCTCATCCGCCCCGTCGTTCTTGTTGACATCCGGGTGGTATTGGCGGGCCATTTTGCGGTAGGCCTTTTTGATCTGGTCTTTGTTAGCGCCGCGGGGAACACCGAGCACTTCGTAATAGTCGCGTTTATCCATAAGGTTTGCTCTGCGTTTCAGCGTCTTCCCTATTGTGCGCAAACTCCATCATCAACGCGTTAGTTCGATCGCTTTAAAGCGGCCCGGCTCGTCAGAACGAACCAGGCCGCTTTTTTATTCAGGGTCAATTCAGGCCGCATCGCGAACGCCGGATCAGGCGTCGCTGTACTCGCCTTCGATCACATCCTCACCATCCGGGGTTTCCTGCGTTTCCCCGGCCGCCGGACCGGCCCCGTCCTGCTGGTACATGGCCCCTCCGATCTGCTGCATGGCGGCCTGCAGCTCGCTGACCGCATCTTTGATCGCCTGCGGGTCATCCCCTTCACGGGCGGCCCGCACCTTCGTGATCAGTTCGTTGAGGGTATCCTTCTGCCCCTGGCTGAGCTTATCACCGCTGTCGGCGATAAATTTCTCGCCGCCGTGCGCAGTCGTTTCGGCCAGGTTCCGGGTTTCAACCATCTCTCTCCGCCTGGCGTCGTCGCCGGCGAATTTTTCGGCATCGGAAACCATCCGGTCAATTTCATCATCGTTGAGCCCGCTGGAGGGAACGATCTGCATCGCCTGCTCCCGGTTGGTCGCCTTGTCCTTGGCGCTGACATTCAGGATGCCGTCGGCGTTGATATCGAACGTGACTTCGATCTGCGGCACGCCGCGCGGAGCTGAGGGCAGGCCGTCGAGGATGAATTTTCCGAGGCTCTTGTTGTCCGAGGCCATCGCCCGCTCCCCCTGGAGGACATGAATCTCGACCTGAGTCTGGTTGTCCGAGGCGGTGGAAAAGATCTGGCTCTTGCGGGCCGGAATGGTCGTGTTGCGCTCGATCAGCGGGGTGGCGATGCCGCCCAGCGTTTCGATGCTCAGCGTCAGCGGGGTGACGTCGAGCAGGAGGACATCCTTGACCTCGCCGCCGAGCACTCCGGCCTGGATCGCCGCCCCGACCCCGACCACCTCGTCCGGATTGACTCCCTTGTGGGGTTCGCGGCTGAAGAAGCCCCGCACCGCCTCCTGGATGGCCGGCATGCGGGTCATGCC
>JBFFZG010000170.1:0-10474 GCA_041568735.1 Promineifilaceae bacterium (SeqCode)
CGGCTCGTGGCCGGCGTCGAGGCCCATCACGAGGCGTTTCTGGGCGAGCCGGAGCAGTTCGCGTGCGCCCCCTTTCCGGTGACGGTCGGGAATCTGCTGCGCAGTGAAGTGATCGACCACTACGGCGTGCATGCCCGGGATGTGGCGACCTGGCTGGCGCCGTCCGCCGGCAGCGGGGAGTAATCCATCCCGGGGAACCGGTTCATTCGCTCCGGGAAGGCCTGCCCTGGAACCGATTCGCGGCCGATCCGTATAGGAATTCGAAATGGCCGATCGTGAAGCGGCCAGGCGCGCCGCCATCATGGGCTTGAAAGGTCTGCCTGCGTTCCAAACTTTCACGCTCCTGCTCTTCCCAGGCCTGAGGTTGATCGGCTATGATTGAAGCGTTCTCTGTCCGGAACGGCCGGCCGCCGGCCGTGCAACCACACCCAACCCGACCAGGTCGGCGGCGGGGCGGCCTGACCGCCCTTACCCACTGACCAAAGGAGAGTGCAGCACATGACCTCGTTTCTCATCGGCGCCTTTCTGGGATTTTCCGCCTGGTTTTTCCTGCGCTACGTTCTCATCGGCTTTTACACGGTCGACCAGAACGAACGCGCTGTGAAAACCCGCTTCGGCCGCGCGGTGCGCCTCGGGAAAAGCACCACCCTGGACGACCCGATCGCCGAGCATCTCAACGACAAAGACAAGGAGCGCTACATCTATCCCCAGGTCCAGGTCATCCAGCCCGGCGGCCTTTACTTTCGCTGGCCCTGGGAAAAGGTGCACAAGGTGTCGATCGCCACGGAGACGATCAACCTGGCCCTCGACCTGGAAACCCCCAGCGCCAACCACAACGGGACGATGCTCGACGCGGTCACCAAGGACCAGCTCAACATCGGCCTGACCGGCCAGATCCGCTACCGCCCCTGCGAGCGCAATCTCTACGCCTATCTGTTCAGCATCAAAAATCCGATCGTGCACGTCATGGGGTATTTTATCGCCATCCTGCGCCAGCGGATCGCCAGCTTTGAAGCACCGGACAGCGAGCCCCTGGTCGAGGGCGATCTCGACTCCGGGCTGATGGGCGGGATTTCGATCAACGATCTGCGCAAGAACCTGAACGATATCAACAACTTCATGGAAACCGAGTGCGCCTCGGCGGCCGCCCGCTACGGGGTCGAGCTCGACGCCTCGCTCATCACCGGCATTGATCCGCCGACCGAGGTCGAATCGGCCCTGGCGGCCATCAACACCGCCCACAATGAGGTCTCCTCGGAAATCAGCCTGGCCAAGGCGCAGGCCGACCAGACGATCGTGCAGTCGAAGCGGGCCGTGGAAATCGAAACCCTGCGCGCCCAGGCCGAAGTCGAGCCGCTTAACTCGGTGGCCGAACAGCTCCGCCAGCTGAAAAGCAGCGGGCCGGGTGTGCTCGAAGCCTACCTGCGCAACGTCCGCCTCGGCCTCTTCAAACAGGCCCAGACGGTCATCCTGGAGGTGGAGAAATGAGTGAACTTCTCTCGATTTTCACCACGGCCGCCATCTTCTTTTTCCTGTTCCTGATCGGCGAGCCGATCTTCCGCTGGTTTCTGCGGCTGCTCGGCTTCTACGCCGTCGTCGAAGAAGGGACCTGCCACGTCTACGTCCTCTTCGGCAAGGTCGTGGCCGTCCTGCGAGAGCCGGGCCTCAAGCTGCTCTGGCTCGAAATGGGGTTGAAAGCCCCCTTCGTCAACTGGCTGGGCTCCCGCCACATTCTCGACATGCGGCTGGATCAGAAATACCTGCGCAGCCTGCCGGTCAACTCGGAAGAGGGGGCGCCGATGGGGATCGGGATCTGGTACGAGATGGTCATCAGCGATCCGGTGGCCTATCTCTTTAAGAATACCGACCCGCGCGGCTCGCTGTCGGCCAACGTCAGCAACGCCACCGTGCGCACCCTGAGCAATATGCCCCTCGACGAGATGCTGGAAACCCGCCACAACATGAGCCGGGCGGTGCGGGCGGAAGTCTCTCCCAAATCGGAGGAATGGGGCTACCGTCTGGGCTCGGTTTACATTCGCAAGGTCCACTTCCGGGACGTCGGGATGATTCGCCAGATCGAGGAGAAGGTGGTCAACCGGCTGCGCCAGGTCACCTCGGCCATCCGGCAGGATGGGGCCAACCGGGTCAGCATCATCAAGAATTCGGCCGAACGCAAAGCGGCCGTCGAGTTTGCCAAGGCGCAGGCGATGCGGCCGCAGATCGTCGGCGAGGCGCTGCACCAGATCAACGCCGACCCGGAGGTCGCCCGGGCGATGTTCGAGATCCTGGAGACGGAAAACATCCTCAAAAACGACGGCACGGTCATCATGATGCCCAGGGGTAATGACTTCATGAAGCAGTTCGTGGCGGCCAATCACCTCTACGAAGTCGAATAAATTCGGGCCGGACGACCTTTCGGGGGGGAGTGAAACTGGGAGATCCGCCGGTTTTGCGGTAAAAATCAGGTCAGGTGGGCGCCGTTCGCTCACCTGACCATCCAGCCGCGCCGGAGAACCCCTTCATGAATGACCTCGACCGCATCCAGACGCTTTTCGCCTACCACTGGCACACCACCGGCCGCCTGCTCGACTGCGCCGGCCGCCTGGCCGAGGCCGAATACCGGGACAATCCGGGCTACGGCCATGGCTCGATTCACGATCTCTTCTTCCACCTGCTGCGCACCAACCAGGGGTGGCGGGTCGGCCTGGAAAGCGGCCGGCAGCAGGCCTCCCTGGCGGCGGAGATGTTTCCCGACCTGCGGGCGCTGGGCACCGGCTTCGCCCGGGAAGAAAAAGCCTGGGACGGCCTGCTGGCCGATCTGACCCCGGAGGCGATCGCCGCCACGATCGAACTGACCACCTGGCGCGGCACCGTCGTCCCCTTTCCCCGCTGGCGCATTTTCCACCACCTCATCCTGCACGGCATGCAGCACCACGCCGAGCTGGCCCAGCGGCTGACGGCCTTTGGCCAATCTCCGGGGGATATCGACTTTATTTTCTTCCAATAACCGGCGCCGGCGCCCGCGCCCACGCCCTGGCCGGCCGGCCAAAAGGATTCGCCATGTGCCGCAGCATTAAAACCCTGTTCAATTTCGAACCGCCCGCCACCGACGAAGAGATCGAGGCCGCCTCCCGGCAGTTTGTGCGCAAGGTGTCCGGCTACACCCGGCCGTCCAAAGCCAACGAGACCGCCTTTGAACAGGCGATTGAGGAGATCGCTGCGGCCGCCCGGCGGCTCCTCGATTCCCTGGAAACCAGCGCCCCGCCCCGCGATCGAGCCGTCGAGGCGGCAAAAGCCCGGGCGCGGGCGGCCGGCCGGTACGGCTGAGCCGGTCCAATAACGGGGGGGAAAAGGAGAACCGCGATGTTGATTGGACAGACCCCCCTGCTCCGGCTGGAAAAGCTGCCCGAACCGGGCAGTGCCGAAATTTATGTCAAGTGGGAAGGGGCCAATCCGACCGGCAGCATGAAAGACCGGATGGCTCTGGCCATGATCGAGGGGGCGGAGCGGCGGGGAGAGCTCCGGCCGGGCGGCCGGGTCGTCGACTTCACCGGCGGCAGCACCGGCAGCTCACTGGCCATGGTCTGCGCGGCCCGCGGCTACCGGGCCCATTTCGTCACCTCGGACCCCTACTCAGAAGAAAAGCTGCAGACGATGCGCGCCTTTGGCGCCACGCTCGACATCATTCCCAGCGACGGCGGTCGGGTCACCCCGGACCTGATCCAGCGGGCGCTGGAGCGGGTGCGGGCGCTGGCCGGCCAGGACAACACCTTCTGGACCGACCAGTTCAACAATCCGGACAATCGGGCCGCCTACCACGAAATGGCCGAGGAGATCCTGGCCGCCCTCGACGGCCGTCTGGACGAGTTCATCATGGGGGTCGGCACCGGCGGCTCGTTCTCGGGCAATGCCGAGCACTTCAAAGAAAAGGTTCCCGGCGTGCGCTGCATACCGCTCGAGCCGGCCAGCTCTCGTCCTTTGGCCGGGCTGGCCCCGACCGGCGGCCACCGGCTGGAAGGGATGGGGGCCGGGTTTGTGCCGGGCATCTGCCGGGTCGACCTGGCCGACGAGATTATCCCGGTCACCGATGAAGACGCCTTCGCCACGGCGCGGCGGCTGGCGCGCGAGGAAGGGATTTTCGGCGGGATCAGCTCCGGCGCCAACGTCTGGGCGGCCCTGCAGCGGGCGCGGGCGCTCGGCCCCGGCCGGCGGGTGGTGACGCTCATCGTCGATTCCGGGCTGAAGTACCTGCGCGGCGATCTGTTCGCCTGAAAGCGGGGTGCGAACGCGGGTTTTCCAGCTGCAGGAGAAAACCGGCATGACCGTCATTCAAAATGAAATGCTCATCCAGCGGCCGGTCGACCGGGTCTTCGAATTCGCCACCACGCCCGGCCGCTGGCCGCGCTGGCACCCGTCGTCGCTCGGCGTCGAGGGGGCTGTCGACCACTCGCTCGGGGTGGGCGAGCGCTGCACCGAATCGTTTCGTGTAGCCGGGCGCGGCGTGCAGGTTGTCTGGACCGTCGTCGAGCGGGAAGCACCCATCACCTGGGCCATTGACGGCCGGATTGTCGGCCGTAGAAATGGCGGGGTGATCCGCTACCGCCTCACCCCGCGGGACGAGTTCACCCACTTCGAGCAAACATTCACCTACGAGACCCCGGGGCTTCTCTTTCGCTTGCTCAACCGGCTGCTCTTTCGCCGGCGGGAATCGGCCGAGGCGGTCAGCCGGCTGACGGCGGTCCTGGAACGAGAATAAGCGGCCGCAGCCGCGGGCTGATCGCCGGACTGCGCGGCCGCCGCTCATTCTGGAAGAGGCAGCAATATGACGGACATTCTCAACCCCCAACCTTCTGCAGCAGCCGGGGCCGGCCGCAGTTCCCTGGGCGCGATTCACATCCTGCTGACCATCCAGACCGCGGCCCTCATTCTCGGCTCCCTCAACCGGCTCGGCCCCTGGACCCTCGGCTACGTGGCCGAGAATGAATTTTTGCGCTGGGTCGACCTGCACAACATGCTGACCGTGCCGCTGATCAGCGTGGCCGCCTTTTACCTGCTGAAGCGGGAGATCAGCCGGGGCGCTCGGCGCGAGGCGGGGCGGCCGGCGCTGCTGCTCGACCTGATTTTCATTCTCGGGATCTACCTGCTCGGGGCCAGCTACGGCGACCATGAGGTCACGAACTACCTGCATGCCCGCTTCTGCGAACCAGCGCAGGGGGAGCTCTGCCGGATTGTCATTTTCAACGACGACACATTCTCCCACTGGCTTTTTTTCACCGGATTTGTCATGATGAACGGCGCCCTGATGCTCCTGCAGGTCATTTTCCCCCACCGGCCGGCGGCCGGCCGGGACACCCTCTTTCTGGCGCTCAACGGGCTCTTCGTCGGCCTGGCGATCCTGGCCAATCTCGGCTTCGAAGCGATCGGGCTCGACCTCTATGTCGTGGTGCTGCTGGCCGTGCTGGCGCTGGTCCTGCTCCGGCGCCACGGCCGGCAGCCCCTGCTCGTCTACTACACGACCGCCTACACCTTCGGCCTGGCGGCCACCCTCCTGGTGCGGGTGATTCTCTGATCAAGTGCCGCGCCCGTTCCCCGTTCCCCGTTCCCCGTTCCCTTCCCCATCCCCCAACTCCCAACTCCCAATCCCTCTCATCTTCCCATTCCGGCTCAAATATATCAGCGTGCCCGAGAGCATCCCGGCGGCGGCCACAATGCTCCAGTTGAGGAATCCGAGCCGCTTTTCGATCCGCTCCAGGCGGCGGGCGGCCACCGGATCGGTTGACTGCACGCGCAGCCGGCCGTTTTCGGCCGTCTGGACGACTCGCTGGATCTGCGAGGGGAGGCGCAGGTAGGGGCGCAGCGACTCGAGCAGCGCGGCCAGCGAATCCCGGTCGAAGGCCATCTGCCGCTCGAGGTTGAGCAGCTCCAACCCGTACCGTTCGATCTGATACCACGGGTTGATTTCCGGGTGCAGGGCCGAAGCGATGCCGGAGAGGATGCCGAGGGCGCGGCCGAGATAGATAAAGTTCTGCGGCACCTGGAAGGGGAATTCGAAGAGAATGTCGCGGAACTGCAGGCCGATTTCTTTGACCTCTTCCGGATCGGGGCGGGAAAGCTGGCGCAGGTTGCGCCCTTCCAGCCGCTCCATGAGCACCGCCTGCGCCTCGATGATGCGCTCCAGGTCGGTGCCCGGCAGGAAGAAGCCCATCTGGTTGTAGGCGTTGATGACCCGGCGGGCGTCTCCCTGGACCATGCCGATCAGGACCTGGGCCAGGTTCTGGCGGAGTTCGTCCGGCAGGCGGCCGACCATGCCGAAATCGACCAGCACGATCTGGAACGGCTGGTGGGCGCCCATTTCCCGGTCGACCGGCGGGCCGACCGGCCGGATAAAGATGTTGCCCGGATGGGGGTCGGCGTGAAAGACCCCGTGCTTGAAAAGCTGGAAGAGATAGGCCTCGAGCAGGGCGTCGGCCACCGCCTTCTCGTCGATGCCGGCCGCGCGAATGGCCGCCAGGTCGTCGATCTTGGCGTTTTCGACATTTTCCATGACCAGGGCGCGCGGAGTGCAAAGGGCGTCGTAAACCCGGGGAATGTAGACATTCTGGCGCGGCTCGAAAATCCGCTGGAAGCGCTTGATGTTGCGCAGCTCCTGCTCGTAGTCGAGCTCCTCCCACAGGGTGCGGGCGAACTCCTCCATGAGGTTGGGCACATCGGCCCGGCGGCGAATGGGCGGGTAGCGCATCAGCCAGGGAGCCACGGTGCGCAGGGCGGCCAGGTCGGTCTCAACGAGCGTCTCGATGTTCGCCCGCAGCACCTTGATGACGACCGGGTCGCCGCGCCGGCCGTCCGGCCGCTTCAGCCAGGCGCGCATCGTCTGCCCGAGCGAGGCGGCCGCCAGGGGGGTCAGCTCCACCTCGGCAAAATCGGTCTCCAGATCGCCGAACTCCTGCGCCAGGATCCGGCGCAGCACCGGGGGCGGAATCGGCGGCACTTCGTCCTGCAGCCCTTTCAGCTCGTCGGTGATTTCCGGCGGCAGCACGTCGACCCGGGCGCTGAGAAACTGCCCGAGCTTGATCATCACCCCGCCCATGGCGACCGCCAGGTCGCGGAAGCGGCTGGCGATCTGCCTCAGCCGCTGCGGCCGAGAGCGCCGGACGGCCATGCTGACGAACCAGAGGCGGCCGAGCAGCAGGTCCACGACCGCGATCTGCAGAATCGCCCCGCCAAAAAAGCGGACGATTCGCCAGTAGCGGCGGCGATCGATCGAGAGGTTGCGGCGCATCATCGACATCACAGGCTGTCCGGGGTACCCGGTTGGGATCTGCTCGAACGGCGGGCCGCCCGCGGCGGCCGGACCGCCTGTAGTATGACAGAAAAGAGGGGGTTCGCCAACAGACCCCGGACCGCCAGCGCGCCCTTGCCGGGGCGCGGGGCTGTGGTATCGTTGGCCGGGGCGGCGGCCGTTCACGGCCCGCAGCTGGAGAATCTTGATGACCGAATCAATTTATTATGTCAATGGGCAATTTCTGCCGGCCGGCCAGGCCGCCCTCCCCCTGAACGACCTGGCCCTGGTGCGCGGCTATGGGGTGTTTGACTTTTTGCGCACCTACCACGGCCGGCCGTTTCACCTGATGGATCACCTGGAGCGGCTGCGCCATTCGGCAGCCCAGATCGACCTCGAGCTGCCCCACTCCATCGAGGAAATCGCCGAGATCGTCTTCGAAACCCTGGCCCGCAGCGGCCTGCCCGAAGCCAACATCCGGGTGATCGTCACCGGCGGCCCCTCGGAGAACTTTTTCACTCCTTCCCAGCCGGCCGGCCTGATCGTCATGGTCACGCCGATCAGCCGCTATCCGGCCGAACTCTACACGGCCGGCTGCCGGGTCATCACCACCCGCCTCACCCGGGAGCTGCCGACGGTCAAGAGCCTCAACTACATCGGCGCCATTGTGGCCATGAAGGCGGCCGCCGCCCATGGGGCGATCGAAGCGCTCTACCTCGACGGGCAGGAGCAGATCAGTGAGGGCACCCGGGCCAATTTTTTCGGGGTGCGGAACGGCCGGCTGATCACCCCGGAAACCGGTATCCTGCCCGGCATCACCCGGCAGGTCGTCCTGCGCCTGGCCCACCCGGATATTCCCGTCGAGCGGCGGCCGCTGCCGCTGGCGGAGCTGGGGGCGCTCGACGAAGCGTTTCTGACTTCATCGACCAAGGAGATCATGCCGGTGGCGCAGGTCGACGAGCAGACGATCGGCGGCGGCACGGTCGGCCCGGTCACCCGGGCGCTGATGGCCCGCTTCCGCGCCTATGCGGACCAGCCGTGAGCCCCTCTCCGGCCGCAGAAACAGGCCCGCCGCTTCGTTCATAGAAATTCCTGTCAGATTTGCTGAGAAATTTGCCTTCCCCGGCGGCTGGTGATAGTCTGGCGCGATCACTCTGCCGGGCCGCCCAGGGTCCACGCGATGCTTGTTTCTGTTATTGAAAACATTCCTCGCGCATCCCGGATATACTCTCTTTCTCAAAGCGAAAACCGATGGAAAACAAGATTCCCCTTTTTGTTATCCGCGTCTCGTTCACAAACTACCGGAACCAACCATGAATTTTTCCTCACTTCCTGAAACAATTGAAGAGCTGACCGATCGGTCCTGGTCGTTTTTCGCCCCGTACTACGCCGACCTGCAGGCCCGCCCCCTGACGGCCGGGAATGCCCGCGCCTGGCTGGCGGATTGGTCCCAGCTGACCCGGGTCTTTGTCGAGCTGTACAGCGTGCTTTCCATTGAAAAAACACTGGACACGGCCGACGAAGCCCGCGAAAGCGCTTACAACGACTTCATCACCAACATTTATCCCGAGGCGGTCGTTGCCGAGCAGGGGCTCAAAGAGCGGCTGCTGGCCCTCGACCTGGCCGATCCGGACCTGGCCGTGCTGCTCCGCAACATGCGCAACGAAGCGGAGCTTTTCCGGGAGGAAAATGTCCCCCTCGATACGGAGCTCCACCTGCTCGGCAATCGGTACGATAAGCTGACCGGCGGCCTGCAGGTGACGTGGCGGGGTGAAAAGAAAAATCTGAGCCAGCTGCTGGCCCTGTTGGAGAGCAAGGACCGGCAGGTGCGGGAAGAGGCCTGGAAGCTGGCCATGGCGCAGTGGCAGTCGATTCGCCGCCCGCTCAACGATCTCTTCCTGGAGATGCTGGCCCTGCGCCGGCAGATCGCCCACAACGCCGGCTTCGCCGATTTCCGGGATTTTACCTTTCGCCAGCTCGGCCGCTTCGATTACACGCCGGCGGACTGCCTGACCTTCCACGAGGCGATCGAGCAGACGGTCGTCCCGGCCGCCCGCCGCATCCTGGAAAAAACCCGGCAGCAGCTGGGGCTGGAGCGGCTGCGCCCCTGGGATTGGATGCCGGAAAATGGCATCCTGGCAGAGACAAACCAGGGGCCGCCGCTCACCCCCTACCGCACCGAGGCCGAGCTGGTCCAGGGGGGGCTCAATATCTTTCATCAGGTCGACGCCGAACTCGGCCGCTTCTTCGCCGATATGGCCGAAAACAGCCTTCTCGACCTCGAATCCCGCCAGGGGAAGGCGCTTGGAGGCTACTGCACGACTCTCCCGCTGCGCGGCAAACCGTTTATTTTCATGAACGGCAACGGCACCCACGACACGGTCCAGACCCTCCTCCACGAAGCCGGCCACGCCTTTCACGCCTACGAGGCGCGCCACCCGCTGATCTGGCAGGAAGATGTGCCAATCGAGTTCTGCGAGGTCGCCTCGATGGCCATGGAGCTGCTGGCGGCTCCCTACCTGACCCGGGACAGCGGCGGCTATTACGACGAAAGGGAAGCGGCCCGGGCCCGCCTCGAGCATCTGCATAAGGTGCTCCTCTTTTTGCCCTACATGGCCGCGGTCGACGCCTTCCAGCACCGGGTCTACACCAGCGATGAAGAGCTGGCAGCAGAGGACCTGGACGCCATCTGGCTCGACCTGGAAAAGCGCTTTCTCGCTGGGGTTGATTGGTCGGGGCTGGAGGAAGAGCGAACGAGCGGCTGGCACCGCAAGCTGCACATCTTCCACATTCCCTTTTACTACGTCGAATACGGAATCGCCTCGATCGGCGCCCTCCAGATCTGGCGCAACTGCCTCGAACAGGGGCAGCCCACCGCGCTGAGCGCCTACCGGCGCGGGCTGGCGCTGGGAGGGACGCGTCCCCTGCCGGAGCTGTTCGCGGCGGCCGGAGCGGCGTTTCGCTTTGACGCTCCCCTTCTGACCGAGCTGGTCGCCCTCGTCGAGGAAGTCATCAACGACCTGACCGGCCAGCTCGAACCGGTCACCGGCTAAATTCAGAGGCGCGGCAGGCGGGCTGCTACTGGAAGCAGACCAGGGGATGGTCGGCGATGAAGGAAGCCTCGACCCGGGTGCCTTCGGCCAGCCGCCGGGCGTGGGGCTGCCAGCTGTGCACGCGCGTCCCGTCATCCAGCTC